>JALHOQ010000114.1 GCA_022842925.1 Bdellovibrionales bacterium
GGCTCAGCCTGCTCACTCACGATTTAACTGGTGGATGATCGGGCGACACCCTCGAGTTATCCACATGCGCAGCGTGCCGACGGTCGCTAGCGTGGATGGGGTGCATGTCCCGCCTGCCGAGCCAAAGGCCCGCGCCTATCCCCACCCTCAAGGGCTGGCTCAGCTTGCTCACTCAGTGGCTATTTTTTTGCAATATCGGCTAAGTATGAAATCCAGAACTACGCTATTAGGCCTTATTCTCATCCTGTCGATATTTGTGCCCTTTTTGGGCCATGCCGCCGGCCGGGATTTGATCGTCATTACCGATATGGAGCCTGATGATCGAATTGCCTTGGAGATTGTTGCGGCCCGACTCTCATCTCGCGTTCAGCTTATTGGGACCACCGTTAAAAACTCATTCCGAAAAGCAGCCCTAGTTCGCCACCAACTAAAGGGCACAAAATTGCAGAACATCCCGATTCTAGTGGGAGCGGGCGGTGAGGCTGGGGACTATGCCGAGATCGCGTCGTCTAAAGCCGCCCGCGAATATCATCAAGAAGGAGTGGGAATCCTAAGTGAAGGCGAATTGGCTAAGTTAAACTCTCCGGAATTTTTGCAAGGAAGCGATCAGCTCGAGGTCGGTCTCCGCAAATCTCTCACCGGTGCCCTGCAAACCGGTAACCGAGTAGAAATACTCCTGCTGGCGCCACCGACGGATTTGATTGCCGTCCTTGAAGCTGAGCCCCGATTAAAAGAAGCCATAAAACACATCCATGTGATGGGCGGCTGGGTGGATGTTAAAAATCCTAAGACAGAAGCCATGGAAAAACGAACCACATACAACGTCAATATGGACGGCGTGGCCAGCGCCAAGCTTATGGCGATGACGGATATCTCGATGACTCTTTATTCGTCTCATATCATTAAGCCTAATTTTGCAGGTGGAAGTGTAAGCCGCACGAACTTCCCCCAAATAATCGAGCAAATTGAAACCGCCCAGTCCCACGGCCTTTCGACCTTCAGGATTGCTGGAAAGAGCTGGGATACGCATTTGATGGAGATGATTCCTCCCCTTAAGAACGTGATCGGTGAAAATGCAGGACGCCAGTTCACCCCTGCGGATCCTCTCGTGGTCGTCGGATTGATCAATCCATCTTTAATTCAGGCTTCAGTGCTTGTAGATGTGAAAATCGATGTGGCCGATATGGATGTGGCTCGCGGATTTCGCGTAGACGTTGCAGAAAACGCCTCCTCTAGAATCCACCTAGTAACCGAGATTAATACGTCCGTATTTGCTTCTGAGACTCTTCAAGCTCTTCAGAAGATTGAGCCAAAGAATTCTGGACCGCTTCAAAAACTGCGTTCGGCGCTAGATTACTGTGCGAGATTGCTGGGATCGCAGAAATAATCCCAGAACGCATATTTGGAGAATGAGCCTTGAAACTTTTTGCCTATCTTTCTGTTTTTTATGCTCTTAATGCGTACGGGGAGGTTCCCTTGGTGCCGCAGTGGTCTGTCGCTTCGCTCGATGGTGTTGTAAGCTATCATGATGGGGCCAACTGCTTTAATAGCGTTCTAGCTGCCAAGGGCTACAAAGATTTTCTCGTTCATAGTGATGGAATTGAACTGCGATTTTTCTTGGAGACATTCTGTTCTCGCAATACTGGCAAAGAGCAGGCCGAGGATATTTTAACGGTTCTTCGTGAGGGCACCCTAGAGCACGCAGCCCTATCGATGGACCGTAATCAGATTTTCGACAAGAAATCAACTGCCGGTCTGTACGGGCGTTTTGATGACCGAGCTGACAGCCGTTATCGAATTAAAGGTCGATTGGAGTCTACGTACATAACCGAATGCCAGTCTCCTCATTGCGAAATTCAAGTATATTCCTGCCCCAGTGCTACCGATGTGCGCGCTCAGATGAGCCGTTGCTATGGGCTTGCAGGGCAAATGGGAATTAGACCTCTGCAAGCGATTTTACAATCCATCACTCTGGCCAATCAGCCGGCATTTAGCCTGGATTCCCCGGCGTTAAACTTTTTCAATACGATTTCGGAGTCGCTGGGTAAAATGAGAGGGACCGAAGAGTGTGGAGTATATATTTTAGTATCTGCCTCCTCGATCTTTGGTCAAATTTGGAGCTTAGATGAGGAGCGAGATTTAGGAAGTGAATGGGACGCCGCGAGAGAGCGGCTGCGGATAAATTTATTTCTCCTTAAAGAGCGAATATTAAAATTCGATAGAAGCCCAAAGACCATTCGAATTTTTCAAGAGAGCTCGTGGATTCCTGATCATCTGTAAAACAATTGGAAGTGTCATGCCTCTAAAGTTGGACCGGCTGCATATCGAAGACATCCGTGTATGTCCCGCCTAGTGCGCCCAATGGCTATCGGCTCTATTCGAAATACCTTTACAAGGTATACCTAATTGAGGTATAAGTAATTATGGCCATTTGCTCCTTCTTAGATCAGGCAACGGAACAGTTCTTCTTGACCGGGAAAGTGCAAAAAGGTGTTGGCTGGATTGCTGTTAAGAGCGTTGTAAGGCGGAAATTGGATATGGTTCACTACGCAGACGTCCTTGAAGATTTGAAGGCCCCGCCAGGCAATAGGCTCGAAGCTTTGTCCGGTAGTTTGCGAGGGTACCATAGTATTCGAGTCAACGATCAGTGGCGTATTGTTTTCAAGTGGACGGCATCTGGCCCGGCAGAAGTGCAAGTCTGCGATTATCACTAAGGAGAGTTATATGAATAAAATGTTGAGAGCCCCGACCACCCCTGGCGAAATCTTAAAAGAAGAATTTTTGGTGCCCATGGGGACAACTCAGGGTGAGCTTGCGGCTCATTTGAGCTGTGATGTGAAAGTCATTAATCGAATTGTAAATGGCCGGGTCAGTGTGAGCGCGGAAATGGCTCTGAAGCTCGCGGCTGCGCTGAAGACCACACCTGAGTTTTGGCTGAACGCGCAAAAAGCCGTCGATCTCTATAAAGCGTCGAAGAAGATCAAGCATTTGCCGAAGCCCCTGAAAGCAAGTTGAGCTCGCGGCACATAACCGTGGCCTGTATGTTGCTCTAGATGAATCCCATGACGCCAAAATTAGTCCCGTTCCTGCTTATGCTAAACCTAGCAGCCCTTTTTGTGCCTTCCGCGAATGCCGACGTTCGCTGTGAGGACCATTTGCGGCTTCCCGGTGTCGAAAAAGCTGACATCGGTCAACGCTACACTGTGCAAACCATTAACTCATCTAATCCCCTCGTGGCTCGATTAACGGCCGTTACTAAAAGGGAGGGATCAATTATTTTCGACTTTGATGAGGGCGATAAAGGGACCAAGTACAGCTTGCCATTAGAGCAGATTTTTTCCGCCAAACCTGTACCTTCCTGGATTCCCAAGCTCAGTTGGCCAACCCCGGACTTCAGCTGGGATGGAGTTAAGAAATCGGTGGTTGGCATCTTGGATATCGCCTATCTCTCGCTTGGCCAATTTCATGGTCTAGTCAAACCGCAGCTGCCTATGTTTACCCATGCCCGTTCCGATCGGGTGAGGGTGGGTTCCCTGAACCCAGTGACGGATGGAGTGTTTGCTAATCGCGTAGTTGATCAGCTTACAGCCTATGATGCCCATTTCGAAGCTCTGGGGTTTAGGATTCCCGACATCACGAAAATCGTCGTTCAATACAACACCTTGATCCCGGCCTTGAGCCCCGGACTGTTTCGCTATCCTCTGCTTACGCTACGTCGCGGATGCTTTAAGCATGTCATCAAACTCTTGCCCATGAATCATGACTCGCGATATGTCACGGACCGCTTTGTGCTGTTTCACGAGCGGGCCCATTCCTTCTTGTTCGCGACCTATCGACCTGACTCGCTTGTAAATGCCGATCTCACAATTCAAGAAGGATTGGCCGATTTCATCGCGGCTCATTATCTCAATTCGCCCCGAGCAGAAGAGCTTGCTGCGGACGAACTCCGAGACATTGAAAATCGCGCCAACCACGGTGTGGTATTGAAATCCATTTTAGATTTGACCGGAGAAGCTCACAATGATGGCCTTTTTATTTCTAATCTTCTTTGGAAAATTCGTAGCCAAATAGGTGCCGCCGCGATGAATGAACTGCTCCCGTTGATCACGGATGGTTTGAATCGCTATCAGGTGGATTCAGATCTGTTCCCGAGAACCTCTAAAAATGCCAATGTATGGAGATTGGAAAACATTGTTTCAGTATTGAGACACCTGGCGAAATCCTCGTCGTTTAAGCCGGGAATTGATGAGGCAGTCGATCTTTACATCGCGGAACTCTCCTTAGATTCAGGTCGCTTAGGTAAAATGGCCGAGGCCATTGTCGACTATCAGGACTCTGACCGTGCTACCGGTCCTGAGTTAAGCGGAGTCGTGTTTGGATTGATTGGCTCATCAGTTGGCTTGGCTATTGATGGAATGATTCTACACGCTCTGACCAGATTATTTTAAAAGCCAAAGTCACATTTCAAGTGACCGCGGATGACGACGTGAAGTATCAAAAGGGCGATGGCACGAATCGACCATCTGTCACAGACAGTTCGACCCCTATACAATTCCCAGGATCCAGCGCACGATTGGGCTCATGTTCAACGAGTCATGGCCAATTGTCGATTTCTGCAAGCGGCTGAAGGCGGCGAGCTCGAGGTTTTATTGGCGGCAGCCCTTCTGCACGACATCGTGAATTTACCCAAGAATCATCCCCAGCGTCGGCAGGCCAGTGCGATGTCGGCCCGTGCGGCCCGCGAGTATCTTAAGCCGGATTTTAGTTTTGAAGAAACCGAGAGGATTTGTGCCGCGATTGAGGAGCATAGTTTTTCCTTAGGAAAGGCGCCGTCAACCTTAGAGGCGGCCCTTCTTCAAGATGCGGACCGCTTGGATGCCGTCGGCGCTATTGGAATTATGCGAACCGTCGCTACAGGCAGCAAAATGGGCTCCTCTTTTTATTTAGCAGATGCCCCATTTGCAAAAGACCGCGCCTTAGAAGATGGCAATATGGTCGATCACTTTTATATCAAGACTCTTAAGCTTGCGGACGGCATGAACACGGAAACCGCTCGCCGCACGGCCGAAAAGAGGGTCGCCTATATGCGAGACTTCTTGGACCAGCTCCGGGCCGAGCTAGACGGCGAAAAATAAGAATGGGTGTTATTGAGCTGGAAACCTTGATTCGGGCACCGATTGAACGGTGCTTCGATTTAAGTCGGAGTGTCGACGTTCATTTGGTATCCGCAGAGTCGACAAATGAAAGGGCCGTCGCCGGTGTAGTCACGGGCCTCTTGAATCTTGGCGATACGGTCACCTGGGAGGCCAAGCATTTCGGAGTCAATCACCGGATGACCGTCACCATTTCAGAGTTCGAAAGACCTAAAATGTTCGCCGACATTCAGGTCAAAGGACCGTTCAAAAGTTTTCGCCATACTCATTCTTTCGAGTCCGCGGACACGATGACCTTAATGAAAGACGTTTTCGAATTCGTGTGCCCCTTTGGAGTTTTGGGCTCCCTAGTCGACCCGATCATCACCAGGCATTTGCGAAAATTCCTAATCGAACGAAACCAAGTCATTAAGAAGATCGCCGAAGGTGAGGCCTGGCGTTCGATTCTGAAATAAACTCACCGGCTGATTTAAGTCCGTCCCAAATGTCCGAGTTATCCACATGCGCATTGTGCCGACGGTCGCTAGCGTGGATGGGGTGTATGTTCCCCCATGCGAGCCAAAGGCCATCGGCGAACTGATAGCGCCTCGATCACACTGACCTCCTATGTCGCGGGCTCGGGGTATCGTGACTCCATGAAACGCCGAGAATTTCTTATTGGCTTAGGCGCGGCCTCTGTCGCTTGCGCGGGGTTCGCGCCGGGGCGGCTTATGGCCGGGCCCCAAGCCGGGCGATTGATGGTGGTGGCCGGCCAGGTCGAGAACTTCCGCCCCCGCGAAATCCCCGGCCTCCACCTCACCTCATTCGGCTAATCGCCCACCTCTCAAAAGGCTCCCCCGCGTAATCGAAGCCAACCTCAGGCGCCTCGAGCTTCACTGCGACCTCAAGAGCTAAGCTTTTCAGCCGCCGTAGCGTCGGGCGTATCCCTTCAGAACTTCCCTTATGATGCGCTGGTATTTTAAACCCGATGTCTTTGCATAATTCTTGAAAAATTTGAGAGTCTTTTCGTCGATCGCGACCGTAATTTTAATGGTCTCCTCACGGGGAAGCAATTCCTCGGGCGGAGGCAAGAAATCCGGGATAGGAGTCAACTTGCCGTATGGTTCATTCCTGTCTCTTATTTTTATTTTCCGCTTCATAAACCTTCCTTCCTGACCGCCAAAAGCCTGCACCAATGATTCGAATTCTCTTCCCTCGACGGGTAAATCGAACTGTCGCAACCTTGCGACCAATCCGTCCAATGCAATAGAGCCTTTCCTCAGCTCGACTATGTTTTTCGTCAATGGCAATCAAACGATTTGGATCGAGGAATGCTAACGTTGCGGCGTAAAAATCCAAACCATGTTTTTCGGAGTTTTCATGGCCTTTGGCTTCGTCCCATTCAAACTGCCCGAAAATCACCGTTGCCGACATCTCCTGATAATATTGCCATATATATGTACTATTAGCAATATTATTATATTTACGTAGATTGGAACTCGCACCTTATCCACGCTAGCGACCGTCGGCACGCTCTGCATTAAAATCGTGAGCTTTCTGTTCATCTCGGGGCTCTATCATCGATGTCAGTGCAGCTCAGGCGCGAGGCTTCCGCTGCTAATTGGGCATTTTCCGCGGCCAGTGCCCCTTGCTCGGCCTGCATAGCCGGGATTTCCTGTTCCTTCTTTGCCTTCAGCGCCACCAATTCTTTAACTTTGCTGGCTCGGTCTTGACAGTCTTTCTCGATTTGCTGAATGCCATGAGTGATCGAATTGTGTTTATCTTTAAGCCGAATCAACAGCTGTTCGATCAGCGGTTTTTGGTCCGTTAGATAAGCCTCGATCCACTCTTTTTCATTTTTTCGCCAGGAGGAATCTCTCTTTTCGAGCACATCAAAAATTTTCGCGATCTCCAGCAGTAGAGCGCGGGCACTGGGCAGAAGAAACCAAGTGTTAACGTAGTCTTGAATGGCCCGCTTTAACGAAAAGTTCGGATTCCCTCTGGCCTGCTCGGCCAGGGAGCCCAGAACCTTTTCGAGATATACGGCATTCACTGAAGAGGTCTCCACAATTTCAATTGCCAATTCGATGGCTTCCAATGCTTCTTGAGTCGTTCTGGCTATCCCACCGCACGCGACTTGGCCATGTTCCCAGCCCGGCAAAGCCGTCGCGATCTGCTGAATCGCCCCTCGGTTCTGATCAATCGCCGCCTGTAACTGGCCGTGACGGGCCGAATTGGCACCCATGCGATGACGAATCCCTCCCAACTGTTGGTTCACTTCATAGCATGAGCGTAATGCCGCGGCCTCAAAAGACATTGATGCTGTTATTAAAACCAAAATCCATTTCATAATTCCTCCTAACGGGTCCTGCCGGCGCCACGGGGGGTGTCGTCGGTTAGGCCGCAATTGTCGACGGCCGCCTTTGCTCTGCCATTCTCCAAACTGATCGCGGGGTATTTGGTTCCATGCGCCGCGAGTTCCTGGCCCAACTGATTGATGGCCGCTTGATTTCCTGTTTTTGTAACATTCAGGGCGGCCAATCGTTCGGAGGCGGCCTTGCATCCGGAGGCGACCTGGGCATTTGCGTGCTCGACCTCGGTTTTTAAAATACGCAGGTGCGAAAGCAGATCCGTTCGCTTTGAGGATTGGCCTTCGAGATAGCTTTGCAGCCAACTTCGTACTTTTGTTTTCCAGGCCACTTCCTTTTGACCTAAGATCTCTAGAGCCTTAGCTAAATTGTGCAAAAACTTTTTCTCGGAATCAGGCCAAAAGCTCCCAGATTGGCTCAGGTATTCGCGAATCGCCTGACTGAGGCTCAAATTTTCATTGGCGAGCACTTGCCGTCCCAGTTCGGCCATAGCTTGATCCAAATACTGACTATTGACCGCGACATCCTCCAGCAGCTGGATGGCTAGTCCCAGCGCGCTCTCCGCCTCAACGGCTGATCGGTTTATGTTTCGACACGTGTTCACATGTTGCTCGGTCTCCGGAATTTTTTCATTGGCCCTGTTGACCTCAGCCGTGTGGACTTGAATCAGAGCCTGAATTCGACCCACTTCCGCGGCATAAGCCTGATCGGCTCTTTTCGCGGCTTCACGGCGAGCATGAGCGAAGGCGCAAGAGCCCTGTCGACCTTCGGCGCTATGCCCTAACGTCAGCAGAAATGAGATAACTAAACTTGAGTATTTCATTTGGGAGCTCGATCCATGGACCGTGAGCACATATTAAGAACGGACTGCCATCCCGGCATTTCGCCCGATAGCTTGGCATTCGCTGCGTTCAGCGCCGCTTGCTCGGCCTGCATGTTTTGTATTTCCTGCTCCTTTTTGGCCTTAAGATCCATCAGTTCTTTCACTTTAGTCATACGGTCCTGACAGTCCTTCTCAATTTGCTGAATGCCATGAGTGATTTGATTATGTTTAGATTTGAGCCGGATCAGCAGCTGTTCAATCAAAGGCTTTTGGTCTGTGAGATAGGCTTCGATCCACGCCTTTTCGTTTTTTCGCCATGAAGAGTCCCTTTGTTCCAACAGGTCAAAAATCTTTGCAATCTCCAGCAAAAAAGCGCGTGAGCTGGGCAAGATAAACCAGGTGTTCACGTATTCTAGAATGGCCTGCTTTAATGAAAAGTTTGGATTCCCCCGCGATTGCTCGGCCAAGGAGGCCAGAACCTTTTCAAGATAGGCCGCATTGATAGATGAGGCCTCCACCATTTGAATAGCCAGTTCGATGGCTTCTATCGCTTCTTGCGTTGTTCGGCTTATTCCGCCGCAGGACACGTTGCCGTGTTCCCAACCCGGCAAAGTCGTCGCGATTTGTTGAAGGACCCCTCGGTTCTGATCGATCGCCGCTTGCAAGCGACCGTGTTGGGCCGAGTTGCCGCCCATGCGATTACGAATGGCCTTTAACTCGTTGCTGGCTTGTCGGCATTGATTGGCTGCGGCCTCAAAAGCGCTCAATGCTGTTATAATCAGAAAAATCCATTTCATAAGTCCTCCATGACTCATATCCTTTTACAATGGTCTGCGACCGGGTTGCTTCGCCAAATCCGAGCAATCGAATTCTGGCTTCAATCGTAAACACTCTTTATAAAGGCGCAGTTCCACTTTGAAAGATTCCAGGTTCTTCTCTATTTCATTCAGCCGAGTGAGCGTGGCGTCCACAACCGGCTTTACGGGTTCGGGTGGCGGAGCACCTCCAGGCTTTTTTTGAGCGCAAGCTGCGGAGAGAAGTATCAATGTCAGTCCAATCCAACATTGTTTCATAGCCTGCCTCCAATAAACTCCATTAATCCTGAGAGCTCGGACGAAGCTCCGTAGCTTTCGGTCCGCATCCTCTCGTCTTCCACTTCATCAGAATAAATGTCGTACGCATTTTTGCGTAAATCACCAAATGTCACGAACAAGGTGTCGTGAATGCGGATCGCCTGCAGAGTCGTAAACGAAGAAAGGGCCCATCGACTCAAAATTCGCGAGCGCAGTTCGCCCAGACGGGATCTGGGATAGGTGACATCGTATTTTTCTACGAGCTGGATTTTGGATTCGAATTCGGCATTCTGCAAGTACTGCGAGACTTTTTGAATTTCCTCACAGTTTTCCTTCCGATCGACCCAGGCCAACACTCTCTTTTCTTTGATGGTGCACTTTCTCTCCGTCCAATATTTTTGGAAGAATTCGGCCGACGCGTGGTATTCGGCATTGAGTGAGATCTTGGCCAGCACATCGCGCCTAAAGGTGGTGAGCTCAATTCGCGGCTGGGAGAAATAGGTCGGATAGCGTTTTTCAAACTGACCCACCGGAAGATCAATCGAAAGGGACCACCGGCCTTGGCCAAGCGGCTCAGCCTTAATATCGCCGGCGCTTAAGCTGGTTAGGGCGGCAGGGTAGGATTGAAAATCAAATGTACCCGGGCATGACGGGATGGAGGGACTTAGCTGAGTTAGAATTTCCTGCTTCTGACGGTCATCGGGAATCGCGGGTTTGGGTTCGAGAACCGCGATGACTCGATTTAGGGATCCCATTTGCAGTTTTGCACTTTGTTGAGTGTTCACTGAATAGAGTCGGGGCTGAAAATAGATCGTGCGACAATTGGCCGACGCAACAAAAACAAATTCAGCGGTCGTGCCTCTTGCGATCTCGATTAGATCCAGCGGCCGAGTCTCAGCGGCCGCCACGGTGACTTGGAAGATCACAACTGTCGTCAAAAGCAAGCGAATCACTGCCGGCCCCCAAGCTTAGCCATTTCATCTTGAATAAACTTTATTTTTGTTGGTGCGACGCAGGTTCTTAAGGTGAGAATGTGAATTTCGGAGAGCCGCGATACAGAGCGAGTCATCTGCTTTTTCTGCGCCGCTGTCAGCTGGTTTATATCGGCAACGCCGTACTTGGCGCGTAGATCCTCGGTCGACCATTGATAGCTGCCGCCTAAATCGATGATGGAGACACCTATGGCGCCGAAAACTTTGGCGGCGTGCTCAACACACTGCAGTCGGGTCTCGCTGAACTCCACAACCTTACCCAATGCGGTCTCGCGCGAGGGCGATACCGCTAATGAAGCCTGAGCCTTTTTGTCGGCTGAAATTCCCGGTTGCGCTGCCGACTCCTCTAAAACTTGGCGCACCTGATCCAGGGCTTGGATCTGATGGCGAGCGGCCTGGCGCAGTTCATCCAGGCCATCGGCTTTAAGGGCGTAGACGTTGGCCTTGAGCTGCTTAATATACTCATTTTCCGTTGCCTTATAGGCGCCCGTGCCATGTTCATCAGCTTTTAACGAGACTCCGAGTCGGGTCAATTTTTCGTCTGATATTTCAACGGGAGCCAACAACGCCTCTAACCAAATGTTTTCGACCTGTTGACTCAGATGCT
>JALHOQ010000115.1 GCA_022842925.1 Bdellovibrionales bacterium
CCGCTATCGGGGAGCATCTTAATTGATGGCATTAACGTTCAAGAAAACCCGCGTGAGGTTCATCGCCGCGTGGGTTTTTTGCCCGACTTTTTTGGTCTCTATGACGGCCTGAGCGTGGAGCAGACTTTGAAACACGCATGTCTGGCGCACGAGGTCCCGTTTCACGAAGTCCCCGAGCGGGTGGAGACAACCTTGAAGCAGGTCGGTCTCACCGACAAAAGAAAAAACAACGTCACCGAACTTTCGCGCGGAATGAAGCAGCGCCTCGCCATCGGTCAGAGCATTATTCATAAACCGCGTCTTCTGATTCTTGATGAGCCGGCCAGTGGACTTGACCCGGAGGCGCGCACTTCTCTCGCCGCGCTCTTTCGTGAACTGAACAAGGGCGGAATGACGATTTTAGTTTCGTCGCACATCCTGGCCGAACTCGACCAGTACGCCAATCATCTTCTCTCACTTAAGCAAGGCCAGCTGGCGCAGAACCAAAGTTCTATGACCGGTATCCAACGTCGACTGATTGTCCGCGCCAAAGGTTTAAGTGCTGAGCAAAAGAATCGCCTGAGCCAAGTGGCGGGCGCTTACACCGAGAAAGACGATCACTTTTTTCTGAATTTCACCGGCAGCGATGACTCGCAAGTGCAGTTGCTGAATAAGCTGATCGCGGAGGGCATTCCGGTCGCGGAATTCTTTATCGAGCGCGATGGTTTGCAACGGCAATATCTTAACCAAATCCAATAGGCGAAAACATGACCGTAGTTGAACGTTATTTGCATCGCAATCCGGAACTTCTAAAATCGGTTTGGTTGGAAGTCAGCCCGGCGCGAATGATTGTTATGCCGGTGGTTTTGATTTTGGTGATTCTGCTTTCGACGGTCATGGGCACCGAGGGTGAAGTCGACGTTTATCGCCGCACACTCGGCGCGCTCAAAGGTTTTATGGCTGTCGTGCTCCTGATCTATGGGAGTTGGCAGGCGGCGCAATCGTACTTAAACGAAGTCAATGACAACACCTGGATCTTTCAACGCATGTCTTCGATCACGCCGTGGAATATGTTGATCGGAAAACTGATCGGCGGAACGCTTTACGCCTGGTACGGAGGCATTTTGGCGGCGATCGCCTATCTGGTGACGGCGGCCGGAGCGCCAGCCGCTTCAATGGACCGGGTGGTGATCTCGACCCCGCTCCTCGACGTTTGCGCGATTTTTCTTACGGCCTTTCTCGCCCACGCGGTCAGCCTGTTGGCCGCGTTTCAAATGGCGGAACGCAATCCGATCAAGTCGCGACTGAATTCCTTTTTCGCGATCGGAGTGGGCGGAATCTTTTGGTTCTATTTCACCGCGTACTATGTGCCGAACATGAATGATTGGTGGCGAATGGGGTATGTCGCCTCTGATATATATCTCGTCTCCCTCGTTGTATTTTCGGTTTTCGCGATTCTCGGTCTCCACAATCGCATCAAGCAAGAACTCCAGCACGCCACACTTCCTTGGGTGCTGTTTTTGTTTTTGATTTTTATGGCCCTATACGTGGCGGGCTTCGGAATTCGAGAGGAAGACGGGTTGCTTCAGATATTTGCTGTCGCCATTGGCCTTTTAGGTTTATCGACACTGGCCTTAGCGGGTGCTGAGGCGACGGACTTGAGCCGCCTACGCCATCTGCGAATGCTGGCCGCAGAAGGCCGTTGGCGACGATTTTTAGAGTTGGTGCCCCAGTGGGCGGTGGGCGGGGCGATTTTTTCGGTGTTTGCGGTATTTGGATTGTTTCTGCAGATGACCGACGCGAACGCCTCGGCTGAAATTCTAGGCCGGGCGGGCCGCTTTCAGTTTCAACCGGGCAAACTCTGGTTGTTGCTCCTCAGAGATATTGGGATTGTTCTCTGGCTATCGTCGGCTCTCAAGCGTCGACACGCCGATCTTATTATTTGCGCGACCCTTTTGATTTTGTATGTGTTCCTGCCTCTGATCTTCGGCTCGCTCCAATGGGATGCGGCCATGGCCAGTCTCTTGCCCGTGCAAACGGGCGAGGTCTCGCTCGTTATGACCTACGGTCTGGTGGTGCTGCAGTCCGGAGCGGTGCTATTTGGCTTGTGGTCGCATGCGCGGCGGAAGCTGACCCAGGTCCGCAACTAGGTCGAGAAATTGGGGTCTTGGATTAAAACTCAGTTTAAGAGCCGAGTCCTTTAAAACGTCATTTAACAAAAATTCGTGGCCTGAGTGTTGATCACCCAAAGAGTCGTGCAGCCAATGCCGAACCTCATTCGAGAGGGCCAGCGGGCGCACATGGAAGCGGCTCTTATCGCCGCTGAAACTGCGCGCAAGCTGTCCGTCGATGTAGGCCAGTCGGTCCTGAGAGGTTAAGAACTGGACACTGACGTTCTCAACTGGGATTTTGTGCTGGGACAAATACCACTCCAGTTGCGCCGCGAATGAAACAAAGGCACGCGCGTCTTCATCATAAATCAAAAGAAGAAGAGACTTACCCTTCAACTCATCCGCAGGCGGAAGGTAAAACTTCACCACTGCGTTGAAGCGGGATTCCTGAGCGGGGCTGAGCAGCCCCTGAAAATTGATTCTTATTGGAAGGGAGGCCGCCTGTTTACCGTCCTCCCGCAAGCTTGCGATCAGGGGGCCAGAGGCCCGGCCGATACCCAATCGGTAATAGCGGTTCTCGGGAAAGCGCTCGTCAATTTCATTGGTCAGCTTCTTTAAAAAGCCGTACATGTGGTAGCGCATGGTTTCGTAGGGTTTTAACTGGCGTTCACAGCCGTCTTCGCCGCTGGCCTGGTCGTGAGCGTAAGCCCCTAAATTTAAAAAGAATATCGTCACCAGTAAAAGTCTTACCATTGAACCCCACTCCTATTGATTTTAAACCCTCGAGTTTTTACTCAGCAATTTCCGTACTTGCACGCGACAACTGTGCTAAATCTTTCGGTCTTGGATCGACGGGTGACCGCTTCCGGAGGCTTGCTTCCGGGGGAGGAAAGTCCGGACTCCTATAAGGCAGCGCAAGGGATAACGTCCCTCCACCGTAAGGTGAGGAACAGTGGAACAGAGAGAATGTCCGGGGCTATGAGCTCGAGGCCGGGAACGGGAAGCCTTGAGGGAGCCGCCGGAGTGAAAACAGCCAAACTCTGCGTGGAGCAAGATCAAATAGGGAAGCATTTGGCAGCCTTAAGCTCGCTTCCGGGTTGATCGCCAGAGCCGGGTTGAGAAACCCGGCCCAGACGAATGATCACCGTCCCGGTAGGTTCGCATCGAGAGCCTCCGGGCGACACAGAATCCGGCTTATAGTCGGTCCAAACGATGATTTTGGGGCCCCTGAAAAGGGGCCTCGCTTTTTTTGCGCGCTCCATTGACGGCTATACAAGATTTGGACGTATGGGCCTTCCATCCCCCTCTATACGCGTTCCAGCGCGGTCCTGGGATTGTAATGCTCTATAGGTGACTGGTATGGGGGTGTGAAAGGATCGCACCCGAATGTGGACTAAAATCGTTTCTTTTATATTTGGCGGTGCCGTCGCTACGACTGCTCCGACAATCGCGCCTCCGAGTTTGGACGAATTGCTCACTTATGAGTGCGCTAAGTCCGTCGCCGATGTGGTCGGCAATGGACCTCAAATCGGCCCGGTGTTCGCGCACGGCGGATTAGCCTTTACATCTATTGCAAACGCCCGCGGTGAAAAGATGCTGATCGTGGACGCCGGTGTGGGAGTTTTTTCTGTTCCGCTGAATCCGGCGGGAGTAAATCGTTTGCGCTTTTCCATTCCCATCAATGGCAAGGGTGAGAGCCGTAGTTTTTATCTGGGCTACATCCACGGAGACCGTTATCGCTCACGAATGATTGAATTCTCGGCCGACCGTGCGCCCGACGGTCGGGATGACATTGATTATCAGGCCGTACCCGTTCGTCGGGCTGAAAACATGTTGCCGCATTTGGAATATGCCATTTTTCTAACAACGCAAGCCACTCTCAGCGCCGTGGCCGACAAGCGTGTCACCCGCCAGGATCTAAATGTGATTAATACGGAAAGCTGCGATCATATGGCCCGCCGATCACCGGCCCTAGCGCGGAATCTTCAGTATGATTTTGCGAGAATCACGCTCGAGATTATGGGGCCGAAAAAGTTGGCTTCCTCTACCAGCTCAGGCCGGTCGCCGGCGAGTACCGGCAAACTAAAAACGCTTCTGACTCCGGCCACGACCGAGTCGAAACTTTTTCGCAACAATTAATCTTTTTTACGGGCGTAGACCACGATTTCGCGGCCTTTGCGGTTTTCGATCGACTGGCGCCAGCGCGTCCAATAGAGAAAATTAAAACTGTTCTTTAGGCGCTCACGCACTTCCCATTCGCTGCCACCAAACGGCGGTCCTTCGCGCTTTTCCATGACAAAAAAGATGCCGAGCAGGTGACCTTGGGGAGCGAGTACGCGGCGCCAAACTTTGACCAGCTCATTGCGCCGCTCGGGTGTGATGGCGCAGTAGCACGTGTGTTCAAAAACGAGATCGAACTTACCCTTCCACGCCTCGGGAAGTTGAAAAGCATCGCCCTTTAAAAAACTCAGATTTTCTTTTTTGCCGTACAGTTCCGTCGCGCGGCTGATGGCCTCAGCGCTGAAGTCGACACCCGTGACCACGTGACCGGCATCGGCAAAAAAGGCGGCATCGTGGCCGCTACCACAACCGAGCACCAGCACTTTAGCCTTGGTTAACTTCAGTTGCGGAAGGATGTCTTTTAACACCGGCGTGGGACCGTGCAGTTCCCAGCCTGGCTGTTCTGTCTGATAAATGGTCGACCAGAATCCATCTTTGTTGGAGTCGACGAAGGGCTTTAGCCACGGCTCAACGGGATGGCGATGGCCTTTGACGGTGATGCTGTCGTCATCAAAACTGTCGAGCAGATCAAAGAATTCGTATTGGGCCTGGCGAGAAAAAACAAAGGGCACGCCTTTTGTCGTTTCGCCATGAAAGCGATCCCATTCATCGTTTGAGAGTTTGCTAAACTCGAACTCGGCCTGGGTATTATAGGGTAGGTCGATGGTTCCGACTTTTGCGTCTCTGAGTCGCACATGTTTCGCTATGAGAGGCGCATCGAAAAACTCCAGCCACGCCTTGTTGCCCTGGAGGGCGGTCGTAAAGCGATTCTTTTCTTCAGCCGTAATATTTTGAATGAGCTCGCGCCCGTACGCTTCGTCATCGACCTTTTTGCCGTCGAAGTGAAAGTAACCTTCTTCGTCTATGCTGATATACTTGTCTATTCCAGTTGTTGAAGTCTGAATATTCACTGCTGCGTTTCTTCCTTTGGGGGATCGGCTGGAGTCGCGGGTGGGGCGTCGGGTTTGGCTTCGCCGCCCTGATCTCCGGTGCCGGCTGTGATCTGAATGGGGTCGGTAAAAGTCACTTTGTTGTCCTGGATGGTCAGCTGATCGAAACTCCATGTTACGGTCTCGGGAGTTTCGTCGATCTTATTTAAAATCGCCTCACCGTCAATTTGCACCGCCGCGGGCTCGCCCTCTTCAGTTTTGTCTTCGAATGAGTAAGCGAACACGGCGCGCACACGGGACTTGTTTAAAGTCTGAGTGTAGAACTTCTCAAAGCGCAGGTTTTTGCTCTCCGGCAGGTTCTTCTGCACGTACTCCGCGATGATATTTTTTAAATCATTTTGAATGCCGATATGTACCGATTGAGCCACGGGGCGGGGATTGTGTACCAGGGCCCACGTTCCCACTAACGCAAAAGCAAAGACTAACACGCTCACAATTTTCATATTAAGGTAGTCATAACGGAGAATCGGATGCGGCACAACAAAATCATCGGTTGGGGAACGTTCCTCGAAGTAGTCGAACAGGTGCAAAAAATGAGTCCTTGGCTCTCGCGTCAGATCGCGAAGCGAGCGTCGGAATGGCCGTTTTGGTACTCGGGCCTTCAGGTCAAGGAGTGGGAGGGCAACGCGGCCCATGTGCACCTCCCGTTAAGTGTTCGCAACTCGGTGGACAATGAAGTTTGCCAGGGCCATCTGCTTCTGGGCGCCGAGCTGGCCCTGCGCCTCGTGCTGCTGCGCTACCGTCACGAATTTCCTTTCCGCTACTGGTTCAAAGGCAGCCGCTTAGAAGTTCATCACGTTGTGGATCAAGCTGTGGATTTTCGTTGCAAGATCGACTTTGCCGAGTGGGAAAGGATCCGGCTCGATATCGCGCGCGGCCATACGGCTGAGGCTGAGTTCATTGTTCCGGCGTTTCTGGGTGACGGTCGCTCCGCTCTGCAGGCCCACCTGCATGTGGCCTTTCAGCTTGAGAAATTCCTTCCCGCCTAATAGGCTCTAGCCCATGTCCATTCTAGAATCCCGCATATCGAAACAAGCTCCTTCGTTCGTGCAGAATTCCGCCGCCATGACGGAGGTCGTACAAGGATTGAAGCAGCGGCTCGAAGCCGTGCGCCAGGGCGGTGGCGCCGAGGCCGCCGATCGGCATCAATCCCGCGGCAAGCTTTTAGCTCGCGATCGGATTCAAGCCTTGATCGATCCCGGGACTGAATTTTTGGAGTTCAGCACGTTAGCCGCCTATGAAATGTACGATGGCGCTGCACCGGGCGCTGGTGTGGTCACCGGACTCGGTGTGATTCAGGGCCGCGAGTGCGTGATCGTCGCCAACGACGCCACCGTGAAAGGCGGAACCTACTATCCGATGACGGTAAAGAAACATCTTCGCGCGCAGGAGATTGCGCAAGAGAACGGGCTCACGTGCGTGTACCTGGTGGACAGCGGCGGCGCATTTTTGCCGATGCAGTCCGAGGTGTTTCCGGATCGCGATCACTTTGGCCGGATTTTTTATAATCAGGCTCGGATGTCGGCCCTTGGCATTTCACAGATCTCCGTCGTGATGGGTTCATGCACGGCCGGCGGCGCTTATGTTCCCGCGATGAGCGACGAAAATGTCATCGTCAAAGACAACGGCACTATTTTTCTCGGCGGGCCGCCGCTGGTCAAAGCGGCGACGGGCGAAGAAGTTTCGGCCCAGCTCCTCGGCGGCGCCGAAGTTCACTGCGCCACCAGCGGTGTCACGGACCATTTTGCCGAGAATGACGAGCATGCCTTGCAAATCACCCGCGACATCGTCGCGCAAATTCCCATTCGTCGTTTCGTACCCTATCCGGTTGAGAAGGTGGAAGAGCCACTCTTTCCGGCCGAAGAACTTTACGGCGTCATCCCCCGCGACATTAAGGTTCCCTACGACGTGCGGGAGGTGATCGCCCGGATCGTCGATGGCAGTCGCTTTCATGAATTCAAAGCCAACTACGGCACAACGATCGTCTGCGGCTTTTCTCATATCTTCGGCTATCCGGTCGGTATTGTCGCCAACAATGGCGTGCTGTTCAGCGAGAGCGCGCTCAAGGCGGCCCACTTTATTGAGCTTTGTGACCAGAGGATGATTCCCCTAATTTTCCTACAAAACATAACCGGCTTTATGGTCGGCAAAAAGTACGAGAATGAAGGAATCGCCAAACACGGGGCCAAGATGGTGATGGCTGTAAGCAACGCCCGTGTCCCCCGCTATACCGTGATTATCGGGGGCAGCTATGGCGCCGGCAATTACGGAATGTGCGGCCGCGCCTACCAGCCGCGCTTCTTGTGGATGTGGCCAAACGCTCGCATTTCGGTGATGGGCGGAGAGCAGGCGGCCAACGTACTTTTGACAGTGAAACTGGATCAGTTGAAAGCCAAAAACCAAACCCTGGAGGCTCGCGAACAGGTCGACTTCAAGAAGCCGACCCTCGAGAAGTATGATCGTGAGAGCAGCGCCTATTTCTCATCCGCCCGGTTATGGGATGATGGGGTGATCGACCCTGTTGATACTCGAAAGGTTTTAAGTTTAGCCCTACACGCCTCTTTCAACCGCCCTTGGCCTGAAAAGGCGCAAGGCGTATTTCGGATGTGAGGATACTATGAAGCATTTAAAGCTGACCTCAAATCAGAACATCGTGACCGTGGCCCTAAATCGCCCCGAGAAGCGCAACGCCTTCCATCCTGAAATGATTCAGGAGCTGACCGAAGTCTTCACAGGCTTCCAACGCGAAGAGAAACTCCGAGCCGTGGTGCTGACGGGAGAGGGCGAAAGTTTCTGCTCGGGCGGCGACATCGAGTGGATGAAATCCATGGCGGCGTACTCGCACAGCGAAAATCTTGAGGACGCCAGCCGGCTCTTCGAAATGTTTTTCGCTATTCGCAGCTGTCCCGTGCCCGTTGTGGGAAAAGTGTTCGGCCACTGTTTCGGAGGCGGCGCTGGGTTGGCCGCGGTTTGCGATATCGTGGCCGCGGAGCTGAAGACCCAGTTTTGTTTTTCAGAAGTGAAATGGGGTTTGGTGCCGGCGGTCATTTCTCCCTTTGTCGTGGAGCGCGCGCATGCGGCTTCGGTTCGAGAATGGTTTATCACCGCGAAGGTTTTTTTGGCTGATGAAGCCATGGCCGGCGGTTTGGTGAACTTCTCCGGCAACGTCAGTGACGTCGACATCTACATGGAACACAGCTTAAAGCTGATTCTGAACGCGGCTCCGGAAGCCGTACGTGAGACTAAGGCGCTCCACCAATCCTATACGCCGACGGATTGGAATGACATTCGCTACAAAGTGACGGGCCTGATCGCCGACCGCCGCGTGAGTGCCGAAGGTCAAAAGGGACTGCAGGCCTTCTTAAATAAAACGACCCCCGTTTGGAATGAGACTCCGCATGGCTCGCCCGCGAAAATTTGAGAAAATCGCCGTCGCCAATCGTGGCGAGGTGGCGGTGCGAATCGTTCGCGCTTGTCAGGAGCTCGGAATTGAAACCGTGCTTCTTCACTCCACGGTGGATGCGCAAACTCTGGCCTACCGAATTGCGGACGAAACGGTGTGTATCGGAGAAGCCGCTAGCAGCTCGAGCTATTTAAATATCGACGCCACGGTTAACGGCGCCAAGAGCGCGGGCGCCGACGCCATTCATCCGGGCTTCGGTTTTTTATCGGAGAACGCCGATTTCGCGCAGAAAGTAGCCGACGCGGGGATGGTTTTTATCGGCCCCACGCCCGCTAATATTCGTTTGTTTGGCGACAAAATTTCGGCCAAAGAGCATGTGGACAAAGTCGGCGGCCGCACGATTCCCGGCTATCAAGGAAGCGATCAGTCCATTGAGCGTCTTAAAAAGGAATGCGAGCGCATCGGCTACCCGGTTATTTGTAAGGCGGCGGCCGGCGGTGGTGGACGTGGACTGAAGGTCATTAAAAATCCGTTTGAAGCAGAAGAGTTGATCCTCTCGGCCCAGCGTGAAGGTCAAAGCGCCTTCGGATCTTCGGTCGTATTTCTAGAAAAATATTTGGATCGCGCCAAGCATATCGAAGTTCAGGTTTTTGGCGATGCCTCGGGACGAGTGCATTCGCTGTTCGAACGCGAGTGCTCGGTGCAAAGGCGCCATCAGAAGATTATCGAAGAATCCCTATCGCCATCGCTGGACGAGGATTTGCGCGCACAGATTTCGAGTACGGCGCGCGAGCTGGCGGAGAAGGCCGGGTATAGGAACGCGGGTACGGTCGAATTTCTATTACAGGACGACCAATTTTACTTTATGGAGATGAATACGCGCCTTCAAGTCGAACATCCGGTCACCGAATTGGTGATGGGCGTGGATTTGGTTAAGGCGCAGATTCTAACGGCCCAGGGTCAACCGCTCGGCTGGTCACAGGATTTCAAACCCCACGGCCATGCCATCGAGTGCCGGCTCTATGCGGAAGATCCCTATCAAAACGGAATCCCGAGCACGGGTCAGATTTTGGCGGCGCAGTGGCCGCAGGGAGCGGGGCGCCGCTTCGAAGTGGGCTTTGAGCCCGGTGATGAAGTGACGAGCTTTTACGATTCGATGATCGCCAAAGTGATCGTGTGGGATGAGACTCGGATCCGCGCGATTCAAAAGATGAAACGCACACTGAGCGAAACCATTGTCTTCGGCGTACGCACCAATATCCCCCTCTTGCAGCAAATCCTGTCGCATGAGGACTTTGTGACGGGCAAGATGACCACGCGGTTTTTTGAGACGCATTTCAAATCGGGGTTGAAGGCGCCGGAATTCTCGGCCAGCGAACAAAAGATGATCCAAACGCTGAACATGCAACTCGCCGACGGTGGGCAGGGCCCCTTGGGGGGCGGCTTCCAAGCCGATAACAATCCCTGGGCGCATACCTGGAGCCGCACATGAGGTGGATTGATATCGAGTGGCAGGGCAAGAGGCTGCGCGTTCCCGCCCTTAAGCACCATGGGCGCCTGTGGTTTCATTGGCAGGGCTTTACTCACGCGGTGGACGTAAGTGGCGGCAGTAAGCGCGTGGGTTCGGAGAAAGCCAAGGCGAATCCGGGCGTGATCACTGCACCGATGCCTGGCAAAGTGACGCGGGTTTCGGTAAAAAAGGACGAGCCGGTCAACAAGGGGCAAGCGCTTGTGGTGATGGAAGCGATGAAGATGGAGTACACGCTCGAAGCCGACCGCGACGGCAAAGTTTCAGAAGTGAACGTGCAGCCGGGAATGCAGGTCGGCCTCGGCGAAGTCTTGGTGCGAGTGGTGGAAGCATGAGCGGTCGAGTCGAGCTGGTGGAAGTCGGGCCCCGAGATGGTTTGCAGAATGAGAGCACCATTTTGAGCGTGGACCAGCGTTTCGCCTTTATCAAACATCTCGCCCAGTCCGGCTTAAGTCGCATCGAAGTCGGCGCCTTTGTTTCGCCCAAATGGGTGCCGCAAATGGCGGGTAGCCGCGAACTGATTCTGGAGCTTTACAAGCGGCGCGCGGAATTTCCGAAAAATATCCGATTCTCCGCATTGGTACCGAACGTGAAGGGGATGGAAGATTGTCTGGAGACCCCGATTCCGGAGATCGCGATCTTCGGCGCCTGCAGCGAGTCCTTTTCTAAGAAAAACATCAATTGCTCCATCGCCGAAAGCCTGGAGATCGGAAGAGC
>JALHOQ010000116.1 GCA_022842925.1 Bdellovibrionales bacterium
TCAATCGCCGCATATGGTTTAGCGGGGATCGCCAGCACGACGATATCGGCCATCACGGGTTTGCCCGGCCCCTTAAATTCGAGCCGAAACTTTTCTCCCTCGCGATCCAGCCGGATCAGAGGACGATTCAAAACCAGGCGGCGCCCCAGGTGCCGGCTGAGAGCGAGAACCATTCGGCCATTCCCACCTTCGATCGAATCCACCGGCTCTGGGTCTCGGCTTGGTTTTTTTAGAAATCGCCCCATGGTCCATACCAGTGTGGTGGTCGCATAGCGAGCTGACATGGCCGCAACGTCGCCACCTTCGTATGAGCGAATTCCCTCTTCGACGGCCTTACGAATAACCGCTCTCATTTCCGCGCTTTTAGCATCGGGCGGTGGAAACTTTTTAAAAAAACCGTCGATCACATCGCCAAGGTTGTGTGCCGATTGGCCCAACTCGGTTAGAGTCTGAATCAACTCCTCACGAGACAGGGGCGGAAAATACGGAATCAAATCGTTCACGTTGTGGCGCAGACCCGTCGCCGAATCGAGATAGTAGGACTCAACAAGTTCACGCGGGCGAACCTTGATTTTGAGGCCCAGCTCTTTTGCGATCCGTCGCATTTCAAGGGCGTCACCGCCGTCGTTGATATTCTCTCCACCCATCTCAGCCGGTCGGCCTTTCAGCTGGACGGTGAATACACGGCCTCCGGGGCGGTCTTTGGCCTCATAGACATACAGGTCGAGCTTGCCATTCACGGGCTTGATGGCCTTCTGCAGTTCGTAGGCCGTGGTTAAGCCGGCAAGCCCACCGCCTACCACCACGATAGTTTTAGCCCAAGCTGGTCCGACAATAAAAAATATCAAGAACACAATAGCAACAGGAGCGCGTCTCATTTTCACCTTCAGCCCGTGGTTAACATTCCGCAGGCGATTCCGACCAGAGTTTCCTTTAACAAGGGTTCGTTGTTTTCTCGCATGGCATTGATTTGCAAAAGATTTAAAATATGAACGTACGGCGCGCGCAAGCGAATGCTTTCTTCCAGCCAGGGCTTGTGCGCGATCAATTGTTTGGACTGACTGACCTCTTTGGCAAATTTTAAGGCCTTACGAAATTCTTTATGGAAAAGAGCGCTGGCCTGCTCCGTGGCTACGGAGGTGCCGTGTTTTCCTAGCAGATAGCGGTCCCAGATTCCTAGCTCCACTTTAGCCAAGGTAAATCCAAGCGCCTTTACGTAAGAGGAGAAGAAGGGGTCCCGAGTGAAAAGCGCCGTGAGCTGAGAACGCTCACTTCCCGTTAAGCTCTCCCAGGCTGTGCCAACTCCCCACCAGGTCGGCAACAAAAGCCGCGCCTGGGTCCAGCACAGCACCCAGGGAATGGCGCGTAGTGAAGCAAGCTCCGCGACCGCGGACGGTCGTTTGGCTGGGCGTGAGCCGATTTTTAGAACACTCAGATAATTGTACGGCGTGGCTTCGAGGCAAAAGGTCAAGAGTTCGGAGTCGGACACAAAGAGCCGATAGCGTTCATTCACGGCGGCGGCCAACTTGTCCAGCGCGGCGCATTTTTCGATTTTTGCCTTTCGGCTCTTTCGCAATCGCGCCTCATTGCTCAGATGAAGGCACTGTGAATTCAAGATTTCCTTCGTTGCGAAGATCCGCTGAATCATTTCCCCTTGAATTGTGAGTTTGGGTAGCTGAATCGCGGAGTCCGGCCACCAGGCGATTTGTTCTCGCAAGCTGCCGCCGCCGCGAGCCACACTCCCGCCCGAGCCGTGAAAAAACACCGGCTGAATGCCAAAGCCTTTTAAGGTGTTCTCGATCTCAAACATGGAGTTGCGGATCAAATGGCGGCTGGGCAGCACCCCCATCTGTTTGGCTGAGTCCGAATAGCCGAGCATGATCTCAAGCTTCCCCGCCCACTTTAAGCGGACCTGCTCGCTGTTCGCGCGTTCCTTTAACCATTCGGTCAAAATGCCGGGGCCATTGCGGAGCGCGGCCGCACTTTCAAACAGCGGGATGATCGGCAATCGCTGGGTTTTACAGCTCTGAAAAACCAACGAATTGGCGGTTGACATATCCGCGGCCGCCTCACAATTGGAAATCACCAGTCCGCGCACGTAAAACGTGATGTCCGATTTGTCGCTGATTCGAGCCAATTCGCCCAGCATCATCCGGATCGGTGCGGTCGGATGGGCGAGGGCCTTGGCCATCTCCCCCGCATCTTCCCTCAGCTCGAGTGGAAGGATGAGAGCGGGAAACAAATCGAGCGCTTTTGAAACCTGCTGAACATAGTGATGCTTCTTCACGAACGGACTCGATTTGGCCCGAAACGCCTGGTAGTTGGTGCGCCACTCACCGATCTTGCGGCCATCTCCGGCCTTCACCTCTTCAAGTGAGCGAAGGCTACTAATCAAACGGTTGATTCGCAGTTTTTCATGCTCCCCTCCGCGCACCACGCCTTTCAATTTTTCAATATCAGCCAAAACCACGGCCAGTTTCTGCGCGACTATCGCCACCAGATGTTTGCGGGAAGCGGACATGGAATCACGCATCGCCACATGGTCCACGCCCGGATGTCCATCTTTATCGCCACCGACCCAGGTTCGCAGATTTAAGTCATAACTGGTTTTCACACTCAGCAAAAAATCCACCTGCGCCTTGGCGAAGACGAGCGAGTACATATAGTCGGCCTCGTCGTTCACGGTCGGGGCCTCGCTCTTCACCAGGGGATGCAGCCACAACATGCGAAATTTGCTGGACAGCTCAAGTTCGTTGAACACGAAGTTATTGTTTAAGCCCTCGACCAACAAATCCGTCAGGGAGCCGAGGATCTCAACCACAGTCCGGTGGCGGGCTTCGGTCGGATGAGCGGTGAGCACAAAATTCAGCTCAACTTTTTTTGTAAGCGGCTGATGCACAGGCTTCTGTCGCTGGCGCCACGTTCGGTAAGCGGATTCACACAGATTCATAATCTCAAGCAGCAGCGAAAAAGCATGCGCCACTTTGAGTTGTTGATCCTTGCTCTCGGAATTCAGTTTTTTTGCGATGGCGGCCAGATTCGAGGTATCCCGGTCGTTGCGCGACTGCTTCAGCTTTCTTCGGTACTGCTCGATGCGCTCATAAAACCTGTCGCCCTCATACTCCCGGATCACCTCGCCCAGCAGACGGGTCATTTTTCTGACAATTCGACGCAGCTCCATAGGCAGATGCTCAATCATAATGTTCTGATTGGTCATAAAGCTCTCAATCGACTGCTTCTGCAGCTTGAGATCCTTTTCACCCGCCACTTCCGTGTTGAGCCATTCGATCACGGCGGCGTAGCCCAAACTCTCGGGGTCATTCAGCAAATAGTTTTTCGCCACATCGAGGACCACAAAGCCTTGCCCTAGCTGAAAGCTCAAGGTGGGGTCAAAGATTTCCTTGTTGATCACCTTCTGGGTGTACTCTTCGGGCGATAACGTATCTTTGAATTTCGAATATCCGACCAACCGCGCGCCGGCCCGGATCCGCTTCAGGTTAAAACGCCGCGCGAGTTCCCGTCTGGCCGCATACAGTTCTTTCGCAATTCCGCGACCGCGGTACTCCGGATCCACCATGACCTCGGCGCCATAAAGAGTCTTCCCTTTGCGCGGATTATGATTGTGAAAGAAGCCCGCGCTGGTGAAATCGGTCCAGTTGTCATAAGGGGAATAGTCATCCCACGAGATAATCAGGCTGAAAGCCAGGCCGATCAACTTCCCGGAGCTTTCTTCCATCACGACGAATTGGCCCTCCCGAAAATAGGAGTAGTGGGCCTCGAGTTGAGCCAGGGACCATGGCTTTGAAAAGGGATAAACCCGCCGGCACAGCTCTTGGATCGCCAAGAAGTGCTCAGGGGCCGGATTTAAGATCGTGAACTTCTCTTTAATTTTTGAGGGTGACATGATCAACGACCTTTAAGACTTCCGCGGTCGTGGCGCTATCTCGCAACGGCAGGACCGTGCCCGATGCCCGAGAGTCCTCTATCAATTGCAGATTCAAGTCTCCAATGATCATCATTTCCTGATTCACCGTGCCTTCGGACAGCAAACCATCACGAGCGAAGGAGTAATCACTGGGGGTGTAGATCGCCGCCTGGCCATAGTTCATTGAAACAGCAGGAACCATCGGCAAAGAACCCACAGTAGAGGATTGAATAACGAACATCTGATTCTCTATCGCCCGCGCCTGCGCGCAGTAGCGGACGCGCAAATACCCATTGCGGTCATCCGTACAACTGGGCACCACAAGAAAATGAGCCCCGAGGCGGGCCGCCACGCGCGCCAGCTCCGGAAACTCAACGTCATAGCAGATCGCCACGGCGAATTTGCCAAACCCCGTTTCAAATACTCTCAGTCGCGAACCGGCGCTCACCAGCCATTCCTCTTTTTCAAACCGAGTCATATGCAGCTTTGCCTGCACCCCATGCTCACCGTTGGCGCCAAATACATAACACTTATTTAATAGTAGAGTCTTATCTTCGCTGAATCCCGGCAGACTTCCACCGACGATGACGATGCCGCTTTTGCGCGCAAGCTGAGAGAGAGTTTCCACGATCCGGTCCTCCTGCGCAGCCAGGTTGCGGATTTGATCGGAAATCGGTCCGGCCACATTCCCCAGTGTCAGCAATTGAGTTGTGAAGTACTCCGGAAAAACCAAAACGTGGACCTTATAGTCTTTGGCGGTTTCAACAAAGGCTTTAACCTGAGAGGAAAAGTCTTCGTATGATTTAACGGGGCGGATAAAATACTGAAGGGCAGCGATGCGAACTCTTTGCATTCGAGAAAAGTAACAAGCTTAGTGGTGAGACGCAACCTGCGGTGCCGCCCTCCAGGCAAACAAACTCCCTAGTGACACTTCAGTGTTCGCCGCATATACCGGTCCCATGTATCAAAAAGGGCTTCGCTTTGAGTGCCAGGGTTCGGGAGGTTGCTGCGTATCACGCGGCGGGTACGGATACGTTTGGATGACCATTGAAGATCGGCGAAGGATGGCCCGAGTCCTAAAAATTTCGACCAGCGCCTTCACGCGCCGATACTGCCGCAAACAGTTTGATGTTTGGCGCTTAAAAAATGCCAAAACCGCCGCCTGCCTGTTTCTCAAAAATGGAAAGTGCGAAGTATATAAAGGCCGGCCCACTCAGTGCCGAACCTGGCCATTTTGGCCGGAGAATATGAACGCCAAAGTTTGGGACAAAGAAATCGCGGCTTTCTGCCCCGGGGTCGGAAAGGGACGACGCCGGTCGCCCCAAGAAATTGAAAAGGTCCTCAAAGAACAAGGCGCCAGCGAGGATACCTACGGCTCCTAAGATTCAATTTAGAATCGTCTATCGACCCTTGCGATCTCTCTTAGCCTGGGTTCGCTTGTTTCGTGAACTCGCATGAGCTTGTTTCCGCATCACTCCCGCTTTAACCAATTTTCTTTTATTGGCGGACTTCGATCTTACTTTTGTTTTCCCAATTGATTTCATATTCACCTCTCACTGATCGCAATCTAGGTAAGCAAGAAGGTGGCCAGCCCGCATGGCATTGGCACAACAGTTGCTCGTTTAAGAATCTTAATGCCAGCTGCACGTGTAGTCACGCTCATAGCGATTCTAAGCGGCTTTAACCTGTTTGCGATGACGGAATCCGGCTCGCCAGCGGCGGAAAATGCCAGTTGTGAAGGGGCCTTACTGGGCATGCTCGATCCTTTCAACCGCTTGGTGCTGGCGTCGTTAAAACAAAATCTGATTTCGGAAGCTGACATTAAAACTATGGTGAGCTCGCCTGAACCCAAGAATCCCTTTCGCGGAAAAACTTTAAACACGGACAGCTTACCACTTTCCCAGGGTATCGAGCGCGAACTGAAGGCCATGACCTCTGACCGGTGGACTGAAATCCAACGATTTCTTGGGAGTGAGCTTGCGAAAAGTGCACACCATCAACAGGCGAGAGTTCAAAGTGCAGAGCAGACGGCGCCGATTTTAAGACCCCGTTTATTCCACGAACAACGCATCAAGTATGCTGAGATTTATCTCGCGGATTGGAGGAAAGAACACCTCCATTTGACCGGGGCAGTGAGACCCTTTGAAGATGAAGAATATAAGGGAAAAGTAAAAATCTATCTCAGTCGATATGGAATGGGTGAGTTTTTGATGAATGGTGGCCTCGAGCGGACGTTTCCCGAGTACAGTAAGATCATGGTGTTAAAGGAAAGCGGCCACGACTATATTAGAGTTGAATTTGCGCCCGAAGAAGTTTTTGCGGCCTCAAACTCGAAGATCGCTTTTCTCCTGGCCTATGATGGAAAAGCTAAACTTTCCATTGTTCGCTATGATGGCAAAACACTTCAACACGACAAAGATCTGTCATCGAAAGGCGTGTTCGGATCCTTTACGACCAGCTCAGGTGAACTCTATGTCGTTTTGACAGAAGGGTTGTTACGCCGAGAGGTGAACGGAAACTACTCAATGGTGGATGTCGAAGGAATGGATCTCGCCCGGTCTCATCTTTTTAGCGAGATGCCCGATGGCTCGGTTCGGATCGTCACCACGCGGCCAAAACGGGGCCATGCTTTTGGGCTATGTTCTGTCTATATTCAGGATGGCAAGGTTTCGGTGCGGGATTTGAACGGGTTTCTTGAAGGACCGGCGTTCGATATCACGTCGCAAGTTTATGCTGGTGTCGAGTATTTTGCCATCGCCCATCACTACGGAAAACTTTTTATTTTTGATGGTCAAGGAAATCGTCTGATTGAATTCCCAGGCCAGCATCAAAAAAACACTCTGCTGTGGAAGACCTTGCCTGATGGAAAGATCCTTCTCTCCCATGCCACCAGGGAAGGTACATCCTATAAGGATCTTTTCCTTCAAGTCCGCATTTACGAACCTTGGACCATTGTTGGTCGCACGCCGAACTGATATCGGAATGGCTCTGGCGGAGAGGGTGAGATTCGAACTCACGAGACTGTTTTGCAGTCTACTCGATTTCGAATCGAGCGCCTTCGGCCACTCGGCCACCTCTCCGGACACGTCTCTGTGAACCCATCCTGATACCGCAAACTTTCCCCGACGCCAAACCCAATTCCTTGCCAAGTGCGCAATCGGGCCGATACGACTTAATCATGCGTCTTGTATTGCTCACATTGTTCATCGTGGCCGTAGTCTCTGCGACGGCCGCATTAAAGCCAGAAGTTGTTGAAAATCCGCAGGGTTACGTCAATGCCGTGTCCAAGCGGTTTGCCCAAGGCGACAACAGCGACGCTTCAGGTTGGCGGGAGTGCGCCGAAATGGAGTCGAATCGCCAGGGCGTGGGTTATGTCTGTGAAGGCACGCGGGCACGTTTCCACGATGGGATGCAAATTGACGTGAATTACTTCTGCGAGTTCCATTTTGCCCGGATTGATGACCGCTGGGCACGGGTCGATCACGAACTTTGCCAGTAGCCGCGTCGCGCAGTTGGCATGCGTCGCGGAAAGTTTCCTCAAAATCTGACATCGCCTTAACGGAATGACTGAGTTTAGTGGTGGAGAGGCGTTTGCACACTGCTCCCCCCGACGGGAGGTCAAATGCACACACGCGAACAGCAAATCGAACGCCTCGGAGAACTTGTCAGTGGTATCGATCAGGTTATGTTCACCACCATCCATCCGGACGGTTCCGTAAACAGCCGGCCCATGTTCATTCAGAATTCACAGTTTGACGGAAGCCTTTGGTTCTTCACCCAACGCTCGAGCTGTAAAGTCGAATCCATCGTAGAAGACAGTCGAATCAACCTCGCTTTTATGGACCCTTCGAACAGCCGCTTCATTTCGATGAGCGGTTATGCCGAGCTGGTCCATGACGATTTACTAAAGAAAAAAATGTGGTCGCCCCGATTCCAGGATTGGTTTAGCGGGGAATTGTCGGATCCGGATCTGACCCTTATTCGGGTTCACATCTCTCATGCCGAATTTTGGGACACACCTCATGCGGAAGTGGTCGAGACCTTCAGTTTGGATGCTCCTCCTCAAGTGCGAAAAGTAGAACGAGATCAAAAGCTGAGATCAGATCGAATCTTTCACTCCTTCTGATTAAGCTATTTTTTATTGAATAGGGAGCGAGCCTGATTGAGGAGCGCTGGACCGAGTGAACCGTTTTTGCCGATAACTTCCAGTGCTTCCAGGGGACTCATTCGCGCTTGTCCCGGTCGGGCTACAGTTAAATAGTGGAACTGATCGGCTAGAGATAGAATTTGCGCTTCCAGCAAAATTCGATCTCCCGCTTGGCCTTTTGGGAAACCTTTACCATCGAACTTTTCATGATGCTGAAAAATCATTTTTTCCGCTTCCGGGGGTAGGATCATTTTTTTCGTTTTAACTATATTCAGACTCTGCTGTGGGTGATCGAGAAAGGTTTTCTTTATGGCTTCGTCCCACTGCGGGTTGATTTCATACCCGTATTCAACCGGAAAGCTAGCCAAAGCGACGTCATGGAAAAACCCGGCAATCGCCAGTTCCTCCACCTTTTTGCTACCCAGTGCGATTCCGAACAGCGCCGCCAAAGTTGAAACGTCGGCCGAATGGGAGTAATCCATGCCCACACCCCCGATTGTACGCAAAAGTCGAGTATGAAAATCCGTCTTCTGGCCTGGGCCGACGATATAGGTCGAAACTAAGCCGCGGCAGGACTCCATCAATTCTTTGCCGTGATCAAAACTTTCCTCCGAATTCTGGTCGAAAAGTTCGTTAAACATACTGCGAATCGAGCTTTTTAATTTTTCACCGCGTTCCGTCTCGCTTAAAGAGTTGTCCGCCGACTTCATTTGTTCGGCGACGTACTCGTAAAATCGGTTCGAGTCTTTCTGATCGACGTAAAGAGAACCCACTTGAAACTTGGTCAACTTTTCTGCCTTTTTGTCCGTAAACTCTTCATCCTTGTTGGCGAAAACCAGATATTTGTTATTCAGAGGCAAATGCACATATGTCGTGAAACTCAGCTTACTTTTAGCCTGCAGATCCGGACTCATGATCCTTTTGTAAGACCGTTTGGCCAGGGCCTCGGGAGTCATCGCCGAAGCAATCGCCTCAAGAAAGGAACCCTTATCGATCGGAAACAGGAATACGTCCGAATAGCCGTTTTTTCGAATCGTTTTAGCGGCAAACTCTTTTTTATCCAAGGCACAGGCGAAGCTGGGCGTTTGCGGACAAAGACTGCGCATGACCTGGCCGACTTCCAGGGCGAATTCCGGCCCTTCACTAAGTTCGCAAACCACGGCACTAAACATGCCGTCATTGTAATTATCGACTTCGGAAAAAAACTGATCTTTGGTGGCAATCCAATGAATCGCATCGCCTTTAAGCGCTGAGCTTAAAAGAGACTTCAGTTCCTCACTAAACGCAATGGCCAGAACTTTCACGCCGCCTTCTTGTTATACTTCTTGTGAATTTCACCCAGCTTAGCTGCGAGCGCGTTGGCCGCGAAGGGTTTGACCACGTAGCCGTCAACGCCCGCTTTAATGGCCTCCGCCACTTGAGCGGCCTCATTTTCAGCCGTCACAAGCATGAACGGGAGTGTGGACTTAAAGCGGCCATCAGCGCGCACGCGCTTCAGTAAATCGAGACCCGAGCAGTTGGGCATGTTCCAATCCGAAATAACCAATCCTATGTCCGGGTTTTCATTTAACACCTGCCAGGCAATCTGACCGTCGGCGGCCTCGAAAAACGCGGCAAAGCCAAGCTCCTTACACGCCTTCATAACGATTTTTCGCATCGTCGTCATATCGTCTGCAATCAAGATTTTTGTGGTTGGGGCAAACATACGTTCTCCTTGGTTTAAACTTTCTTAAAATAAACTTCGATGTGGAACCTGCCGAACTTGCACTCAAACGGTAGGATTATGGATTTACCACTTTGACCCATTTGCATCCGTAGCTTTTCTCCCACTAGAACGACGGGGATCGCCATTTCAAACTTGATTCCTTTTTCCGCCAGCTTGGCCTTCGCGTGACCGTAGACGATGTTCAGAATTTCGCCCGCCGCATCCTGAATTTCTTGACTGATCTCAGTATGCTTTTCACCCACCATAGCCTCATAGATTCCGAGAAAGACAGGCTTAGGAAAACAAATCGCAATCGAACCGGGCATCTGTGGGTTGTTAAGCGTAATCACTCCCGCGATTTCGGAGAGAGGAGTTTCCGGTGACTTGATATGCGGCTGCCCGCCTTTGACAGGAAGACTGGCCTGAATTTGTAGTGCGCTTACAGTGCCCTCGACGAAATGGCTGATGATCGCCGAATCGATTCTCTGTGGCTTCGGCGGCGCCGAACCACCAGCCCCCGGCAATCCAGCGTGGGCCCTCGCACGATCCATTGACTCCATGGAGTTAAATGCCTGTCCCATGCCGGCTACAACGATTTCTCGGTGCAAACTCTCCTTTAGGTTCAAAGAAACGAGGAACTTATCGGCCTTGGCTAACTGGCGTCTGTAGGCGCCGATAAAGCGGTAGAAAGCCGGGTCGATGGTCACCGTTCCCGCAAAATCAAAAACATGCAAGGTCGAGGGATCTAATAGCCACTGGTTCATGCTAGCCTCAAAAGCCGTTACGACGTTCTTATCTAACATCGTGGGCGTCCGGATCAGCTGCACTCCGTTTTCAATTTTGCTTTCGAATTTCGCTGCACCCATTTCTACTCCTAGGCCGACTTTCGAGTCTGCATGCTTTGTGACATCAAAGTTTGCGCGATCTGGTCGAGACTCACGAGATCGGAAGAGC
>JALHOQ010000117.1 GCA_022842925.1 Bdellovibrionales bacterium
TTAAAGAGAATCGGTCCGACTTTTCATTGATTAGTGGAGTTTGTTCCGCAGTAGCCACCTTCGCCTATCCAACTATGGGCGCAGCGGCAGTGGCGCAATGGGTTCTTATAGCGGCGTGGAGATTCAAGCTCCGCTTTGTCTTCCTACGACATTTTCTTATCGCCTCCGCTAGTGGAGCGGTAATGTTGGCGCTACTTTTCACGTATTTAATTTTTCGTTTCGGGTGGCCAGCCCTTCTCAGCTCTTACCAGTTCACGACTGGATTTAGCGCCCTGGGGTCAGCGTCCGCTAAGCTCCGCTATTCGGCCGACCTGGTACTTGGATTCGCTCCACCCATTTGGATTTTCGCATTGCTCATGGTGGCTTGGATGATTTTATACCGAAAATGGAGGATTTCCTGGTATTGGCTCGCGCTAGTACTCGGCTGCATTGTGATTTTTAAAGAGCCGCCCGAACGAATGCCTTTCACTGCCCCACTCCTAATCGTCCTTTGTTTGTCCTTCCTTCCTGTGTTGTTCATGCGACTATACGAAGACTCAAAGGCCGCTTGGACCCAATCCGTAATATTCTTTACAGGCTTTATCATGGTTCCCATTATTTGCTGGACGAGCGGGATTACGATGTACGCCACGTCTAACGTGACCATCTTTATGATTTGTGCGGCAATGGGACTTGAGTCGCGCGGAAGAAAGCTGGAACGCCTCGCAGGATTTTTTATTCCGCTCTTTATTGCCTACCAACAATTTCTAAGTATTGAAGTTGCACTCCCGGCAACTTCATCGAACTTTATAAGTCGAGGACCCTACGCAGGTGTCTTTGTAAGTCCCTATGAGAAAGATTTGCTCGACCGAGTTCAGCGCGACATCAATCTTTGCGAGAGCCGAGGGGCCAAAAGCGCCCTGTTCTATGACGAATTTGCTCCCGGTGTTCTTATGACAAACATGGCGCCCGCGACTCGATCCATCTTTATGCATGGACTCGATCAATCCGCACGCGTCAGGCAGTTCTATACAGATCACTACACAAATCCGGACAATCGTCCCGACTGCGTCTTTCGGTTTTTAACCATGGCTTGGGGAGATGTTACCCCGCGACGGTTCCATCCCTATCCGGATGTTTTTTGGTATTATCTACCGGAACAAACGCGCGAATATGAAATGTTGACCGAAGAAAAGGACTACCAGGTGTACCTGAGAAAGCGTCCTCTCTAAGCCCTAACGCGGCCTCTTTTTCAAACGGCTTCGGCGCGCTTCCAACTATTGTTCTTGGCGACTTGGTAATCGCGCTGATCGAGTTCGGCGGGTGGAACTGAGAGCGGCCGCCACTTGTGCTCGTAGGCGTAATTTTCTTTTGCGCTGAGTTCCGGCTGTTTGTGCAGCATAAAGAAAAATTTCGTGCCGTAATAAAGGTCCCAGAACAGGTCGCCGGATTTTAGGCTGCGCCATAGGCGGCGCAAAATGTAGAGCGGGCTGCGGTAATAGATTTTTATGTAAGCCTTTTTGTAATACTCGCGGACTGTTTCCCAGCTCAGATTCGGATGATCAAAGACGGCGCTCGCATCATTGTAGACGTTGTAATCATCCCAATCGTAGGATTTTACTCGGCCCTTCTGATGAAGATCCTTGAACATCGGAGTTCCGGGAAACGGGACCGTAATTCCTAACTTTTTAACATCCACGTCGATTGTGCGAGCGTACTCAATCGTGTCGTTCATCGAGGCTTCGTCGTCGGCAGAGAGCCCCACCATAAACATACCCCAGGTCTCTAGCCCTGCTGCGCGCGCCTGCGCCACTGCAGTGCGACCCTGCTCCAGTGTGGCGCGACCGCCTTTTCCAAAAGCCTTTAGAACCCGGTCATTGCCTGTTTCGAAACCAAAGTGCACGCGATAGCAGCCCGCCGCCTTCATGGCGCGAAACAGTTCTTCGTTCGCGCTGTCCACTCGGATGCCGTTGGTGCAGGTCCATGCCATTTTTACGCCGCGTTTGGTGATCGCTTCGCAAACTGCGATCGCCCAATTGTTATCGCTAGTGAAAATGTCGTCGGTTAGAAGGGCTTCGCGATAGCCCAGTTTATACAAGACCTCGAGCTCATCGGCGCAACGCTCAGGAGATTTTTTGCGATAGCCCTTGGCCATGGTTTGTTTGCTGCCGCAAAAGTCGCAGGTGAACACGCAGCCGCGAGAAAACTCAACGGTTGCGATCGGCGGATATCGACTGATAATGCGAGTGATCCGGTCTCGATATTCATCTATCGGGTAAAGTTCCCAAGCCGGAATGGGAAGAGAGTCTAAGTCATGAACCAAGCCACGCGCCGGATTCTGCACGATTTGGCCGTTGCTGCGCCAACAAATGCCCTCGATAACCGAAGGGTGCTTTCCCCGTAGAATGTCTTGAAAGGTGATATCGCCCTCCCCAAAAATCACATAGTCCAAAGCCGACTCTCGCATGGTGGCGAGGGGCAACGATGAGGGATGGGCGCCGCCGCCGATCACTACAGTGTCAGGTGCAATGTCCTTGATGAGAAATGACATATCTTTCAGTTGATTGATTAAGGGTGTGGTGGCCGTAATGCCGACAACGGTCGGCCGAAAAGAAAGTATCTTTTCTTTCAAGCCATCCGGGGAATATTCCCGGTAGGAGAGGTCTACGATTTCAACCTCATGTCCCTCGGCCTTGGCGATCGCGGCCAGGCACGCGAGACTTAATATCGGATAAACCGGGTTTGCTATCCCCGCCTGATTGGTCCCATAGGTCCGGAGATACGATGGATTGATTAATAGTACTCGGCCCAAATCCCCTCCACAGCTGTCCTTATATAATCGGATAGTTGGGCAAAAGAAAATATGCCTCCGAGTGAGACGAATTCCGCATTTGGCCTAAAGTCTAGGCGGTCTAGGTCCGAAGAATAAGATGCTGTTCGTTTATTCTCAAGGAGCGTTACATGTCCCAATATGACACGCATTCCCTGCACGACTTCCTGTTTCATACACCGGAGTCGGGTTTAAGGAAAATGCTGATCGACCGTAAGCGCATGACCGACGTTCATGCCAATCTACTGTTCAAGATAGTTAAAACCAGTACGCCGGATCAATTTGCGGAGTACTTCGATAAGAAGTCCTTTCCCAAGATCCGTATGAGCCCCAATGAGGACAAGCTCAAAGAAAAATTCTGGGATGACGTGGTATCCGTGATGCTTGAAAGAGGCGTCTTGCAACCTGCGTCAGCTCAAAAAGTCGAAAAACTGGCGGCTTAATATGCGCAGAATTATATTTCTGGCGCTGTTAATGGTGCTGCTGGGCGGCCGAGCCATTTCGATGGACTATGTCGCTCCGGTGTCCACACAAGCCGCGAACAAGTAAGCCGGACTTGAGTCCGGCTTGCGCCTTTGGCGCATCCCACCCACACTCTAGGTATGCGCATCTGCTTTATAGTCGGCACCGCGGCCGAGCTTATAAAAATTTACCCCCTTATCGTTGAGGCAGATGAACGAAAGATCTCCTGGCATCTTCTGTCGTCGGGGCAGAGCCCCGTCAACCTGTGCAAACAGTACGAAGACTTTAAGCTACCGCCCGAAAAGATTTTGCACGCCTCCAAAGGGATTGCCGACCTTTCCACATCCGGCCAAGCGTTGCTGTGGTTCATAAAGGCCTGGTTTCAGAACCCAAAGAATTTTGTACCTGATGAAGCAACTGTGATTGTTGTCCACGGCGACACGTTGTCGACCCTGGTGGGCTCGCGCTGGGGCCGCCGGCTACGATTACCGGTCGTGCACATCGAAGCCGGGCTGCGCTCAGGAAAGCTCTTTTCTCCGTTCCCCGAGGAGATCAATCGTCGCCTAGTATCAAAGCGATCCTCGCTCCATATGGCGCCCGACGATATGGCGGCTGAAAACCTGCGCAATATGGGCTACGACGAAGGCGTGTTCTCGACCGGGGGCAATACGCTGGCCGACACGGTTCGACTGATTCTGCAAAAAAATCCTCTGACTGAAAATACCGAGCCTTATGTGGTGGCCAACCTACATCGTTACGAGAACCTGAATAGCGGCTGGCGTTGGCACTTTATGGTGGAAGTTTTGGCGCAGGTGGCGCGCAAGCGAAAGATTTTTTTCGTGATGCATCCACAGACCCAGTACAAGCTGAGCAAAGACCCTTCTTTAAAAGAGAAAATGCGGAGTTCAGGTATCGTCCTTGAACCGCGCATGCCGTTCACGCAGTTTATTCGTCTTGTGGCCGGTGCCGAGTTTGTGATTTCGGACGGCGGCTCGAATCAAGAAGAGTGTTACTATTTAGGAATTCCATGCCTGATCTTGCGCGACACCACCGAGCGCGCCGAGGGTCTGCACTCGACCTGCCTTCTTTCGAAGTTTGATGTGGATCTGGTGAAAGATTTTATCGCCAACCCTTCGCGCTGGCGGCGCCCCCCGGCCACGCCCAACTGGAGTCCCAGCGGGTTGATTATGGATACACTTGCACGAACCTTGAGTGTCGAAGCTCAGACCCCATAACCACGAGCGCGAGGCTTAAAGCCAATCACTTTCGCAAAGGTATAAACCCCGATCCAAAAAACTGTGTAAAGGCTTAATGGAATCACACCCAAGTATCGAAGATCCCGGCGGGTGAAAACGTAGCGAAGGCTGTCGAGCGCTAAAGGCAAAAGTAGAAGTGCGTAGGGAACAAAGAGATATTTTCTGGCAGCGACACCCGGCGAGTGCCTTTCGCGGCCGAGAAAGCCCGACTCCCCGCTTGAAAAAACATTGTTAATAATTCGCCAGCGGATTTTGCGCAGAAATCCAGGCCAATTATCCGACGAATGATGAATCACGGCATCATGCTTGGTGATCGCGAATCGGCGCGATCGGTTTTGCATATGGTAAAAAAAGTGGACGGGGCCCCAGGGTTTATCCACAAGTTCGGCATAGTGAGTGCGAAAAAAAGCGAGGTCGATCGCATTCGCCAGAGCCGCATTCTCCATAATGGGTTGCGCCGCCCCTTCAATTAACTCAAAAACCGTGTAGTCGCCCTGATCTTTAACAACTCGGGCATATTTTTGGATGTCCGTCGGGAAGAATTCGCAGGCCTTTGATAACCGGTAATAGAACATCGAAAACGGATCGCCAAACTCGTTGATAAATCGGTTTACGAATGGCGCGCCCAGGGGGGCCTTATAGCCTTGTGCAAATACGATGTGCACATCCGGATTTTCTTCGAAGGCGCGCCAGCGCTTCTGCAAAGCCCTTGGATCTTCCATAACTTCGTCGGCGTCACAGTAGATTAGATAATCGCCGGTCGCTTCTTTTAAACCGATCAACTTTGCGCTCACCGGCTCGACCTTCGGGTTCTCCACAATCCGACACTTATGTTCCTGGGCGATGGTTCGCGTTCGATCGGTGGACCCACCGTCCACGACTAGCACTTCGACCAGCTCCTGCGGATACTGTTGTGATCGTATCGCGGCCAGCGCTTTGTCGAGTGTGCGCTCGGCATTCAAAGTGGCCACGACGATGGAGAACTTCTTGGTGAAGGACATGCTCTATATTATCCTTTGTAAAGACGGAGTGGGAAATGTCAAAAAATGTTCTTATCCTCGGCGTTAACGGGTTTATCGGCCACCATCTGTCAAAGGCCCTTCTGGCCACCGGCAAATACAAAGTCCATGGCATGGATATGGAGCGCGACCGAATAAGCGATCTGATCGATCACAAGGGTTTTAATTTTTTCGAAGGCGACGTTCTAATCAACAAGGAGTGGATCGAGTATCACGTTAAAAAGTGCGACGTGATCCTGCCCCTTGTGGCGATTGCCGTACCCACTGTTTACGTGACCGACCCCCTCCGAGTCTTTAATCTCGATTTCGAATCCAATTTGGAGATCGTCCGCTACTGCGTGAAGTACAAGAAGCGTTTGATTTTCCCGTCGACGTCCGAAGTTTACGGAATGTCGAAGGACTCGGCCTTTCACCCCTACGAGTCAAACCTGGTCTACGGCCCAATCGACAAACAGAGATGGATTTACGCCTGTAGCAAGCAGCTTCTGGATCGCGTGATTTTTGCCTATGGTGAGCATGAAGATCTGGATTACACACTCTTCCGGCCCTTCAACTGGATTGGACCCGGCCTCGACAATATGAATACTCCGAAAGAAGGTAGCTCCCGGGTGTTGACCCAGTTCCTGGGCGAGATCGTACGCGGCGAGAATATTCGGCTAGTCGACGGCGGCAGCCAGCGCCGTTGCTTCACGTACATCGACGACGGAATTTCGGCCCTTATGAAAATTATTGAGAATAGGAACGGCGTCGCAAGTCGAAAAATCTACAACGTGGGTCACCCGGAAAATAACTGCTCGGTTAAAGAACTCGCCGAAACCTTGCTCGCAGCGGCCCGTTCACGCGCCGGCTTTAAAGCCAATGCGATGAAGACTCAGCTAGTCGAGCAAAAGGCCGAACAGTACTATGGAAAAGGCTTTCAGGACGTACAGAACCGGGTGCCGTGGATCGACAATACGCGAAGTGAGCTCGAATGGTCGCCCAAATTTACGCTCAAACAGGCTATTGATCTAACTCTGAATTTTTACGAACAACAGGGCGCCAGCGCGCAACAGCTGTAAGCGTAGAGCGCAGCAGTTCCATTACATCGACGCGAGCGGCGGCGGTCTGCAGCAGCTTGAAATCAAAGCCCTTTCCTCTCGCCACTCGTAGCAGCTGCTTTGTGCCTTCAAGGTGCTCGTCCTCAGCGGGATCATTAAGAGGATTGTAGGTTCCGGCTCCGATTCGAGCATCGGCGGCGACCGCTTTCCAGACGTCATCGATATTCGCGCCCACTTCACGGGCCAAAAGATCCAGTTCTTGAAAGAATTCGACTTCCAGCTGCAAAAAGGACTCGGTGGCTAGGCGCCCGAGGTTGAATGGTACCCGCCCCTTTGCCCATCGTAGAGTGGTGAACAGATTCTCGGTTGCAAATCCTGAGCGTTTGTAAACGGTCTGCGCGGCGACATTGTGGCTCTGTGTTTGGACCCGGGCGTACCGAACACCCCGACTCTTCATCCATTCGCAACATTTAAGCGTCAGCTTGCCGGCAATACCGTGGCCGGAATATTCATCCGCCACCGCAACCAAAACGATCGTGGCAGTATCGCCCTTAAGAGCAACCGTGCTAAAACCTGCGATCCGGCCGCCCTCCACCCAAAGTAAAACCGCATCGGCGGCCTTGCCCAAACAAGAATTCCACGCCCATTCGTAATGAACCTTATCGGCTTGCTCACGGTAGATGGCGGGATCGTTATGAAACCGGCTAAAACGAAAGGTTCGACCGGCCAACTCCGCGACCTCGCGGGCATCCTGAGCCGTGGCAAGTCGCACCTGGGGAAAGTGGGTCGGCTCCAGATTTTCTAATTCGCGCTTGAGCGCAACTATCCCGTCGACGACTTCAAATCCGGCGGAAACTAGACCTTCGATCCTTTTTCTATCGTCTTGCGGCCAACGAACCGTTACATAGTCCAGGCCGCGACGCTCCAGCTCCTCCGGCATAAGACCAAAGTCGGGGAGACTATCATCCCCGCTGATTTTGATGATGCGTGCGCAGCTTCGCTGCAAAATTTCGGAATCCCAGGGCTGGACTTCCAGCTGGATGGTTTGGTTTCCGGTCTGATAGGTTTGCTCGTCCGCCATCGTTTGATCATTTCATATTGAGGCAAAATTGCCGATAATTAAAGATGATGTCGTGGGCCAAAGATATGCAAAAACATAAACTCAGCATCGTCGTTCCGGTGTTTAACGAGGCCCGCAATTTACACAAGAATCTCGATAATTTGCTTGATGAAGTTGAAGGGTATTTCCCGAACTTCGAAGTGATTGTCGTCAGCGACGGAAGTACCGACGGAACGAATCTCCAGCTGCACTCCTTTCGGCATCCGGGCGTAAAGCCCATTATACTCGCAGAGAATGCGGGCAAAGGGGGGGCGGTTCGCGCGGGATTCAGTCACGCCTCCGGGGACTACATTCTATTTATCGATGGCGGAATGGAAATCCACCCCAAAGAAATTCGGATCTTTATGGGCTTGATGGCGCTCTATCAGGTCGACATCGTGATCGGGTCCAAGCGGCACCCGCAGTCACGGGTGTTTTACCCATGGTATCGCAGATTTCTCAGTTCCCTTTATCAGAAGCTGGTGCACAGTCTTTTTGAAATTGATGTAACCGATACTCAGGTTGGAATTAAGCTCTTTCGACGCGAAGTCATTGATGCCATTTTGCCGCATTTAGAGATCGATCGGTATGGCTTCGATCTTGAGCTTCTTTCCCTGGCCAAGGTTCATGGTTATGGCGAAGTCTTGGAGGCCCCGATTCGACTCGACTATTTTTTGACCAACGAGCGCTTCGTGGGCACCGAAATTCTGCATGTTCTGAAAATTGGGGTTTCATTGTTAAAAGATACATTGGCCCTCTATCGGCGCGTTCGACGGATTAAGGCCAATTTGAGCGCTCAAGAGTCATTGCCTCAAAGGCGTGTGGGTTAAGTCGTGGAAAACTCGATTTCCCTTCTGCAGCATCGGCGGAATGTTTACTCGCATAATGGTGAAGACGGCGTTCTTGAATACCTGATCAAAAAGCTGCCGGAAGGCAACAAGTGGGCAGTTGAGTTCGGCGCCTGGGATGGCAAGTTTGCCAGCAATACCTGTCATCTGTTGGAAAACCAGAACTGGAATGTAGTTTACATCGAATGCGACAAAGAGAAGTTTAAAGATCTTGAGCGAAACCACGGCGGGCGCCCGAATGCCCATCTCGTGAACGCCTTTATCAGTTTCGAAGGCGAAAACACTCTGGATGGGATTTTTAGTCGGGTGCCGGGATTCCCCCAGGATCCGGATTTGGTCTCGATGGATATCGACGGCTGCGAATATCATCTTTGGGAAGCCTTAAAGCGTTACACCCCGAAAATGATCCTGGTGGAGTTCAATCCCACCATTCCCATCGATTACACCTACGTGCAGCCCAAGGATTTCTCGGTCAATCATTCCTCAAGCCTCAAAGCCTTTCATGATCTGGCTCATGCAAAGGGGTATGAGCTGGTTTCCGTTCTCGACTACAATTTAATTTTTGTCAGGAAAGAACTCATACCGCAAATGGGCCTGCAGCCCGCGGCGGCCCGTGACTTGTTTGCTCCGTTCTTCGATCGCTACCAAACCCGAATCTGGCAATCGATGGATGGTCAGATTCATTTAATCGGCTGCGATCGCATGCTCTGGCATAACGTAACCATCAATCCCAAAAAATTTCAGGTTCTGCCGCGCTTGCTGCGCTTTAACCCCGCCGGCTCGGGTTGGTTAAGATCGACGCTCCGGTTCTTTTATTACAAAGTCCCGCTGGTCCCGAACATCTATAACTTTTTGATCTCGGGACGTTTTCGCACTCCGACTGTAGCGGCGGAGCGGAGGGAACCATGAGTTTTTGGAGCGATAAGACCGTTTTAGTGACCGGCGGAACAGGATTTTTAGGTCGTCATATAACGCAAGCTCTGGAGGCAATTAAACCACGCAAGTTGGTCAGCCTCGGAAGCAAGGATTACAATCTGGTAAAAGAGACGGAAGTCGAAGCGATGTATGCGGAGCATTCTCCCGAAATCGTTTTCCACTTGGCGGGTCTAGTCGGAGGAATACTTCCCAACCGAGAGCGTCCCGCCGATTACTTTTATAACAATCTTATGATGGGTACGTTGGTCCTTCATCACGCCAGTCGGTCCGGGGTAAAGAAAGTGATCTCCGCCGGAGCGGGCTGCGGCTACCCCGAGCTCACCACGCTCCCCTTGAAGGAGTCCTCCTTCTGGGATGGCTTCCCGCAAAAAGAAAGCGCTCCCTATTCGCTCGCCAAGCGCATGCTGCAAATTCAGGGCAAGGCTTACCATTCGCAGTATGGACTCCAAGCTGTGACCTGCGTTCCCGGCAATGTTTACGGTGAATACGACAACTTCAATCTTCACGATTCCCATGTGGTCCCCGCCCTAGTACGAAAATTTGTCGAGGCCAGTCAGAAGGGGCTCGAATCCGTGGAAGTTTGGGGAGATGGAACGCCGACTCGGGACTACGTTTACGCCGGGGATGTGGCTCAAGGTATGATCAAGGCCGCTGAAGTTTATAAAACAGCGGAGGTCGTAAACCTATCTTCGGGACGAGAAAGTTCGGTAACTGATATTTGCAAAATTTTAAAGGATCACACCCAGTTCAAGGGCGAAATCAAATGGAATACCGATAGACCATCTGGTCAGAAGCGGCGCTGGTTCGATGTTTCAAAGGCGAAAGCGGACCTCGGCTTTGCATGCGAAACCAGCCTATCTGAAGGACTAAAGAAAACGACAGATTGGTATTTGCGCAATATGGATTCGCCGACTCTGCGCCGCTAGAGGCATCTCTCCATGGAATTTGCTATTGGCTTGTTTTTGACCTGAGCTGCGCAAGTGCCGTCGGCGGTTAGGTTCCAGCCCAGGCGTCCGCAGACCTCGATCGCCCAGCCTCTTGGCACCGCCGCATGAAAAACGATCCAGTTCAGCGGTAGGCAATTGGCGAATCGGACCAAGCGTTCCGCATGTGCAGGATTATTCGTCAAATCCCCTAGGTAGCGCTCACTCGGAGGAAAGCTGTTCCCCAGAAGCCTGACCTTTTGTGGATCATTCATGGAATTTAATATTGAACAATCGCTGCCGCGCATGCGCTGAATATGAGCATAATGCTCGGTCG
>JALHOQ010000118.1 GCA_022842925.1 Bdellovibrionales bacterium
AGGAATGGCTTGAGCGCGCTTGGTGGCGCGCGAGCGCCGTGGGCTTTTTGAAGCTCCTTTCACACCGACTGAATCTTTGAACTCCACCGAAATCGCGCGCGGTTCGTCTGAAGGCTTAATTCGAGGTCGAGACAGGAACCCAAGCAAGAAAAGATGAAGCGCTAGCGAAGCGAATACCGCAGCGCTTAGAGTGCGAAACATTAGGTTTCATTGTCGATGGTTCGGGCTGGACAGTCCAATTAAATGAAATTCACCGGCTGGCGGATCCCTAATGCTTCCGAGGCGCTCAGAGGGAGCTTGAGCGTCTCAAAGATTGCCTCTAGCCTAGTAACCATGAGCAATCGAAAAATTGTGATTGAGATCAGTTCGCAAACGGCACGATTGATGGAAGATGGGCAGCTACTCGAAATGTACCCTATCTCTTCGGCTGCGAATGGAACAGGCTATGAAGTTGGAAGTCATACGACCCCTCTGGGGCGATTTAAGATTTATAAAAAAATTGGAGCAGGTTGTGAAATGGGCGCCGTATTTAAGAGCCGGATTCCCACTGGAGAAGTCTGCACGAACAACTCCAGAAGCCCCCTTTGGCAATCCAACGAAGACTTAGTTCTAACTCGAATTCTGTGGCTCGAGGGAGCCGACACCAAAAATTCGAACACTAAAGAACGATATATTTACCTACATGGGACTAACCAAGAACATTTTCTTGGGCAGCCTGCGTCTCATGGTTGCATTCGCTTAAGTAATATTGACATCAAGCGATTGTTTGACCAGGTTGATGAGGGGACTGAAGTCATCATTTTGGCCTGAACACGGATCGCTCAAGTCTCCATCAAAAAACAGTTTACGGAGGGTTCTCATGAAGGAAATTCTAAACCAATTGGCTGCCGCTACTGGCTTCTATACTGGGGAAGGAATCAATCATGAGGGTCAACCCTTTATTGGCAACCTATCGTTACAACCCATTCTGGATGGTCGTGGCTTTTCTTTGAAATTTACAGCTACCGGTAAGGATGGAACGGTTTACCATAAAGAAGAATCCACCCTAGCACCATCCATGTCCGAGACTATGACCCTTTGGAACCTGAATTCTAATTCCCCAGGTCTCTTAGCCCATGAATTTAGAAAAACTCCCACTAAGGCCGATGCTCACGCGTCATATGTCTTTGGGTTCAATAAGCCAGACGAAATAAATGTTTTTAGAGAAGAAGTAGCTCTGGATGTTTGGTCAAGTGGTGACCTGTCCTACACCTATTCTTGGGGTATGCCTAATGGGGAGTTTAAAGAACGCTCAGGGGTACGCATGTCCCCGATCTCTATAGTTAACCGGCACGAGTGCATAAAACATTATACTGAAATTCAAGAACAAGACGTGAGCTGTTACAAGAGCAGCGGTAGCGATGAGCTCCTCTCTATAGGCTCACCATTTGCTAAGACAATGGGTCTTAAGAAAATTGGTATTCACCATGAACTATTGCCTTCTGGTCGCCGAACGTCGTGGCCTCATGCGGAGTCTAATGAAGAAGAGTTTGTATATGTCATTGAAGGAACTCCTGATGTTTGGATAGACGGTCACCTTTATCGATTGTTGCCAGGAGATGGCGTGGGATTTCCTGTACCAACTGGTATTGCTCACACTTTTATCAATAATACCTCGGAGAAGGTCAGACTCCTTGTCGTTGGCGAAGCCACTAAAGCCGATAACAAGTGCTTTTACCCGCTCCACCCTAAACGCAATCAAGAGATCAAAGAAAAGGGATTTCTCTGGGAGAATTCCCCACAGCAGAAGCTGGGCAGTCACGACGGATTGCCAGATAAACTACGAGACCGCGATTCGACCTCCCGCAGTTAGAGAGCGACATCAAATCCAACAATCAGGGAGTGCTCCTGACTCTGATGGCCGACATGGGGTGGACCGCTTTGATCCGTTTCCATTAGGTCCGCCGTAGCCTCGATCACGCCTTTTACATTGCGCATGAAATAGTAGGATGTCCCAATGGTCAGGGCATTCATTTTTAGCCCTTCGTAAATCGTGCCTGTTCCATGGAACGTGCTCCCATCCACATAGTTCCACAGGAGAGAATAAACCCAACGTTCGTTGTGAACATAATCTATTCCCAAAAAACCACCAAACCAATCGGAGTCGCGATCGGGGTGAGTATCGAGCAGCCCCTCCCACTGATTCCAAACCACTTGGCCGAACCAGTGAATATTCGAGCTCAATGTGCCCGAAAGATCCAGGCCTTGGGCGACCTTCTTGGTGGCGCGTGTCCCACTTGAATCTCCCAAAACTCCCGCTGCACTCCGCTGCTCCCCCATAAGGCCAAAAATTCCAATATCGGTAAATCCAAGCGAGTAACCTAGGCGAGCAAAAATCGACTTTTTATTGTCGTTATCAAACAACCGGTCCGGCCGCTGAAACCCTGGGCTATTGATCGAGAAGTTGTCATTGATCCCGTTGCCGTTAACGGCCCCAACGGCGACGTCGATTCCGGCCAGTTCGCGGTCTAAAATCACCCCGCGCTCATAGGTCACACCAGCCGCCCGATACGCGTAAAAATCCTGAAATGTCAGGCGAACTTCCCGAGGAAACATAAGATCCGAAACCTGAAACTGCCCCACCTGTAGACCAATCCCACTGCCAAAGAGATTGGCATGTCGAATCCACGCATCCTCGATGATCGCGGTTCCGTTATCGCCCTTCTCGGCAAAGATGCCATAAAAGTAATAGGTCAGATTTTCTGAAAGTGGCGCACTCGAGAGTAATTTAATTAAGTACGGTGCCTGAAAGTCGAACTCGGACTTATTCGCGGCCACACCCGACGTGCGATCGATCTGCGACCCCTCGCGAAGCTGGGCAAACGTTTGCATACGAAGAGCCAAAGGCGGTGTTTTAGGAAGGGCCAGCATATCATCGCCGAGACTGATCGTGTTCGATTCGCGCCAATTCGGCATTTTGTAATTGGCCGCGATAAAGGCGTGTCCAAATTGGTTCAGTCTAGGGAAGGCCGAGTGGCAGGCGGTGCAAGATACGTTATAGCGCCGAGCAAACTCGGGCATCGCCACAGATAAGCGCGGAAAAATCGCAATGACCATTACGACGGTCATCATCGCCCACTCTAAACATCGATTTCTCATTACCAATTCCTTACGGGAGTTCCCACTAGAAAATTCCAAAACTGATTGCCCCTTAAACGCTAAATCCTTAAGGCCCACCTTGTATAGAAATTTCTGTTCATCAACGCACCCGTCAGCTAACCTCTACAAAAGTTTCGGCGTTGACGCCATGGAGAGAGAGAAAAAACATGAAACTCAATCGAATCTATCCAAACCTAAAACTATTGCCGGTCTATGCGCTCTTTCTCTACACCTGGATAATCACCGGCGCGTCAAAACTTTTCGGAGCCGGCGTGGGCGAGTCGTTCAAGACCGACTTTGGCAGCACATTTTTAGCGAGCTTTCCCGGTCTAACGGTCACCTATTATCAAATCGCCGTATTTGAATTGATCGCAGGGGTTTTGTTCTTAGTCAGCCTAGCCAAGCTCGAATTTTTGCCGAAGAGAGCCAAGACCTTTCTTGAACTCGGGTTATTTATGTCCATGGTGAATTTTGCGATGCTCGGATTTGGCTTGCGGCTGATCGGTCGAAACGACGGCGCCGCCAGTTTGTTCTTTTATTTCGGTGCGACAGCGGCGATTACAGTTTTCGCGCTCTATGATTCGAAAGCAGCTAAGTGACGGGAATATTTCGGCCACTCGGCGCGCTTCTCTTCGGAACGACCATCTTGCTTTTGGGCAACGGACTCCATGGTCTAGTCGTACCTTTGCGCGCTCAGGCCGAGGCCTTCACGCCCATTCAGATTGGACATCTCGGGTCTTTTTACTATCTGGGCCTGCTCGTCGGCTGTCTTTTGGTCCCCAGACTGATTGCCCGCGTGGGTCATATTCGCGCGTTTAGTTCCTTTACCGCCCTTGTCGCCGTAATCCCGTTGCTTCATTTGCTGTGGATCGAGCCGACTTTTTGGTGCGCTCTTCGCTTCCTAACGGGCATCGGTTTCGCCGGGCTTTTTATGGGGATCGAGAGTTGGCTATCGCAGAGCTCGAAGAATAACGAGCGCGGCCGCGTCCTCGCCGCCTACACCATCGTCAACCTAACGGCCATCCCGCTCGGAATGCAGCTGATTCACGTCGGCGCAATCGACTCCTTTGAACCGTTCCTGTTTATTTCGGTCTTCTACTCTTTGGCGGCCGTCCCCGTGACCTTGAGCCGAACTGGTGCACCGGAGACTCCGCCCAACGCTCGCCTAGAAATCAAGAGTTTATTCAAGGCCTCGCCTTCGGCCGTCGTCGGCTGCTTGGCGGCGGGCCTAGCCAATAGCTCGATTTGGACCATGATCACCGTTTACGGCCAGGCCTCAGGCTTAAGCGCCAGCGAGTCCGCACTGCTTCTCTCAGTTATAGTTTTATCCGGCGCCGCAGGACAGTGGTCGATCGGATCCTGGTCCGACCGCATCGGTCGCCTTGAAATTCTTTTTCTTGCGTCCGCTATAGCTACGGCCGCAGGCGGCTATCTCTTCGCCACTGCAGACCTCAGCTTTACGGCCATCCTCGTGGCCGGGGGATTTTTTGGTCTGGGGGCATTTTCGATTTACCCGCTCAGCGTGGCTCGGGCCAACGACATGGTTCCGCGTTCCAAGGCGATCGAAACGGCGGGTGGATTGCTTGTTATTTTTTCTCTGGCCGCTATTCTCGGACCGAGCCTCGCCGCTCTAGCCATAAAGTTTATTGGCGGCTCTGCGCTCTTTCTGCTGACGGCTGCGGCGCATGGCGGGCTCACTCTCGCTCTCGCCTTACGCTTCGGTATTCAACGGAGTCCGAGACACAAAGAGTCCTTTGTTGCGATTCCGCGCACAACCCAGGCCGTTTTTCAGCTCGATCCACGCTCGAAGGATTAATATCCTGAGTTCCAGCCCGCTTCCACTCCGGCCTGCGCCGGAGTGGACCTCAAGGCAATACCCAACAACACTCGAGCTCAACTTACTTAAATCCCAACCTAGAAAACGTGAAATGCTCCAAGATCAACATCCGTGCCCAGGGCCGAGAGGATAGGATTCAATAGGTTCTATATAAAAAGCGTTCGGGCCGCTTGCGGTGACGTAAATCGGCTTCCGTAGCCGAAGGTGGGGTGGCCTTGACAGATCGGACCCTCGCTGGCTAGATGCGTCTAACCATGAATACAAGCACTTACAGGCTTTTGGATACGGGCGACTTTCGCAAACTGGAGCAAGTGGGCCCCTTTCGTCTCGTACGTCCGGCAGCCACCGCGGTCTGGGAGGCGCGCCTACCTTCTCGCGAGTGGACCGATGTGGCCGCCGAGTTTGTGCGCCACCGCGATGGCACCGGCGAGTGGAAGATTCGCGACGACCGGGTTCAACAGCCGTTCGAAATCGAAATGCACGGACTGCGCTTTCAAATTAAACTCACCAGCTTTGGTCATCTTGGACTCTTTCCCGAACAAGAGCGCAATTGGCTGAAATTTCGTGAACTGGTTTCGGCCCTCAAAAAAGACGGCGGACCGGTGCGCGTACTCAACCTCTTTGCTTATACGGGCGGAAGCAGCCTGTTCTGCGCTTCAGCCGGCGCCGAGGTGGCACACGTCGATGCATCTAAAGGCACAGTGAAGTGGGCCAGCGAAAATGCGCGGCTTTCAGGCTTGGGCGAGCAGCCAATCCGCTGGCTAGTGGATGACGTAAAGGAATTTGTGGCCAAAGAACTGCGCCGGGGCTCGAAATACGACGGAATTATTTTGGATCCCCCCAGCTACGGCAAAGGTGAAAAGCGTCAGGTGTGGAAGATTGAAGCCGATCTGATGCCTCTTTTGCGAAGCTTAAAGAATTTGTTTTCCGGACGCGCCAATTCGTTCGTTTGTCTCTCTGCCCACTCCGAGGCTTATACGCCCACCTCACTCAGCAACCAGCTCCTCCGCGTTTTTGGTGAAAATGCGAACACCGACGCCGGAGAAATGCTGATCACCGATCCCACCGGCTTGTCTCTGCCCAGCGGCGCCTCCGCCCTGTGGATTCAACGTTAATACAAACTTCACGAGATACCGCGACCCAAGCCCCGTCGCCGTCTGAGGTAGGCCCTGTTATAAGCACGTCTCAAAGGAGACTCGCTTGCATTGCCGAGAACTCACTAAACCTGATGGACGCGCGCTCTATTTGTACTCGCGGTCGCCCATCGATCGTCGTATTGTCGCGACCAATCCGCCTCACCCCATCAGCAAACCCAATCCCCACCTGCGGTGGCATCCGCTGCGGGGTGAGTGGGTGGTGTATGCGAGTCACCGCCAAGACCGCACTTTTCTTCCGCCGAAAGAGTATTCACCGCTGGCCGTGAGTCGGTCGGCGGAGTTTCCGACCGAACTGCCACAGGGCGAGTACGACGTGGCGGTTTTTGATAATCTTTTTCCCTCGCTCACCTTAAGCGGTGAAGATCCAGAACGCGAAATCGTCTCCACGCGCCCAGCGCGCGGTCACTGTGATGTGGTGGTGTTTACGCAAAATCCGGACACCTCTTTAGGCGGGCTCCCGGTCGACCACATCGCCCTGATCCTCGAGGTCTTAGGTGAGCGCACGCGGGAACTGGGAAGTCGGAAGGATATCCAGTACGTGCTGCCGTTTGAAAATCGAGGTGTAGAAGTTGGAGTGACGCTGCACCACCCGCACGGACAGATTTATTCCTACTCTTTTATTCCACCGGTGGTGGCGCGGATGCAAAAGATGGCCAAAGAGCACTTCTCCCAACACCACCAGTCGCTGTTCAGCGATCTTATTGCCGAGGAACTCAACGCCTCTCGCCGCGTGATTGCTCGTCGAGCCTCAGCCCTGGCCTTCGTGCCCGTTTGCGCCCGTTACCCTTATGAAACTTGGGTCGCGCCCATTCGCTCCGTCCCTTATCTTTATGAACTAGAGGCCTCCGAACGCCGTGACCTCGCTATCACACTGAAAACCGTGCTGAGTAAGTACGACCGGATGTGGAACCGCCCCTTTCCCTACCTTCTCACCCTTTATCAAGCTCCCACCGACGGCGAGCCTCATCCCGAAGCTCATTCGCATTTTCAAATTTATCCACCGTATCGCACGCGCGACAAACTGAAATTTTTAGCGGGGACCGAATTGGCGGCTGGGGTTTTTGTTAATGACAGTCTACCCGAAGAAAAGGCGCGCGAACTGATCGACGTGGAGTGTCCCGTCTATGAATGAAGTCGAACGAAAGCTGACGTCTTTGCGCGCGGTCATGAAAGCCCAGAGTCTCAGCGCCGTCTATCTGCGTGGAGTGGATTGGTTTAGCTGGGTCACCGGTGGCGGCTCGGGCGTCGTGATTTTTACAAGCGAGACCGGGATCGCCGAAGTTCTGGTGACCGCCGACAAGGCCTTTTTACTGACCAATCGGATCGAGCGGGCGCGGTTGTGCGACGAGGAATTGAGTGGCGATTTCGAAATTCTTGAGTTTCCCTGGCAAGACGAGGGCGCGGCTTCACGCTGGGTTAGCCAGTTGGGTGGCGAAACTGTGGCCTGCGATCGGCCAAACAACGGTTATGTTACGCTTCCGCACGAAATCCTCCGCCTGAAGTGGATTTTTGGACCCGAAGAAATCCTCCGTTATCGTGAGGTGGGAAGACGGGCCAGCGCGGCGATGCGAGAGGCCTTGGCCGATGCGCAACCGGACTGGAGTGAGCAAGAACTGGCAGGCCATGGAGCCCGGGCCCTGTGGGCGCGAGGACTCGACCCCACCCTTGTGATCGCGGCGGGCTCGAAGCGCGGCACGCTTTACCGCCATCCCGTCGCAAAAAACGCACCGCTCGGGGAATGGGCCATGCTGGTCTTCTGCGCTCGAGGCCATGGCCTTTACGCGAATCTGACCCGCTTCCGATTTTTTCGCGAACGCCACCAGAAGGAGGTGGAAAAGTTCCGTATCTTGAAACGGATTGAGTCCGCCGCGCTCGCGGCTTCCATTCCCGGCGCCACCCTTTCTGATGTTTATAGAACCCTTGAACAAGCCTACATAACTAGCGGGTTGGCCGGCGAAATCGATCTCCACCATCAAGGCGGCATCACCGGCTACCTCGCACGCGAACGCATTGCCTCCGCGAATACGCCGGACGTTCTTAGCGAAAACATGGCGCTCGCGTTCAATCCCAGCGTCGTGGGCGCCAAGGTCGAAGACACGGTCCTTTTAACCGCCAACGGATTCGAAAATTTAACCAAGGATGAAACATGAGAGAGTGGACCGAAGCCATAGCCAACGGCCGCGTCAACCTGATTGGCGAGCATACGGATTACAACGGAGGTTGGGTGCTGCCGACGCCGATTCCGCAGTTCACCAAAGTCGAAGTCCGCGAGCGGGGCGACGCACGTGTCGAAGCGCAGACCACACTTTATGGTGAGGGGCCGGCCGCCTTCGATCTGGGCCAGGAAGTGCGGCGGGGAAGCTGGATTGATTACGTGCAGGGTGCAACTCAGCTTCTTCGAACCCAAGGATTTCATTTGCAGGGTTTCGATCTGCGGGTCGAGTCGACCGTTCCTTGTGGCAGCGGGCTTTCTTCAAGTGCCGCACTGGAGGTGGCGCTGCTCAAAGCCCTCCGCGCCCACTTCAAAATAGATATGAGTGATATCGAAATCGCGAAGCTGGGGCAGAGAATCGAGAATGAATTCGTCGGCGCCCACGTGGGCATCATGGATCCGATGGCGGCGGCCATGGGGCACTTCGGGGAAGCGCTGTTTTTAGATGCAAAGACGCTGGAGGTTGAACGCGTGCCACTTCCTCTCGAGAGAATGGACTTGGTGGTGATCGACTCCGGCGTCTCTCACCAACACTCGGCTGGAGACTACAATCGGCGTCGCGCCGAATGCGAAGAAGCCGCCCGACTCCTCGGCGTTCCACTGCTGCGTGAATTGACGGTGGCCGACCTTCCGCGCCTCGAACGACTCTCCGATCTCCTCCGCCGCAGGGCTCGCCATGTGATTACAGAAAATGACCGGGTCCATCGCGCGGTCATGGGATTAAAGGCGGGGGATCTCGAACAGCTGGGCCAGCTGTTTTATGATTCTCATGCCTCGCAGCGCGACGACTTTGAGGTTTCGATTCCCGAAATCGATCTTCTGGTGGAATTCGCGGGCACCAACGATGCGACAATCGGAGCGCGGCTAACGGGCGGAGGCTTCGGAGGCTCAATAGTCGCACTGACCGAAAAAGGGCGCGGCGGCGAGGTCGCGGATTTTATCTGCGCGGCTTACGAGAAGGAAACCGGAAAGAAAGCGACGACCCTCGTGCCCTAGGGTCGCGATTCAGCTCAGGCTTGCGTTGGTGGATATAGAGCCGGCGGAGCCACCATCTCCGCCGTGCGATGAGAGCCGTCACCGAGTGTCGCGGAGCGAATCAACTCAATAGGAAATTTCGGAGTGCGATCTTCGAAAAACAAACCATTCGCCTCCTGAAACGTGTCAATTAATTGCGTGTAGCAAAAACCAGAAAACAACTGAATCGAATGTATGGTCTCCATCAGGTGTAAATACTTCTGCTGTAGGTCGTGCGCGGTAAGTCCCACGCTGTAACCCCAGGTGGGAAGGCCTTCATGGTAGCGCGGATCCACACAGGCGATGCCGCCGAACTCAGTCAATACGACGGGATGTCCATCATGGGAATGGCCGTCGAGAGTCAACATTCGGCCACCGGGTCGATCGCGGGAGAGGACATCGCGAAATCCCACGCGGTCCCCATAGCGTTTCAGGATTCGTGTGGGGTTGGAGTCGTAGTCATGAATTCCCAAAATATCCGTCGCACTACTCTCCCAGCCGTCATTGCCCACCACAGGGCGCGAGGGATCCAGAGTTTTCGTCGTATAATAGAGCGCCTGAACGCAGGCGCGGTGGGTGGCCTTCTCTGGTAAATCGGGCACGCCCCAGGACTCATTGAACGGGACCCAAGTGATAATGCAGGGATGATTGATGTCGCGGTCAATCACCTCTATCCATTCTTTCATCAACCGGCCCACCGACTCATGGGTAAAGCGGTACGCACTGGGCATTTCCTCCCAGACCAATAATCCCATCACGTCGGCCCAGTAGAGATAGTCGGGGCTTTCGATTTTCTGATGCTTGCGCACTCCATTGAAACCGGCTGCCTTGGTCAGCTGAATGTCTTTTTTGATCGCGTCTTGCGAGGGCGGCGTCATCAAAGTCTCGGGCCAGTAGCCCTGATCCAGCACCATCCGTAAATAATACGGGCGGGCATTGAGCAAAAATCTCTCGCGTTGAATGTCGACCCCACGCAGAGCCGTGTAACTGTAAACGCGGTCCAAGGTCTTTCCGTGCTGAACGAGCTCGAGCTCGACCTGGATCAGCGTTGGTTTTTCAGGACTCCACAAAATTTCGTTGCGAGAGTCGTCGATCCCAGGATCCGAAAAGGCAATGCGACGATGCACTTCGCCTGAAACGACACCGTAGCGGTCGTCGACCAAAACTTGCCGGCCAACGGACATTTTAACGTTTAACTGTAGACCCTCGCCCGGCTCGCCCGCGAGAAAGGCTTCCAGTCCGATTTCCCACTGGTTTAACACGGGCGTAAAGATGACCCGGTCAATGTAGGTATTCGGAACCTCTTCCAGCCAAACGCTCTGCC
>JALHOQ010000119.1 GCA_022842925.1 Bdellovibrionales bacterium
CATAATGAGCGCCTGTAACAGTGGTGGAGCTCGCCGCGTAACTGGTAAGCAGTGTCCCGCCAACTACAATGTGGCTATGACGCCTGGGAAAGGCGAATCTGTGATTTCGCTCGACCCCGCCGCAAAGCAGATGGCGCCGGGAACTTATGTTTACCAAAGCGCCACCGCCTACTTTCATGACAAGAAGGAAGATTTCCGGGTCGAAATCACCGACGCCAAAGATGCAAAAAACAAACAGGCGCCCAATCAATTTAAGACCGTGCCCACCTGCGTTCGCAACGCCAAAGGCGGTTTGATGTTGGGCTTAGAAACCCAAGGGATCAATGGATTGGAAGTTCAGGCGGGAGCCAACGGCGAACTCAAAACCATTTTCGATTTGAAATCTTACGGAGTCACCGTCGTACCCGGCAGCATGAAGGTGACCTCGACTCTGCGTCAGCAAAAGGTGGAAGCCGCCCCGGGTAAAGCCTACGAAAACGTGGCCACACCCCTACTGATCAAAAAGAACGAGGTCGATTACGAACTCCGCTCCGCTTTTGAGGACGCGCAAAAAAAGGTTTTTTTAATTGTGCGTTTCAAGCTGACTAAGCCCGCCGCAGCCGTGCCTGCTAAAAAACCCTAGTTCGGCTGCCGCGCATGTTGAACTTCTAGCGTCTCACTCTGAAACAAAACGCTGTCTAAAGGTTCTATATTCCTTTTAAAGCGTAGAACTTTTGCACATCAAAATAATACTAAAGTCTGGCGATGAGTCCTTTGTGTGATTACTCGAAAAGGGAGTATGGGATATGAAGGTTCATAATATAAAGACAGCGTTACTAGCGGCCCTATTTGCGGCCTCCGCGATTCCGGCGCAAGCCGAAGATATTACGGACACGGTGACCGACGTCGAGGAAATAACCGCAGACTCGGAAGCAGCCAAGCGACGCGCCCAGGATGCTTCGGCAGAGGTGGCTCGCGAGCGGGCCGAGAATCAAAAAACTCTACGGGCCGCGATGAAGACCAAGCACGAAGCGGAAACCAAACGGCAACAGGCCGCGGATACAATCAAGTCTTCGGAACTGGAAATCGAACGCCTTGGCCAGGAACAGCGGCGCCTGCAGATGGACATCGATAAACTGCAGTTCAACATCTTAGCCGCGGAACGCATTATTCAAAGGTCCAAAGATAAAATTGAGGAACGCAAGCAGCAGAATGCCGCCTTAGCCGCCATTAAAAAGGAAAAGTCGGATAAACTCGCCGCCTTAAACAAAGAGCAGATGGATTTGGTTCGCAGCGCCAGCGCGTCCGAAGATGAACACGCGCTGCTTCAGCGTGATCTAGAAAAGGTCACGCAAGATGAACTTGCCGCGACCAAGGCCATCGAAAAAGCGAAGGCCGATGCCGCTTATAAACGGGTCGAGCTTGAAAAGCGCATCGCGGGACTTAAGGAACGCTACAAACAAATTCGCCAGCAACGGCAGGCAGCGGATTTAGAAGCCCGCAGAGCCAAACAGCACAATTTGCGTTTGGAAGGAACTCTAAAGGCCGGACAATCGGAAGTCGAAGGAGCCGAGGCTCCCAAACCCGCGACGCCGGCGAGCGAGCCTGCAGAACCTCAAGCCAAAAGCTCCAGCTCGGTGGACGACGAAAGACTGATCAGCGGTCGTTAATTCGCGGTTTTGTCAGCCGCGCGCTTTTTGCCTAAGTCGCGCCAGCTTTTTCCCTCTCGGGCGGCGGGGTCGAGTTGAAACGACCTCACCGCTTTCAGATGCTCTTCATAAGTACGCGTAAAAACATGTGTCCCGTCGTTGCGGCTGACAAAGAAGAAGTAATCGGTTTTGGCTGGCTTCATAACCGCCTCGAGCGCCTCGCGCCCGGGATTGGCAATCGGACCAAAGGGAAGCTTGGGAACCGTATAGGTGTTGTACCGGTTCGGTCGCTCGATATCGTCTTTGGAAATATTCTTCTTGTACCTGCCCGTGTCCACCCAGATTCCGTAGATGATCGTCGGATCGCTTTGCAATTTCATGCTCTTGTTGATCCGGTTATAGAAAACGGAGGCAATTGTCGGCCGCTCTTCCGGAGCCCCTGTTTCTTTTTCCACCATACTCGCTAAAGTGACCATTTCGTGGCGGGCAAACATCTGCATCCGATCCGGGTGTTGATTTTCAAGAAGCGAATACATTTGTTTGAAGTTTGAAACCATCGTGGTCAAGAGTTCTTTGAGCGTCGTATATTTCGTCAGCTTGTAGGTTTCCGGGTAAAGATACCCCTCTAAACTCGAGACCTCGATCCCCAAGAGTTCTCGAATATTCTCTTTGTTACGACAGGCTTCCAAGAATTCCTCGGCCTTAAACAGCCCTTTCTGCTCGACGATCGCCGCCATTTCAAAAATGTTACTGCCCTCAGGAAATGTCACCGGGTACTGAATGCTCTTGCCCGAGACTAGAATGCTGAGCACTTCCTGCGGGGTCATGGCGCGATTTAAATTATACTCGCCGCGCTTAACCCGCGAATCGAGACCGGTCATGCGTGCGACCACACGCATTTTAAAGGAACTGAGGATCACGCCTTTTTCTTGCAGCTGATTCGCGATCTGGTGAAATGATTTGCCGCCTGGAACTTCGAACACGACTTGCTCATCCGCACGGCCCGGGCCGGCCGACATAAAACGAAACGCTTCGAATCCCAGATAACCGACGCCCAACCCGATGATTACGGCGAGTATTTTCGTCATATTCTGACTCCTAGTCCTTGTATTCGAAGGGCAATCCCACCGGTAGGCTCCCACCGGTGAACCCCGTATTGTCCTCCAACGTGGCCACCGGCACGGTCGTATATTGGACCGCAAAGTGACCCGAAGGCCTGTCGTTTCCTGACTTGTTCATCCCGCCGAAGGGCAAACGTGAACTGGCGCCGTTGGTGGTTCGATTTAAATTCAACACGCCGACCTGGGCTTCAATCAAAGCCTTTTCATACAGAGCGCGATTCTGCGTAAAGAGACTCATAACGAGTCCGAACCCCGAGGAGTTATTGATCGCCAAGGCCTCGTCAAAATCGTCGACCGTAAAAATCGCGACGTTGGGGCCGAAAATCTCACTTTTCTGATATACGGACTGGGGATCGAATTTGGCCACTAGGTTGATGCTAGGCGTGACGTAGTACCCTTCGTGCTCCAGGCTTAAAGCCTTTCCGCGCATCAGACTTTCGGCGCCCTCGCGTTTGGCAATTTCTTGATAACGAATAAATTTTTCGACGGAATCGGAACTGATCAGCGGACCCATGAAAACGGGTTCCCGCCAATGGCCGATCTTGATCTTCTTCGCATTCGTATAGAACTGATCGATAAACTGGTCCCGAACTTTTCGATGTAAGATGATTCGGCTCGTGCAAGAGCAGCGCTGACCGCTCGTCATGAACGATCCGACGAGCGATTCGTAGACCGCCTTTTTCATGTCCGCATCGTCCCAAACAATCGATGCGTTCTTGCCTCCCATCTCAAGAGCCAAAATTTTGCGGAAATGGGTCAGCGTGTCCTGCTTGATTTTTAAACCGACTTCGTAAGAGCCGGTAAAAAGCACGCCATCCACCCCGTCATGCGTGACGAGGCGTTTGCCCGTTTCGACTTGACCCTGCACCAGGTTAAACACACCCGGAGGAAACTGCGCCTTCGCAAAGGCTTGGGCCATCCACTGCCCCGTGGCGGGCGTCTTGTCCGACGGCTTAAACACGACGGTGTTCCCAGTGATCAAAGCGGGAATGATATGGCCGTTGGGCAAATGGGCCGGAAAGTTAAAGGGACCTATCACGCTCATCACTCCGCGCGGCTTATAACGGATAAATCCGCTTACGCCCGGAAGCGCGTCTTTCACTTCCACTTCCTCGACCAGCTTCAAAGATTGATTGAGTGTGATGTCGATTTTATTGACCAGGCCCTGAGCCTCACCCTTAGTTTCCCAAAGAGGCTTGCCGGTCTCCCGTGAAATGATCTCGGCGAGTTCTCCCGCTCCGGCGAGATACACTTCCTTTAAACGTAGAAGGTGCTCCTTACGGCCCGCAATACCCAGGTGGGCCCATGGGAGATAGGCTTCGCGCGCCGCCTGCACCGCCCGGTCAACGTGACTGTATTTTGCATTCAGGCGAATGACAGTGTCTTTTAGGTTCGCAGGTGAATGGACTTCCCACTCTTCGTCGGGGTTGTCCGACGGCTGAAAGCGCCCGCAGATAAAATCACCCGAAAACTCAAGTGGCTGCATAAAATCTCCCGTCAAAGCGGGCTGACGAATATTTCTTCGCCCGCGCTTAGGTTCAAAGTCATCCAAGTTTTTTCTGGTACTATTAACTCGTCCTCTTCCAGCCGGTAAGAACTGGTTCCGCCCCAATAGGCGCCGTCGCGAATCATTCCGAGCAAGCCGTTGTGGTCGAACTGGCCGCCACCGGCCTTCTTCAATTTCACTTTCTTTAAATTTTTGATGATTGTGCAGCTCCGTGTCTCACAACCCAGATGTGGCCCGCCATCGAACGGGTCCACTTCCTCTTTGTATTTGAAACCAATGCGATTCAGCAGATGCAGAGCCGGCTGGGTCTCTTCGCCGACCCGTCCGAGTACGAGGCGGGCGCGGGAATCGAGAAGTGCGAGGTAAATATCTTCTTCCGGAAATAGGCTTTGGATAAACCCGTTGTTCTGGCTGCTAATTTGGTCGGCTTCCTTGTAAGGCATGCCGGTAAAACGGCGGCCAAGGGCCTCCCAGAATTCGCTGCGGCCCTCATCAGTCAGAGGAGGAGCCATTTCGGAATGCAACTCGTTTTCAAAGCGGTCCAACTCCATGCCGATATAGACGAATCGGCTGAGTGAAATCAAACGGCCGACTTTTTCGGGGCGGCGGCGGTAACCGCGGTCGACGACCAGACCACCGACCTCCGTGGGCCCGTCGATATTGGCGTTCAAGCGCAGAATCTGATGAATAAAACCAATACCCAGTTCGCGGCTGAAGCGCTCTCTCTTAAGAATCTTAAAGCTAAAATTGGGTGAGTTGGGCGTCCCATTTTTAGCTAAGATCATGGAGCTGCCCACGATCATTTGATTTTCGACGTCTTCGACTACAAAAAGATAATCGGCCTCGGCTTTGCTCAACTCACCGGCGAAGGCCTTTAGGCTTTTTTCAATTTTATTTTCAATCACCCGCTTGTCCGCCGGGAGATTCAGCAGCGTAAACTGGCGCGCCAGCTCATGTAGCTGTTGCAGGTCATCGTGGGTAACAGAACGGACTATAAAACTCACAAACAAAACCTTTCGAGTAAGCGCGAATAGAACTCAGCGGCCTGACGTAAATCCGCTATGTTAATGCATTCATTTGGGGCATGGGAATTGCCGACACTTTGCCCCGGACCCCATACCAAGCACTCCGCGCCCATGCGGTGGAATACATTCGCCTCGGTCGTTTGCGCCAACTTCTGCAGTTCGGGATTCAACCCCATTTCCCGCAGCACATTCTGGGTCCCGAGCACGAATTCGGTTTGCGGCTCGGCCGTGAACCCCCGCTTATAATCTTTAACGCGAAATGTTGCCCCCACTTCTTGTACGGTAGTGGCCAACTTGCTCATCCATCCTTCATAAATCGCATCGGTCACCGACGGCGGCAGACGACAGCTTCCGCTCAAAATCACGCCGTCTTCATCCGAGCGAACCCGGCCGATATTCATCGTGGGATAGGACGGCGAGAATCCGGATTCGGAAAAACCGCGCATTTCCTCTTGTAGCTGCAGGAGTGACTGGTAGATGCGCGCAATTTTGGGAAGAATCGGATTTTTAAAACCGGCTACGGTGTCGATTTCCAGTATCGCGTGGGCGGGAACCGAATTGTTGTTGTGTCCACCGTCCAAATCCATAACGGCTATTCCCTCAGGAAGCTGAGTCAGATACTCGAGCATTATCATAATGGCGTTTTGCCCCGCCCCTGGGTCGGAGGAATGGGCCGCCTTACCGGTGAAAATTCGGCTTTGGGTGGAGGTCGACTCATTTAGATCGTGATCCCGCCGGTACTCGATCTCCTCCTGCGAAAACGGGATGGTGATCTCAACTACCGCCAGACCTGTGCCGCCATTGACCAAACGCATTTGGCTCGGCTCTCCAATCAGCGCCATAACCGGACGGATTTTCTTTTTGCGAATCAGCTTCACGGCTCCCGCCATTCCACTCTCGGCACCGCCAAATGTGCCGACCAAGACAAAGGGCAATTTCAATTCTTTACCAAGCAGGGGTTTGACGGCCTCCAACTTACACAAAAAATCCAGTTTTACATCGGCTGTGCCGAGACCGTAGATCACGTCGTTGTAGATGCTCGCATTAAACGGATTGGCCTGCGTTTTTGTCCAGTGACTGAAGTGCCCGGCGTCGACCGTATCCAGATGGGTTTGCAGCAAGAACTCTCGGTCGGGAGTCGTATCGCGAGGGCGGGCGATCACGTTACACTGGTCCACGCCGGAACTTGTTTCTCTCTGCATCTCCACATGCAGCCCCGCCTCCGCGCACAGGGCGCCGGCGAATTCAGCGGCGGCCAAATTACCATGGCTCGGTGTGCTGTCGAGGCCCACGAGCTTTCGGCAATTTTCCAAAAAACTCAAGCGCACTCCAAAATGGACTTCTCGAGGATTTTTTTTGCCACGGCGATATCAGCCGAAGTCAAGATGGCCGGCAAAAGGAAGCGAATCCGGAAGGGGTCACTGCCGCAGCCGAAACAAATCAGGCCGCTCTTAAAAAGAGATTTCAACAATTGCCCTTGTTTATCTTTGCTGCCGTCGAGAGGCGTCACTGCCACCATCAAGCCCATGCCTCCGGCCTCGCGCAAGAGTCCCTTGCAGGATGTCTCATTCAGGTCATTGAGCATGCCGACGAAGTCGTTGTGGATCTGCATGACCTTACCACTGGGTCCCATATAGCCGTCTTCTTCGAGCATGCGAAAAATCTCGAGTCCGGCGCGCAAAGCCGCCGATGAGCCCGAAAACGTTCCACCTAACAAGCCCGGATCGGGTTTGAATTCCTCGGTGAACAGGGTCGCGCCGTTCTGACCGGTCTTAGCCACGGTGCAAATGTCCACATACTGCCCGATGCAGAGAGTTTCGAACGCGAAGAAATTTCCCGTGCGTGTGAAGGTCTGAATTTCGTCCGCCCAAACCGCGATGCCTTGGGCCTTACAAAATTCGAGAAGAGGGACATAGAAGGCATTATTGGCCGCCCGGTAGCCGCCTTCGCCGAGCATCGGCTCAAACGCGAACACGGCGATATTCTTGCCGTGTTTGGCCACGTGTTCTTTGAGCGCGATCAAGGTTTTATCTGGAGCTTTCGCATCATAAAACGGCAACCTCAAAACCTCATTGTAGTCGGGCATTCCGACTTTGAAAGCCATGTTGTCCGTGATCTCGGTCATCATGGTGGAGCGGCCGGCAAACGCGTTTTTGAACGTCACCACCATTCGGGCGCCGCGATTCTTTTGTCGCGCGATCTTGAGGGCATTTTCGTTGGCCATGGTTCCGCAGGTGGCAAGCCAGGTGTACTTGAGTCGGCTATTCTTGCCCGCGAGCTGGCCCAGCTTCCGGCTGTATTCCAGATACTCCCCGTTCGGTTGAAGATTGCCCTGTTGAACAATATCACTGAGGGCGCCGCGCAGGGCGGCCCGGATCACTCGCGGATGGGAGTGGCCAAAAAGATGAATTCCGATCCCGTTTATGAGATCGAGTTTGACGCTGCCGTCGTTCAATTCGACATAGGGTCCGCGGCCAACGCCAGAGCCAACATAATTGTAGTACAACGGCCGGCTCCGAACCGCTCCGATTTCGTCGACCGCTTTTTTCGCTTCGCCCTCCAGCGCGGGGTCCGGCGGTTTCACTCCGGTAATGCGCTGGCTGTACACCAGGGCCTGCTCGACGAGATTGTCCAAGAGTGAATCGATTTTGCCGGAACTCTGCAGTTCCTGTCCGAGTGTAGTTGCCATGACAATTCCTTTCCGGTTTTTCAGTTTACTCTTGGCATTCCTGTCCGTAAACTTCTTCGAATGTGGCGATGGTTTTGCGCGACCCTGATTCTGTTCCTCAGCTTGCATCTCTCTCTGCAGGCCGACGAACCTCCATCTGAAGATTTATTCCAAAAGGGTCTAGCTGCCTATCAGAACAAACAATTTGAAGAAGCTCGGGACAATTTTCAAAACCTTGTCGCCGGCGGATACTCGTCGGCGGCACTCTATCATAACCTGGCGCTCACATATTTCCAGCTCGATCAGAAGGCTTATGCAATGGCTCTTTGGCGCAAAGCATTAGCGGTCGACTCGGGGTTTCGCCCGGCGCTAGCGGGACGAACGCTCCTCGAATCAAAGTTTAGCATGCGGCCATGGGAAAAAGACTCCTTTGACCTGTGGAGCCGCCGAACCCTCGAGACGGTTTCGTTTTGGGAGCTGATGTGGGTGATCGCGATCCTGCTCGGAGGCTGCGGCTTCATTTGGATCCGCTATTTGGCGGCCCGCAAAATCGCCATCGAGGATGAGCAGCCCAAGCCTCCTTTTCCCCTGTCCGCCGCCGCACTGGGAACAATGCTGGTGATGACATTCCTGCTGATGGGCATGAAAATGGGACTTATGAAGAAAACGCGGGCTACCGTGGTCTTGACCAAGGTCAACGTCCGCAGCTTGCCTGCCGAAGACGGGGTTGGCCTGTTCGAGTTAAATGGTGGGAGCGAAGTTCTGGTGCGGATGAAGACCGGCGAGTGGCTGCAAGTGCAGAACTCTGACGGTTCCAGTGGCTGGGTTAAGGATTCGGAAGTGATGGTGACCGAAGGGGGAAGCCGGTTATGAATTTTATGTGGGACAACCTCTTTCGCAGGACCGACCAGGGCCAAGAGGTCTTTGAGGCCCTCCGGCAAACTTTCGTTTTTCAAACCCTGAGCAAAAAAGAACTGCGCTTCGTGCAAGACACCGTTCACGTCCGTGGCTTCAAGGCGGGAGAAGCCGTCTTTCGACAGGGTGAAGTCGGCGTCGGAATGTATATTCTCTTGCGCGGGTCACTGGATATCTTCGTCGATCATCCGGTAGAGGAAGAACTCCCCCCGCGCAGCCACCTCGTCACCCGCTTAAAGGGGGGCGATTTTCTGGGTGAGCTTTCTCTGGTCGAGAACAACTCCCGGCGAACGGCCACTGCGATTGCGGCCGAGGACAGTATACTGATCGGCTTTTTCAAACCCGACCTTTTGGAGATTCTCGAACGGCAGCCCGCCACGGGCGTAAAAATCCTCTTCCGCCTCAGCGAGGTTCTTGGCCGCCGCCTCAAAGAGACGACGGTCAAAGTCACCGAACTGAAAGAAGAAGTTCGCCGGATGAGCGAACGCGTATGAGATCGACGGTCTCGCAACGGACACTGAAGCGCGTCAATCGCTGGAAACTCGTCGCCCTTCTCTCTTTACTCGGCGGCTGTTTTCTTATCATCCTGAGCGTTGAGAACCTTCTGCTCTCGTCCCTGATCGCCTTCGTGGTCTCGTACACCTTCGGTCCCGGGGTGAATTTTCTTGAGCGTCATGGCACCTCGCGCACACTGGGCACACTTATCCTGTTCGCTTTGGGTGGCGGGATGATGCTGCTGTTCTTTTGGGGAATTGCGCCCTATCTCGGTGAGACTCTGCTCCGACTGAAGGATGACATGCCTCGCTTTATCGAGGGGGTCAGCCGATTTATTTCAGAGCTCGAATCGCGAGTACAAGGGATCGCGGGGCCCTTGGCGAACATCGATCTCACGAGTCGAGTCGAAACCGTTCTCACGACCAATACCAGTCGCTTTTTCGAGGGCCTACCCTCGTACCTAAAAACATTTATTACCGTTATGTTGCTGGGACCGTTCTTAGCTTTCTTCATGGTGAAAGACGGCCGCACCATGATGCGCACGGTGCTGGGATTGGTGCCGAATCACCTGTTCGAAACGGCGCTCAGCATGTTGAGCCAGATCAATACACAGATCGGACAATTCGTTCGGGCCCGTTTGCTCGAAAGCATTATCGTAGGTCTTGTCACTTCGGCCGGACTGTTCATGATCTCCTTTCCCTATGCGGTTCTGCTCGGAATCACGGCCGGCGTGACCAATCTGATTCCCTACCTCGGGCCCATTATCGGCGCGGTTCCGGCCTTTTTGATCGCCACCGTAAATCAGTATTCCTCGCTGGACATCGCTCTTGTGGCCACCGTTTATATCGTGGCTCAACTGATCGATGCCGGATTCCTCATTCCCTTGCTGGTGGCGAAGATCGTGGATCTGCACCCGGTCACGGTTATCATAGTGATGATTATCGGCGCGCAGGTGCTCGGGATACTGGGGATGATAATTTCGATTCCAGTGGCCAGCACGATGAAAGTCGTCGTCAGCACCTTGTACCGACATATGATCGATACGAGGACTTAACCACATTGCGGCAATTTGATGCTGCGGCGTGGCCCAAAAAATGGCTCAGAGATGTTTTAAGACCGCTCCCCTTGTATGATCCCGACATGCATAATTTCATAGCTATTTTGGCAATTTCAGTGGCCTTGGCGGCTTGCTCCAGTACGGCGGAAATCGACACCAGTACCCCCGAGGGCGGCTACAAGC
>JALHOQ010000120.1 GCA_022842925.1 Bdellovibrionales bacterium
TGCTCTTCCGATCTCGTGCGGTCAAAGTTCAATCGCGCCATTCAGGCCGCGCGGCAGACCGGCTCCGCCTTTAAGGCCTTCGTTTACCTAGCCGCTCTCGACAAAGACTACAACCCGGCCACACCCATCATCGACGCACCCATCATGTTTGACGAAGTGATAGAAGAAGGCCAAGACGGCGGGAGCGGAAAAGGCGCAGGCGCTCAGCCGGAAACTAAAACTTGGCGACCGAAGAATAACTCCGGAAAATTCGGCGGCGATATTTTATTCCGCAACGCCTTGATCAAATCGCTGAACATTCCGACCGTAAAAATTATCGAGAAGATCGGCGTGGAGTATTCCGCTAATTATGCCCGTCGGCTGGGAATCTTCAGTCCGCTCAATATGGATTTTACCTTGGCCCTCGGCTCGAGCGGCGTTACGCTTTACGAAATGACTCGGGCCTTCGGTGTTATTGGCCGCAACGGCCAGCGTCTGCAGCCGATTGTGATTCGCCGGGTTGTGGATTCCGAGGGAAAAGAAATCGCCAAAAATATTTCGCTCGATCAGCGCTTTAAGGCCGAGGTTTCACGGATTGAAGATGATTTTGAACAACGCCGCGAGGCCTTTATCAAATCGAACCAAGAAGGCTCGAAAGAGCCGTCCATTTTCTTCCCCGACAAGGATCAGTTGATTCGACCGGCGACTTCGTACGTTTTGACCACCATTCTTCAAGGCGTAGTCGATGACGCCGGGGGTACGGGAGGCGCGGCCCGCGCTTTAGGACGCCCTGTGGCAGGAAAGACGGGAACCACCAATGGCTACTATGACGCCTGGTTTGTAGGCTACACGCCCGATATCGTATCCGGCGTATGGGTCGGTTATGACGAAGAAAAATCCCTTGGCCGTGGAGAAGTAGGCGGTAAAGCCGCCCTCCCGATATGGCTGGATTACATGAAATTTGCGCATGAAAACCTTGCTCCGCGCGGCTTTCCGGTTCCCGACGGGGTTGTCTTCGCCAACATTGACAACGAGACCGGCCGTCTGGTGTCTTCTTCCTCGAAGGCGGTCGTCCGCCAGGCCTTTGTCGACGGTACGGAGCCCGGATCCAGCGGCAGCAGTTCCGGCGATGACGACCAGAATTTTTACAAAGAGGACATGGCGGAATGAAGTCGATCCACGCATGGGGGATCAAGCAGAACAACTTAAAAGGTGTCGAAGTCCGCGTTCCACTCGGTTCGTTTACGGTGGTTTGCGGCCCATCGGGCTCTGGCAAGAGCTCCCTGGCCTTTGAAACTCTGTACGCCGAAGGCCAGCGCCGCTATATCGAAAGTCTCTCGTCTTATTCACGCCAGTTTCTAAACAAAGCACCGAAGCCGGATTTGGAAGGGATCGAAAATATCCCGCCCGCGATTTCTCTGGAACAAAAAAATTCGGTGAAGTCCTCACGCTCGACCGTAGGTACGGCCACCGAGCTAGTCGATTACTTGCGCCTGGTGTTCGAGAAGATCGGCAAGGCTCATTGTCCGACGCATAAGACCCCGTTGCGGGTGGACTCCCCGTCTTCGGCGGCCGAATTGGTGATGCGGGAATTTGCTGGTGAGCGTGGTTATATTTTGATTCGGGTGCCGGAAGGCGAGCGAGTGACGACGGAGAAGAAGCTGCTCGGACTTTTGAAAGCCGAGGGCTACCGCCGCATTTACCTGCCCAAGAAAGTCGACGTCCCGAAATGGAAGGCCGGAGATGCTTTCGCAACCGTCGAAGTCGGGGACGTGCTCGATTTGGATGAGCCCGCCTTTGTGAAGAAGGGCGTGCCCAAAGCCGATTTTTATCTTGTAGTCGACCGCATGCAGTTCTCGTCGGGCGATGTCGGGCGCCTCGCGGACTCACTGGCGCAAGCGTTCTCGGCCTCGACCAAGTTTTCTAAAAAAATTCTGGCCCCTCAGGCCGAGGTCCTGACCATCGACGGCAAACGTCTGTTGTTGGGCGAAGAGAATTCCTGCACGGTCTGTGACTTCCGCTTCCCGGCCATCACCTCGGCGCTGTTTTCGTTCAACTCTCCGGTCGGCGCGTGCGGCAGCTGCAACGGATTCGGAAATATTTTGGATCTTGACCCGCAAAAAGTGGTTCCCAATCCCGACCTGAGTTTGGCTGAGGGAGCCGTCTCGCCGTTTGCGATGCCAAGCGCCGCCTATGATCGCAAACAACTCCGCGCGTTTTGCAAAAAGGCCCGCATTCCGATGGACACTCCGTGGAAGAAACTTCCGGACAAAGCCCGTCAGCTGGTGTGGAAGGGCAATGATGACTTCTATGGTGTAAAAGGCTTGTTCGAGTATCTCGACACCAAGAAATATAAAATGCATGTGCGGGTTTTTATTTCCCGCTTCAAGAGTCCATTCGCCTGCCCCACCTGTAAAGGCACTCGCCTTAAACCTGAGGCCTTGCAAGTCGTGGTTCGCGGCAAAAATGTTGCCGAACTAACGGCCATGACACTTGAGGCTCTGCACGGATTTATCCACGGCGTGGAGTTGAGCGAGTTCGAAAAGGAAATCTGTAACGAACCCCTGCGCCAGCTGCGGGAGCGTTTGCGGTTTTTGAACGACGTGGGAGTGGGATACTTAACCGTGGACCGACCGACCAAAACTTTGAGCGGCGGTGAATTTCAACGCTTGCAGTTGGCGAATCAACTCGGGATGGGACTGTCGCGCACGCTTTACGTTCTCGACGAGCCGACCGTCGGCCTTCATCCCCGCGATACTGATCGTTTAATCCAAATTTTAAAAGGCCTGCGCTCACTCGGGAACACGTTAGTCGTTGTCGAGCACGATCACGATGTGATTCGCAATGCCTCGCATGTGATTGAGATGGGCCCCGGAAGTGGACATCTTGGTGGAGAAGTGATTTTCACCGGCGAGACGGATCAGTTTCTCGTCTCAACTCAATCGACCACGGCCGATTACCTGCGCGCCTCGAGTAAATGGCTACCACCTCGCGAGCCCCGCCCCGTGGATAAGGGTGAGTATAAGTACCTGTTGAGCTTTAAAGGCTGCAACGGCCACAATTTAAAAAATATCGATGTGGATCTTCCCCTCAACCGACTGGTCACCGTGACCGGGGTGAGCGGCTCGGGCAAATCGACCCTTGTGACTCGCACGATCTATCCCGCGGTCGCCCGTCACTTAGGCGTGGAGTACTTGCCGGGAATGCCGTTCAAGTCGGTCAAAGGCTTAGATCAAATCAAAGGTGTGGTGCTGATCGACCAATCTCCAATCGGCAAAACCGCGCGCTCCAATCCACTCACCTACCTAAAGATCTTTGACGCCATTCGCACCATAATGGCTTCGTCGTCGGAGTCGCGCTCGCGCGGATACAGCGCGGGCACGTTTAGCTTGAATGTGGACGGTGGCCGCTGTCCAGTTTGCAAGGGCTTGGGCTACGAAATGGTCGACATGTTGTTTATGGACGACGTCGAAATCAAATGCGATGCCTGCGATGGCAGACGTTACCGACCCGAGCTGCTCGAGATCACTTATAAGAACAAGAACATCCATGACATCTTGAATATGACAGTCTCCGAGGGGATGGATTTTTTCGTGTCCTATCCCAACGTGCGTAAGCCCCTTTCCGTTTTAAAGGAAGTGGGCCTGGACTACTTGAAGCTGGGGCAGAGCGCGAACACCTTAAGCGGCGGCGAATCACAACGAATGAAATTGGCCCGCGAGCTCGCTGGGTCTTATCAGCAGCGCACCCTTTACATACTCGACGAGCCCACCACCGGTTTGCACTTTCGCGAAGTGCATTTGCTGTTGAAGGTATTGAACCGTTTGGTCGAAGCCGGAAGTTCGGTTTTGGTGGTGGAGCATAACCTTGAGGTCATTAAGCACTCGGACTATGTCATCGATCTCGGGCCAGAAGCCGGCGACAAGGGTGGCGACCTGATGGCGGCGGGCACTCCGCATGACATCGTAAAAAAGGCGGCCAAATCTCATACAGGTCTTTACCTGAAAGCCTATATGGACGAGCTTGCTCCTGCTAAAGCTAAAGGTCGAATGCAATGAATCTGATTTATAGAATGCTGTGGCCCGAACTGAAACTGCACAAGAAGCGCATGTTCTTCGTGCTTTTGTTCGGCGTGATGATCAGCGGCTTAAAGGCGGTCACGCCAGAACTATTGCGCCGCCTGTCCGATGCTTGGACGACCGGTGACAAGGAGTTAAGCTGGCAGATTCCGGTGGCGATTTGCGCCACCTGGATCATCGCGGCGGGCCTCCGGTACTACCACCTCTACTGGATGCTTTATATCTCGGAACTGGTGGCGGTGAACCTGCGCCGGCGTTTAATGAATAAGTACCTCACTTTGAACCTGGGCTTCTTCCAGTCGTTTGTTCGCGGTAGTGGCGGTTTGATTTCGCGTATGTTGAATGACATCACGGTGATTCAAGGCGGCTTTCAAAAAGTCAGCGATATCCTGCGCGAACCTTTTATGGTCGTGTTTATCTTCAGCTACCTGCTTTATATCGATTGGCGCCTCACAGTCTTTATTTTGATTGCGGTCCCTATCACGACGACCGTGTTGCGTAAGTTCGCCAAGAGCGTGCGCAAATATTCGCGCCAGAATCAAGAGTCTATGGAGGACCTGACTCAGATTTTAAAGGAGTCCTTAGACGGCACGCGGATCGTTCAGTCCTTTAACTTGCAGGAAGAGATGCGGCAGCGGTTCGAGAACCAAGCGGTCGACTTCTTGCGCTCGAAGAGCAAAATGATTTCGCGCGAGGAAGCCTCGGGTCCTGTCTCCGAAAGCCTGGCTTCGCTTTTTGTGGCCGGATTGCTGCTTTATATCGGCCAGCGAGCGCTGCAGTCGCAGACCACCATCGGTGACTTTATGAGCTTTATTTTCGCGCTCGGGCTTTTGGCCGATTCGTCGAAAAAGGTGCAGGGTGGGTATATGAAAATGCAGGCCTCTGCCGTGGCTTTGGACCGTCTGAATACGATTTTGAATGATACGAACATTGTGCCGGAAGTGGCCCAGCCGAAGAGCTTTCCAAATGAATGGCAGGAAATTGAATTTAGAAACGTCACCTTTAAATACGACAACGAAAACGTCTTAAGGAATGTCAGCCTTAAGATTAAGCGCGGCGAACAGGTGGCGTTGGTCGGTTCGAGCGGTGCCGGCAAATCGACGCTGATCAATCTGCTTCCGCGCTTTTTCGATCCCACTTCTGGGCAGATTTTTATCGGCGGGGTTTCGATTCACGATATGCGCCTCACGGAACTGCGCGAAAACATTGCCTTGGTAACCCAGGATGTTTTTCTTTTCTCGGATTCGGTTGAGAAAAATATTTGGTCGGGCGATTTCGCCAAGTCGGCCGATGGCATCGAGCCCGCCGCTAAGTTGGCCAATGCCCATGAATTCATTCAACGCAATCCGAGCGGCTACGATTCTCGCGTAGGCGAACGCGGAGCCCGATTTTCGGGCGGCGAAAAACAACGCATCTCCATAGCTCGCGCTATTTTTAAAAATGCTCCCATTTTGATTTTGGACGAAGCCACCAGCGCCTTAGATTCGGAGAGCGAGCTCGAAGTGCAAAAGGGTCTGGACTCCCTGATGAGGGGGCGTACCGCCCTCGTGATCGCCCACCGACTCTCGACCATCGCCAAATGCGACCGCATTATCGTAATGGATAAGGGCGAAATCATCGAACAGGGCAACCACAACGAGCTGATGGTGCAAAAGGGCTCGTATTATAAGTTCTTTCAGCTGCAGTCGCGGCTTTAATAGGGAGTCGCGCTTCTCTTACAGGAGAAGCGGTACAACTCTTTCCCCTCTCGGCGACCCACAATAGCAATGCGTTCGCCTTTGCCTTCGATAAAATGTTCAGCCAGCGGGTTTAACGGCAATGTTGGCGAATGGACGAGTGACGTGTCCATATCCAGGCGGGCGAGAGAAGAACTTTGGATCTCGAGCCGGCCGACTGCATGGGATTGCGACTTGAATAATGCGTCCATTACGATCCGGTCGCCCGCAGCTTGAAATCGCATTACGTTGTAATTCTTGTCGGGAAGGCCAAAGTCGTCACAGGCGTAGTGACCCTCAAAGCCTGTAAACGAAACTGACATTCTCGTTTTCATCCACCAGCCGATGGCCAACGCGAGAACTCCGACTGTAATAAGAATAGGCATCTGCTTTTTCATCATGCCAAATCATATCCTTATATTCTTAAGGAGTTGAGTCACTTTTTCTCGACCAAAGTCTAGATCATTTCAAGAACCATTTAAGCCGTCCAAACTTTTGACGATAAGAATTTAGGCACTCTTAGAGGAGATTCGCAAATGATCAATTGGGACGAGTTTGAACATATACATGTCATCAAAAAGCTCAAGCAGATCCTGAATTCTTGGTGGAACATCGATGTCGTCTTTACGGACGAGCGCGGACAGCTGCGCGGCGTGGATCCGAAAGCGGGATCAATGTGCAACCCGGCCGTAATGACATTCCTAGGCAAGGAAACTTCCGTCACAAGTCTGGCCGAGGCCGTGCAAAAGGCGATGGAAGAAGTGCGCGTCTCCGGCAGCCGCTATGCCATCCGGAAGTGGGACACGGCCGGCTTCGACATGGCCGTGATTCCGATCACGATCGAAAACGATTTCATGGGCTGCGTGGTTGCCCTCGGTTTTATGAAAGACCGTACACAAGTTTCACGCATCTCTGAAATTCGCGAGCGCATGGCCATCTTCGGCGCCAGCGGCGACACCATCGACAAGGCGATCGGTAAGATCTCTTTTATCGATGACCAGGATCGCGAGCACTTTTTAGAACTCGTCGAGCTCGTCGCTCAAGAAGTGGTGACCCTGCACCTCGAGATCACCACTCGCGAAAATCGCATCAAAGAACTAAATAAAGAACTCGGCAGCCGTTACAAGTACGACAATATGATCGGCAAATCGAAGCCGATGCAAACCCTGTACGCCCTTCTAGATAAGATTAAGGGCGCCGACAGCACCGTTCTGATTCAGGGTGAAAACGGTACCGGTAAAGAACTGATCGCCAAGGCGATTCACTACAACAGCCTACGCAAAGACAAGCCGTTCGTGATTCAAAACTGCTCGGCTTTCAACGATAACCTTCTCGAATCCGAACTCTTCGGTCACGTTAAGGGATCTTTCACTGGCGCGATCCGCGATAAAAAAGGTCTTTTCGAAATGGCCGACAAGGGTACATTCTTCCTCGATGAAATCGGCGACACTTCGCCGACCATGCAGGTGAAGCTGTTGCGTGTTCTTCAAGAAGGAACCTTTATTCCCGTTGGCGCCGTCGAGTCCCGACGCGTGGATGTGAGGATCGTGGCGGCGACCAACCGCAATCTTAAAGAGATGGTCGAGGCTGGCACCTTCCGCGAAGACTTGTACTACCGTCTGAATGTGATCAATATTCACGTCCCCGCCTTGCGCGACCGCAAAGAGGACATTCCGCTTCTGGCCGAATTCTTCCTGAATAAATCGCAGGCCGCGAACCATCCGGGAGCGCCCAAAAAGATTCTGACCAAGCGTGCGCTCGAAAAGCTGTACGACTATGCCTGGCCCGGTAACGTTCGGGAACTCCAGAACGAAATGGAGCGCTTGATCGTTCTTGCGGGTGTCGAAAACAAGATCACCGCCGATATGCTCTCGCCCAAAATTCTGGAACTTGGCGATAAAACTAAGGTTCAAGGCGCTCGCCTCCATGGCAAGCTGAAGGACGCCCTCGAAGATCTTGAGCGCGAGATGATCCGTGAGGGTCTTCGCCGCACCGGTTGGAACAAGTCCAAGCTGGCGAAGGAGCTCGGGATCAGCCGGGCCGGCCTGATTATGAAGGTCGAAAAGTACGGACTCGATAAGCGTAAGATGTTGAAATAAATACCGCTTTGTTCAATTCCATAAGGGTTCCGTCGTCATACGGAGCCCTTTTTTCGTTTTAAATCCGGCACAACCTTTGAATTACCCTGCCCTCAAGGTTGGGACATTCATGGCATATTTGATTCAAGAGCAGACCAGGCTCTTAAAATCGGTTCGAATAATTAAAGCGTTTTATGAGAGCCGGCTCGAAGGCCCGTTGGAGCTGCTCGATCAGCCGCCCGTGCCCGTAACGGAAGGTGACTTGGCCTTCTCCGGCGTCGTCACTTCGTTCGGTTTGTGGGGCTTTCGGTCCCCTAAACCGTTAACTCCCGAACTGCGACGAGAGATGAGTGAAATGTGCGACTCGCTTCTCGGCGGTATCGAGGCTCTCGAAACTAAGCGCCAAGAACTCGAACGGATGCAGCTTCATTTGGAACGTGCTCTGAATGGAACCACTCCTGACAATGTGATCTCTCTGCGACGCCGCAATCCTTTCGTTGTGAACTCCCCGCGCTTCGGCTTGACCTCCAATCGCCGTTTTACGCTCAAGCGGGATTGTCTGATCGAAGGACCCAGTGTCGACGAAATCCGTAAGATGGCGATGGAACTCCACTCGCAAGGAACCCGGGTCGCGTTGGTCGACTATAGTGAGCTGGCCATCCATCAGCGGCAGAGCATTTCACAGCTTCTTGGGTTGGGATCGATCACACTCTTCGTTTCCAATATTGTCGGGCTGTCTCTTTACGAGCAGGAAATTTTACGTCACGTGATTTTGCAGGACACCTCCAACCGGCCGTTACTGATGGTCGGCAGCACGGGTGCGTATTCGGATTTGCGCGGTGATGAACGGATTGATACAGAGCTGCTCGCGCTTCTCGCCAAAACTTATGTGAAATTGACTCGGCCGTTCAGCGAGTACAAAGAGCAGGGATTGATCCACTATTTTCTCGACAGCCTGTCTGAAAGTCCGACATAATCTGAAGGGTGAGTCTTCCTTCAGACATTCATAATTTCATCGCTCGTGAAGCGGGCACCGAGAATTTCGAAGTGCACCAATTGGCTGGCGATGCTTCGACCCGGAAGTATTACCGAATTGTTTTCGAGTCACAGTCCAGAGTGCTGATGTACTGGGAGCCCTTTTCTGATCCCGCCTCATATCCGTTCCTGAATGTGCTCGGCCATTTTGCCAAAGTCGATGTGCGCGTGCCCAAGGTGGAAGCCTTCTCTCCTGAGTTAGGAGTGGTGTTGCTCGAAGACCTTGGCGATCTCACTCTCGAGCGCAAGTTTTGGGAGAATCAAAATCAGCAACTCGCCATGCCGTTTTACGAACAGGCGATCGACGAGATTATCAAAATTCATTTTCTCGCCTCAAAACCCGTCACTCCCCTTAGCGTGTGCCAGACGACAATGTTCGACACCGCTAAATTCATGTGGGAGATGAATTACGCTCGCGAGCACTTTCTAGAAAAAGTCGGCGGCGTTAAACTGGGGGACAAAGAACAGCGTGAGTTGCAGAATGAGTTCTTGAACATCTGCGATATTCTGGATCGACAGCCCAAATACGTTTGTCATCGCGATTTTCACTCCCGCAATCTGATGTTGAAACTGGGACGCATTTACGTAATCGATTTTCAGGACGCCCGAACTGGTCCGATTCAGTACGACCTCGTCAGCTTGGTTTATGATTCCTATGTGAACCTTTCGCCTGAGTCGATTGACCACATCAAAAAAGACTATGTGCAAAAGGCCCAGGACACGGGACCTAAAGGGGCTATTCGCTCGGATTTCGAAGAGATCTTTCGCGTTCAGACCGTACAACGCTGTTTCAAAGCCTGCGGAAGTTTTACCAGCTTTTATAATATGCGCAATGACACGCGTTACTTGAAGTACATCAAACACACGGCCGCTCTCGTTCTTAGTACACTCAAAGATGACGGCCGATTCAAACTGATGACCCGGGTGATCCAAGACGCGGGACTGGCCGAACGCAATTACGAAGAGTTATGCGCGGTCTGATTCTTTCAGCCGGACTTGGTGAACGTTTGCGCCCACTCACATTAAAGCGGGCGAAGCCGGCTCTCGAATTTCTTAATATGCCGATGCTCACCTTCCCCTATCATTGGCTGAACACGCTCGGTCTTAAGGAGGTCGTGTTCAACACCCACTACCTGCCCGATTCCATTCGTCGGGCGGCCATGCACATCGTAAGTCCGGGGATTCGGCTTCACTTCTCACACGAAGCGGAGATCCTGGGGAGCGGGGGCGGAATCTGGAACGCCCGCTTTGATTTGATGAATGATAAAGTTTTCGCCGTGGCCAACGGAGACGCTGTCGTTTTGGATCCCGATCCCCATCTGATGCAACGAATGCTCGAGCAACATAAACGGAATCAGGCCGTGGCTACACTGCTGGTCTGCCCCTTAGAAGGGGTCGGATCAAAAATTCCCGGTGTCTGGATCAATCGCAGGGGCATGGTACGGGGTTTCGGCAAAGTCCAACCCGAGCCCGAAACGGAGTGCTTTCACTATGCTTC
>JALHOQ010000121.1 GCA_022842925.1 Bdellovibrionales bacterium
GGTCACCTAGCGATCTTGCATTCCAGGTTGTCGTCATTCTCGGCAAAGGACTTGCCGTCTGGCCCCTCGAAATGAGTCAGGGCGATTGAGCCTTCAATGATTTCAGGTCTCTCGTTCGGCTGAAACAGGATCACGTCCAAAATATTGGGCGTGGTATGATGTGCGAGATCAATTTGCACGCCATCATCCCAATGGATGATCCGATCCGTATAGCCGTCATCGTCAATCAAGCGTTCACCGGTGCTGGTGCTCGCCACCAGTTCACCGTAACTCGGTAAGATAGAGTAAATGTTGCCTGTTTTTGCGCTTGTACAGTGAACTTCGATGGCCTGCTCCAGCCGATCTGTCGCCGCGTTTGCCGATAGCGAAGCACCCGCCAGAAGAGTAATTATAAGTGATTTCACGGTTCCCCCTATTTTTATGCAATTTTGGCTAGTTTACTGAGTCTTCGGCCAATTTCCACAAGCGGTTGGCTAAAGGCTCTGCGCACCTTCCTGGAAAGTTTCCGAGGCTGGAAACTTTCGACTAACCTGGCCAGAATGCCGTGTCTAAAGTTTCCAAAATTGGAAACTTTCCGGGAATTTAGGGGAAGCCCAGGATGTCTGTGACCCGGGCTGATCTCCCGGAATCTCATAAAATGGACCTTGCGCACGATTTCAGACCCAATCCCGCCTCCTCTACAAGCGGCCAAAGCCGCCAATCTCCTTTGCTTTTTCCCCTCCCCAGGTGTTGACACCCCTGCGGCAGCGTGGCAATCAGTTCAATTCCTAAGCATCTTTAGGTTTTTTGGAGGTTTTCTAGATATGTACGCCATCATTAAGACCGGCGGTAAGCAATACACCGTGAAGCCGGGCGACGTCGTTCGCGTGGAAAAAATGGAAGCTGAATTGGGCGCCGAACTCGACATGAAAGACGTGATTTTGGTTGGCGGCGAAAAGACCTATGTGGGTAGCAACGTCAGCAAAGCCGTTGTAACCGTAGTCGTGACCAATCAACAGCGTGGACCGAAGATCATTTTCTTCAAGAAAAAGCGCCGTCAAGGATATCGCCGCACGGGCGGGCACCGCCAGCCGTATACCGAAATTTTTGTGAAATCGATCACCAGCCCCGAAGGTCAAATCGAAAACGCTGAGGCCAAGCCCCTCGTCTTCGATCCCGAGCGCAAAGCCCAGAAATTGGCGAAAAGCGAAGAGCATCGTCAAGCGATGAAGGCCCGCGCCCGTCAGGCCGGTGACGAAGTCGCCGTGACCGAGGAGAAGCGCCCGGTGGCCAAGAAAAAGGCCACGGTTAAAAAAGCCAGTGCTAAGAAAAAAACGGGAGCCAAGCGCCCCACCGCGAAGAAAAAAACCGCCGCCAAGAAAACGGCAAAAAAGACTAAGTAAAAACAGGTTGAGGTGAATGTATGGCATCAAAAAAAGCAGCAGGTAGTACAAAGAACGGCCGGGATTCACAGAGTAAGCGCCTCGGCGTAAAGCGCTTTGGCGGTGAAACCGTTCTCCCTGGAACAATCTTGGTTCGCCAGCGTGGAACCAAATTTTATACGGGCCGTAACGTTCGCATTGGCCGCGACCACACGATCTATTCCGTGATCGAAGGTCAGGTGAAGTTCGAGCGTATGAACAAAGACAAGTTCAAAATCAGCGTGTATCCGAAGTCCGCCTAACAGCGGTTTGAACTCGCGATTTGAACCTAATTCCACGGGAGCCCAATCGTTTTGATTGGGCTTTTGTGTTTAATGGAAGTGCATGAAGTTTATCGATGAAATCAAAATCTCTGTGAGTTCCGGCAAGGGTGGTCCCGGGCTGGTGAGCTTCCGTCGTGAGGCCATGGTCCCGCGTGGCGGGCCTGATGGCGGTGACGGCGGCAAGGGCGGAGATGTGATTCTAAAGGTCGACAGTCGCCTGCACTCTCTTCTCGATTTGCGCTTTCGCAATGTTTATAAGGCCGGAGATGGTGCGCCTGGCGAAGGTCAAAATCGCTCCGGTAAAGACGGCGAAGATTTGGTGATCTCGGTTCCACCCGGAACCATGGTGAAGAATGTCGACGGTCACTTGCTTCATGACCTGAGCGAGGGCCAAACGATCGTGCTGCTTAAGGGCGGTCTCGGTGGCCGCGGCAATCCATTCTATAAATCATCCGTGAATCAGGCGCCCATGGTGGCGCAAAAGGGCTTGCCGGGTCAGGAGATGGAAATCCATCTTGAGCTCAAACTCCTGGCCGATGTCGGAATCATCGGTTTACCCAACGCTGGCAAGAGCACCTTGATTTCACGCTTATCTTCGGCCAAACCCAAAATCGCCGATTACCCCTTTACGACACTGGTACCCAACCTCGGCGTGGTCCGCTTCGGGGACGATTTATCGTTTGTGGTTGCAGATATTCCCGGTTTAATTGAAGGCGCCCACGAGGGCGCGGGTTTAGGGTCGCAGTTTTTGCGGCACATCGAGCGCTGCCGGGCCCTGGTTCACCTGATCGACGTCAGCTCGATGGCGGTCAAGGAGCCGGTTGCCGCCTATGATGAGATCCGCAACGAGCTCGAGCAATATGACCAGAATAAAAAAGGTGACGAGGGCTTCGAGCCTCTCGGCACGCGTCCTGAGATCGTGGCTTTAAATAAGATCGACTCGATAGATGAAGACACCGTTCGTGGCTTGCAGGCTCAGTTTAAAAAACGGGGCCTACAGGTTTTCGCCATTTCGGCCGCGACGGGCAAAAACATTAAGCCCTTCGTTGATGAACTGGGGCGGAGGGTGTTCGCGCGTGAAGAATCCTAAGATTGGTGTATTCGGCGGCAATTTCGACCCATTCCACTATGGCCACCTAAACAGCATGCTCAGCGCCGCCGAGAACTTTGGATTCGACGAAGTTCGCGCGGTGCCCGCTTTTATCTCGCCGCTACGCGTGCAAACCCAAGGCTCTACTCCGACCCAGAGGTTGGAGATGTTGGAGTTGGGAATCCGCGGCCACGAAGACCTGATCAAAGTCGATCGCATTGAGATGGACCGTGGGGGAGTCAGCTACACCATTGACACCCTGACCGAATATTTGAGCGCGAAGGAGAAACCGGACATTTTCTTGATCATTGGCATGGACCAGTTCATGAAGTTCGATCAGTGGAAGCGCTTCGACAAAATTTTAAGCGAAGTGGATTTAGTTGTGACCTCGCGACCCGGCTTAGAACTTCCTTATTCGATGGATGACTGGCCAGTCAGCGTTCGCTCCATGATCGCCGATCATGATCGCCATCAGGCCATTTTAAAGACCGGGCGCACCATTCACTTCTTTCAGCTCAAGGATGTTGAGGTTTCTTCGACCGATATTCGCAAAAAAATCCGACTCGGCCAGAGTATTCAAACGGATGTGCCGCCTCAGGTAGAAGAATATGTTCGAACCCAGAAACTATACGAATCGGTCGAACGAAGACTCGGTGACTTTCAGAAGTTCACTGATTATTGCGCCGTCGTCCTAAACGACAAGGGCGGCATTAATGTGCAGTCCTACGATCTTCGTTCGCAAACCGCACCGACCGAATTTACTTTGATCGCCTCGGGCACATCGACCCGTCATACCGCGGCCTTGGCCGAGCATTTGATTAAGGAAGTAAAGAAAGACTTCGGCGTGTGGCCGGAAAGCCTCGAAGGGCAGAACGAGGGCCGCTGGGTTGTCGTCGACTACGGCTCACTGATCGTCCATATTTTTTATGATTATGTCCGTCAGGAATATCGCCTAGAAGAGCTGTGGACCAAAATTCGTAAATGAAGCTGAAGTTTTTGATTCTCGAAGGCAAGCCACCCACCTGGGTGGCCGAGGCGCGGGCCGAGTATCTGAGCAAAATCCAGCCGTTCGTGGCGATTGAAATCAAAAGCATGAAATCCCCATCCGTCGATCGGGACAGCTCCGAGGTCAAGCGGAAGCATGAAGGCGAGATGATCCTAGATGAGATAACGGATCGCGACTTTCTTGTGTTGTTCGATGAGCGTGGTAAAGCCAGCAAAAATTCAGAAGAATTCAGTTCGCACTTGGGGCGAGTGCTTGAATCTGGCAAACAGCGAGTGGTTTTATGTATTGGCGGAGCCTACGGTTTTTCGGAAGCGGTCTATCAGCGGGCGGATGCCAAATGGTCTCTTTCGCCGCTCACGATGAATCATTGGTTGGCCGCCATCATGGCGCTCGAACAGATCTATAGGGGCCTTACGATCCTAAAAGGCATCCCCTATCACAATCGCTAGAATTCTCCTGACCATGTCTGACCTTCGGACACGGGCATGCGGGCCGCGGACGCCGGAACCCTCGCCGCCCCTCTGATTTCGTAGTCGGCTGTTTCATGTGGTTTGCATAGCCACTAGAGAATGAACCAAAAATTCACCATCTGCCTCATCTGCAAACTTCCGGGATTTCGTGAACACCATTTGTGCCGCCACTGCGCGCTCGAACTTCGTCTGCTGCAAAGCCCGGTTGTCCGGTCCATCGAAGAACTCGTGGTCCGCAGTCTTTTTCCTTGGCAAGCTGGAGATAAAATGTGTTTTCCAGATCTGGTGTACGCGCTGAAAGGTCGCGCTGATCCTCACCCGTGGTTTGAACTTGCGGTTTGGATGGTGGACCAGTTCACGATGGGGGGAGGCCTCACTCTCATTAGGAGGCCAATCGTAGTCGTACCGATTCCCGGTTCAGCCCCAAACCACGCTCTGGGGTTGGCCCGCGCGGTGGGCCGGGTCATAGGAGCTGACGTAGAGGATGCCCTCTTGCCGGTAAAAAAACGTTCACAGAAGGCTCTTTCGAGAGGGGACCGGCAAGCTGTTGAGTTTCGGCCGCGTGGCGAGCTTTTTTGCACCGACTACAAGACTGTCCTCATTGTAGACGATGTCATAACCACGGGCGCCACTGCAGGAGCCGCTTTCCGGGCCCTTAACAGACCTGAAAACTGCGAAGTTTGGTGCTTAATGGATCGGCGTCCTTGCGGCGTCCACGACGCGCTGTTATAACCTCTCCATGTTTAAAAGCATGATGGTATTCGGATTTTCACTCGCGGTTGCGGCCGGTCTGGGCAAAGAGAGCAAGCTCTCGGCGAACGACGTAGACGCCGTATTAAACAAGTACCGCAAGGCCGAGGCCTTTAAAGCCAAGGTGACCAAAACGACCGCCAACGAAGTGATTGGCAATGAAACCACCGGCGATGGAGAATTCTTTTTTTCGAAGGGCAAATTGCGCCTAGAAATGGGCGAGCCGGAAAACACGACGGTCGTATATGACGGCAAAACCATCTGGATGGAAACGCGCTTAGACGAAACCACGGTGACCGTCACTAAGATCAAATCGCACGACCTAAAGAAAAACGACACGTTGCTTGCCTCGTTGTTCGAACGAAAAGATCTGCTTAAATCTTTCGCTCTGACCCAGGCCCGCGAAGAAGACGGCAAGAAAATTTATACCTTTGAACCCAGGAAGCGCATCAAAACAGAAGTGCGCGGCCTCGAGATCGCTCTTGAGGGTAAAACCCTGCAGCGGGTGACTTACCGAGACGATCTCGAAAACCGGGTCAGCTTCGTGTTTAAGGATTTGAAGCGAGGGAGCGTGCCCGCGAGCCGCTTTAAATACACTCCGCCAGAAGGCGCTTCGATCACGGATATCGAATGAAAGAAGTCGGAAGCCCAAGCAAAAAGGTGCACTTCGTAAGTCTCGGTTGTCCCAAGAATCTGGTCGACACCGAGATCATGTTGGGCTCGTTGATGCGAGATGGTTATCAGGTGGTTGAGGATGCCAGTGAGGCCGATACGGTTATCGTGAACACGTGCGGGTTTATTGAGGCTTCGAAGCAGGAGTCCATCGATAAGATCATGGAAATGGCCGAACTTAAACAGGCCGGCCGGGTTCAAAAGGTAATCGCCGCCGGATGCCTCACCCAGCGCTATAAAGACGAACTGGTGGAAGGGCTACCCGAAGCCGATTTGTTCGTGGGCTCTGGCCAATTTCAAAACATCGCCCAAATTCTGCGCGATTCGAAAGCGGGCAATAAAGAAAAGCGATTTTTCCACTTGCCGACTTATTTGCAGGAGGAAGCCACTCCGCGCGTGAACTCCCAGCCGCGCCACCGGGCCTACTTAAAGATCTCTGAAGGCTGCAAGAAACGCTGTGCGTTCTGCGCCATCCCCCTGATTCGTGGAAATCTTCAGTCCCGTGGTTTGAAATCGATTTTGAGCGAAGCCAAGGTCCTCGTGGCCGGTGGAGTGAAAGAATTAATCGTGGTCAGTCACGACTTCACGGATTTCGGCTGGGATTTGCGGAAACAAAATGCCTCCGCTCGTGAGACACCGGACGAGTTGCTACGAGTCTTGGCGGATGAGTCCGGGGCCGAGTGGATTCGCGTGCTCTATCTCTATCCGGACGGTGTTTCTGATGAGACGTTGAAACTGATCCGCACGCGAAAAAATCTCGTCAAGTACTTCGATATGCCACTTCAGCACATCAACAACGAGGTGCTGAAAGGAATGAATCGGCGCATGACTCGAGAAAAGATCGAGAGGACCCTCAACAGTATTCGCGATCAAATTCCGGAGGCGACCATCCGCACCCAATTTATCGTAGGCTACCCGGGCGAGACCGAGGCCCATTTTGAGGAGCTGATGCGTTTTGTGGACGACATGAAATTCGATCGTGTGGGCTGTTTCATGTATTCGCAAGAAGAGAACACGAAGGCGGGGACTCTGCCCGACCAAATTGACGAGAAAACCAAGCAACGCCGCCACGACAGTTTGATGGAACTGAATCAGCAGATCTCTCGAGATAAACAGAAGCAATGGATTGGTCGTACGATCGACGTGCTGGTGGAAGGTGTGAGCGAAGAAACCGAACTTCTTCTCACCGGTCGTAATCCCCACCAGGCGCCCGAAATCGATGGCGTAACCTACATTAACGAAGGCACTGCAAATACCGGCGAAATTGTGAAAGTGCGCATCACAGACGCTATGGACTATGATCTGATTGGGGGAATCGTTCCAAGCATGGACATCGTCCAGACCATAGACCAGTGAGTTAACAGCTCGAAATCACCCAAGTTCTCGTTGACATAGCGCCCCTAAATAAAGTGCAATTAAGTGGGGTATGGGGGGTGCGGAAGTGGTCACCGGTCATTTTGTTATGATGCTTGTCTATTCGGTCGTGATCTTTTTTGTCGTCAATATGTTGGTCAGCTAAATCGTTATCCTGAATTCCTTTCAGGCTCCTTGACGATTTTTACTCATTGCGTTAAATAGTCAGACTCTTTAGCATTTCGGAGATTTCAGGTGTTCTTTTTGAAGCTGTTGAGCCTCACCGTGATTCTTGCGGCCTCCTTTCTGGCAAGGGCGGAAGTCAGTCTTTTTGATTCGCGAACTTGGCTTAGGGCTAGGACAATCCAACCCGGGCAGCAGGTTTGGTCCTTTCAAAGCAGTTACCAAAAAATCTCGGATCGTTTTGCTAACAGCGGCAAACCCCAAGCCCTCGGTAAACCTTATCGCAGAAGCGTGTCTTGGCGTCAGCTGGTCGACGGCGAGCAGACCGTCGCCGGCAAAGCCGAGCTGGTCGAATTTATGCGGACCAAGGGATTGCGCGACACGGATATCGCAGCCACGGCGGCCTACGATGTGAGTCGGGAAGAAGCCGGCTTTCATGTCAATTGGGCCTACGGTCTAATGAAGCGTTGGATGATTGGCTTCCACGTCCCACTCATTCACCGCAAAACCCTGGCGCAGGCGCGGATCGAACTGAGCCCTGGGCTGGCGGCCACGGAGCGGACGCGACAAAGCTCCAGCAGCGGGATCAAACAAAAGGTACTTGAGGTCTCACAAGAGGAATTGGCCAACTCCGGATACGACCAGATTCCGGACCAGCGAAGTAGCTGGGATTGGGGCGATATCAGCCTTTTGAGTCAGGTGTTGTTAAAGCAAAGCTACCGGTGGCAATGGTCGCTCCAGCAGTTGGTGCGCTTCCCGACCGCGCGAAATCCTGACCTCGATGACTACATTCAAACCTCCGATGACAGCGGGCAAGTCGACATGGGTCTCACCTCCATGGTGGACTACCGCATGCGCCGGTGGACCCTGGGTTCCCGCCTCGGATTCGTGGCGCAGCTATCGGACGAGGTTCGCGCGCGAGTTTCTGAAGAAAATGAATTCCGCCGAATTGATCCCAAAGTGTCGCGCAATCTCGGTGACTACTGGTGGGTTTCAGCGGATGTCGAATTCAAGTATTCGCGTCGGGTCGATTTGAATCTGGAGTACGCCTATCTTAATAAGGCCAAAGACAGTTACGGATCAGGAGCTCAAGAGTACTCCTCGTTTTCTCGTCAAACGGACCAGGAGATTCATCAGACGCGCGTGGGACTGCAATACCTGATCACGAACAACGGCGCTCGTGGCGGAATCGAAAATAAATGGGTCGCCTCGCTCGGTTACCATTATCCCTGGATCGGGCGGAACAGTCTGAATGCGAGCCGGGCCACTGTAGATCTTATGAACTACTTCTAAGACTCTTTACTGAGCGAAATTATAGATATCGGAATAGTTTCGGCCGACTTCTTCGGAATCCATGCCGTAGCCAATCACGAAGCGGTCTTCAATCGACCGGCCAACGTAATCCGGGTGAATCGGCAGTTCGCGCAAAGCCGGTTTATCGAGCAGAGCCACAATTTTTACTGAAGCGGGATGCGAGGCGAGAATCCGCGACTTTAAAAAACTCAAGGTTCGACCGGCATCAATGATCTCTTCCACGATCAGCACGTGCTTATCGAGAATATCCACTGAGATATCCTTGATGATCCGGCAGCTCTCACCTTTTGGCGAGGTCACGTACACAAAGTCGACCAGCTGGGGAAGTTTAATCTTGCGGGACAGGTCCGCCACGAAAGGGATCGACCCCTTAAGCGGACAGATGATGACGAGTTCCTTACCCTCATAGTCGCGCTCGATTTCGCGCGCCAGTTCGGAGACCATTTCGTCAATCTCAACTTTGGTAATTGAGGGGATCATTCCCTCGCGCACTTGTCCCATTCGTACTCCTATCTACATTTCCGCGTGCCCGCGCGGCTGTGTTACAGCCTGGGCTTGGCGAAGCAATCGTTGGGCTTCAATATGATTTTGATCGCGTTGGACTGTGGCTTCCCACTGTTCCACTGCGCCCCCCACATCGCCTGTATCGAATAAAATCCGGCCGAGGCGAACACGGGCGCTCAAGAAACCCGGATACTCTTTTATCAAATTGCGCAGTTCACGCAATGCTTTGTCGGTTTCATTGAGCCGCATATAGCATTCCACTACCTTCATAGTGAGCTCGGGCTTGCGGTTTGAGAGGGTGAGGGCCTTGTAATACTGATCGAGGGCGTCCTTATAGCGATTGTGCTGGAAGTACAGTTCGCCCAGTTCGTCATGCTTAATGCTGAACTTTTCGTTGATGTAGGGATCATCTTGCGAAGACTGGCGGGCAAGAAGCTCGCGCGCTTCGTCAAAGACCTTGCGGCCTTCCTCGTATTTGCCGATGTCGTTGAGAATAATACTGAGGCCCACGCTGGCATCGGTAAAGGTCGGTTCCAGCTCGAGAGCCCGGCGAAAGGCCCGTATCGCTTTATTAAATTTGCCCTGGTCGTAATAAATCGTCCCCAGCATATGAAAGACCTCGGGCGATTTCGCGTTTTTTAGTATCAACTGATTGAGAATCGGCTCGGCTAATGAATACTTGTTCTCGCGAAAATATTCGCGGGCGGTGGTCAGCATGTCGTCGTTAGATACGGTCTCCAATTTCACGCCTCGCTTTCTCAGCTTCCTCTGAACCTTTGAATTGGCTCATCAATCGTTGATAATGCCCCTTGGCTTTGGGCACATCTTTGATTTTAAACGCGCTTACCGCAGCTCCGTAAAGAGCTTTCGCATCGAAGCCTAGATTCGGATAGCGATTCAGCAAGTCTTCAAAGCGGCCGAGGGCGCTTTCCCACTTATCACGAATGAAATAGAAGTGGCCGACGTAATACTCTTTCTCGGCCAGCATCTTGAGGGCCTTGGTTTTATGTTCGCGCGCCTCTTTGACATGCGAGCTCGAAGGGAACGACTGCGTGACTTCGTCAAAATAGAGAATGGCCCGTTCGGCGACGCCGAGATCCCGATCGATGGTTCCAGGGAGCTGGTTATAGAAGCTAAGACCTAAACGGAAGGTGACGTAATCGATTTTGGGGTGCGAAGGGTGCATTTCCTTAAATACCTGGTAGGCATTCTGAGCTTCAATAAACTCTTCACGTTTGAAGTGGATCTCGGCGATGCGAAGCTCCGCTTCGGTGGCCAGCTTAGAATAGGGATGCTTGTTTTTAACCGTGGAGAATTGGGCAATCGCCTCTTCGAAGCGCTCATCCTTCTCGTATTTT
>JALHOQ010000122.1 GCA_022842925.1 Bdellovibrionales bacterium
GCCGAAATGGCCAATGTGGTGAAGCACAAGTCCCAGTTCTCGACTGAGCTCAACCAAATCGGTCAGTACACCGACTTTAAGATGCGCATCGACCACTCCTACATCTGTAAGTCGAATGTCGACCCGCGCGCCATTAACTTCACCAGCATGCAGGTCAAGATCTTGAACGCCCAAGGCCAGCAAATCGCCACGTTCTTCGGCGGTTGCAAAGACGGTGCGTGCCCGGAAGGCATCGCCGGCCCGGCTTATCAGGAAATCATGACCGACACTCGCGGCAACGACACCCGCTACACTCGCGTGAACGTGCCGGCCGATACTCTGCGCGCCATCCTCGAACAGCACAAAGTGACCGAGGGTCGAGTGGAAATGGAATTCATGACCAAGTCGGATATTAATCCGGCCAATGGTGAGAAGTGGCATGCCCGTGACCTGCGCCCCAAGACGCAAGCTCAGCCGCGGGCCGCCCAGGCGCAACCCACGGCAGGACAAGAAACCGCTTTCTAGACAAGAAGGTCTGCCGGTACTGTTACCGGCGGACTTTAAACTCCACACGCCGGTTCATGGCGCGGCCCTGATAGTTGCCGTTATCCGCGATCGGCTTCGACTCACCAAATCCCATCGCCCGAACCTTCGCGGCCGGAGCCCCGAGCCCCACAATCGCCTTACGCACGCTCTCGGCGCGACGCTGAGACAAATTCAAATTGTAAGTCGCGCTGCCCACGGAATCCGTATGCCCTTCGATCACCAGCGACTGAAACCCGGGCGGTTTTTTCAGGTAGTTCACCAGTCGTCGTAAACTCTCAATCGCTTCTGGCTGCAGCTGATCGCTGTTGAATTCAAACAAAACATCGCGGGCTAAGAAGGCCTCGTTCACATCCGGATTGCCAGCGAACGGATCGCCCGTGTCCATGTCTTCCATCGATTTCAAAGGCTCCCCGCCCACTTTCACAAAAACGTCGCGGGGTTTGCTGAACAAGGGGCCGATTACGTAATTCACACCCGTATAGACGCGCCAGTCGGGCGAGGAGGTGCCATGCATGATCTCGGTACCGGCACCGGCATGGAAGGCCAGCTGGCGGGTAATGTCGTGCTTCGCGCCCAATAGAAATTCCAATGTCGAATCGTCACGGTCGCTCACAAACTGACGTGACTCCTTGGGGAAGCTACCAAAGATTTCGGCGATGATTTTCGTATCCCAGCTGGTCACAAGATAGCTGACGGCGGTCGAGGCGATGTATTCATCGTCGATCGGTTCGATGGGAACTGTAGCGAGTTTGCTGCCTGGATTGCGAATGCGGTAGCCGGCATTGAGGCCCACTGCGAACTTACCGAAAGCCTTGTCGCCGGCGAGTTCGATGTTGTAGGTCGGACCGGCGCCGTCACCGAGAAAAGGGTTGTCTTCTATCTGGTTAAAGTTGGCCGATAGTACGGCGGCCAAGCCGTGGTCATGGTCTCCAAATATACGATACTTGGTCATTAGGCGGACTTCGGTAAGACCGTTGCGGGCGAATTCACCACGAAAACTGGTCAAATCGCTGTCGACGGATTGGGCGAGCAAAAAAGGAAAACTTAAACCCGCCTCCCAATTGTTAAGGATTCCAACGGCAAGATTCATATCCGCGGACAACAATGTATCTTTGAAGTTTGTTCGCGAGGCTCCCGTTCCGCTTGTTTCGTAGTTCGGCAACGAATTGACGGCGTAGTTTAAGAAAAAACCAAGATTGATCAGTCCCGGATTCAAAGTCTCCGAGGAGTGAACGGTCACGAAATCGAGTCCGTCATTGGTTGGGTTGAAATTCTGAGTATCCGCGCCCACCACATTGGCATGTGCGACACTGCTCATCCAAAGCGAACACAACAAAAGAAAGCCGCCGCGACGAATCATATGCAGTTTACCCCCATATGTAGGATGGCAGAACTAACCCCGCGGTCAAGACCAGGACCTGAGGTTAAGTGGAAATGAAATCGCACTCATTCGCTTTACAACCGATCAACGGTGAGGAGAATGAGTGCTTTAGGAGGTTTTGATGTTGAAACTTATTATGTTTCCTCTGGTAATAATCGGCACGGTCTTCAGCCTTTCCGCATTCGCGGCCCCGCAACCATCGTCGGCCACGATCAAGTTCAATTTCCGCGATGCGGATATTGTGAAATTGTTGGAAGACTATGCCAAAGCCAGCGGCCAAAGAATAATTGTCGATCCTCAGGTGCGAGGAAAAGTTTCGATCTTCAACCCGGGCCCCATCTCGCTTGAGGAGGCCTTCAACCAGCTTTCCACCGCTTTGATGATCAATGGTCTCGCTTTTTCAAAGCAAGGCGATACATGGCTGGTCTTGCAGGCCCGGGCTATACAGCGCAATATGATCGAGGTGGTGGAGACTTTGCCACCGCTCAGGCCCGACAAGATGGTGACGTGGATGGTGAAGCTGAAGCACGTTTCGGCTGATGAGGTAAACAAGCAGCTGCGCGTTCTGACCTCCGCAAATGGCGAACTGGTGCCCTACACTCATACCAACCATCTAATTATCAGCGATTACGTTTCGAATTTGCATCGCGTAGCCGCGATCTTAAAGCAGCTGGATCAGCCCCGTGGCAGTAGCGGTGGCGCGACCCCAGTGAAGGGTAACTAAGCCTCCAAGACAGATCAGGCCACCGCCTGATCTCTCAATGAGTCAATCCGTGAACCCACTCGGCCCGGGCCGAGTGGGTCTGTTTAACCTGACCAATGTCCAAGACCGATTGTATCCAACACCCCTTCTAATACAATCAGACGAGGAGGCTTTATGGATTTCATATTGCGCCTTTTACTTACGGTAAGCTTGGGCATCCCGACCATCGCCTTCGGAGATTGTGATCTGGATATCGATGGCGTTCGCAAGTATGAGCACCGAATTCTAAATGCGAAATCCACTGCAGCGCGGACCGCAGCATTCGACTGCCTTTTCGAAATCCAGCAAAAGGCGGATCACGAAGCTCGATACCTTGCCAATGCCTACTTAAGGGTTCTGCTTGGCGGGCCGCTGGTGAAGGATGTGCCAAAGAACTCAAAGCACCAAGCCATCGCCAAGGATCTTGAAGAGCTAAGCTTAAAAGGGGATCGAACCGCACTTCAGTTTGCTAACGGAGATTGGCAGTTTTATAAACTATTTTGCGAAGAGGGCAACGTGGCCCACTGCGCGACCATGGTTCCCACAGAAGACCTAATTGAGAAACAAGCGCCGTTGATCGCGGCCGGCTCCCTTCTTCATCTTCGTCAAGCGTATTTGGTGTTAAACGGTCAGCAAAAAGAGCAGATCGCCCAAAGAATTAGGACCCTGTACGATAGGATTCCCAAGCAAGCGAAAGTTCAGCGCAAATTCATCGATCAAATCTACGCCGAGCTGTTCGGCCCTCAAATGCCGCTTGGAATGCTGAGCTAGCCCACCCACTCGGCCCGGGCCGAGTGGGTAAAGCGTTGACAGGCGCTATCCGGTGGGAAATGAATCGGCAATGGATAAATCCCGCCTGCCTGAACAGATTCTCGCAACCAGAGTGATCTTAAAAAAGCACGATGTAAAGCTAGCCGAGACGATGTTCTCGTATGTGGAACAGGATCGGACCCGCCTGGAGCGCTACATGCCTTGGGTTCAGTTCACCCGCACCGTGGATGATGAACGGGCCTATATTGAATCCACTCATGCGAAATGGGATCAGTATGAATTTTTCGACTACGGAATTTTTCTGGTTGAGAACGGCCAATACCTTGGCAATGTGGGCGTGCACAGTATCAACTGGCTCAACTCCTGTTGCGAAATTGGGTATTGGATTTTAGGCCGGTTCGAAGGCCATGGTTATATAAGCGAAGCGGTGGAAGTTTTGACCAACGCCTGCCATGAATTCTTCAATCGTGTCGAAATTCGTTGCGATCCTACGAATTCCCGCTCGGCCCGAGTGCCCGAAATTCTGGGATTCCACTTCGAAGGCTGTTTAAAGCAAAACATTTTCTTGGGTGGAGAATTCCGAGATAGTCTGATCTATTCGCATCTGAGAGGCGAAGGCAAAATTATCAGTCGGCCTGGCCGCTCGTCACTGAAAACCAAGCTCGCAACTCTGCCCGGGCCAAGCTGATTATGCGCTGGGCTGCAAAAAGTCGACGAGCACCTATTTCTTCTTAAACAGGGCTTCGGCTGCGGCCAGAAGATCTGACTTGGCTTTACCGCCACCGCCGGCGCCTGAGCCGGCTTGAAAGTATTCGCAGTGATTGGCTCGATCCTTTTCACGCACGACTTCGGCGGACGGCTCCGTGCACTCGTTATAGGCCTTGGGATCGTAGAAGCGGCAGTTCTTGCAGACGTGCACGTCGTTGCGGCACGAGCCACACTCTTCGCGTAAGCCAATACGATCGGTGAACTTCAAATCGCCGGCGCAGTGAAAACATTTAAGTTCAATAATTGCCATTTAACTCAACGCTTCTGAAAAAAGAACCAGGTACCTACCAGTTCTTGATATTGAAATTATGCTCGGCCTCTACGCGACGAATGGTCCCGGTGTGTGAACGCATGACGATGGAGTGTGTTCGTGCGCGCGCGCCGGGCAAGGTCGTCACGCCCTTAAGCAACGGGCCATCGGTCACGCCGGTCGCGCAAAACATCACTGAGCCGCGCGCCAATTCTTCTAAGGTAAAAACCTTATCGGGATCTTTGATTCCCATCTTTAAGGCGCGTTCGCGTTCGCCGTCGTTACGAAACTTCAAGCGGCCTTCAAAATCGCCACCCAAACACTTGTTGCCAGCCGCTGTAATCACGCCCTCGGGCGCGCCGCCCGTGCCCATCAGTAAATCAATTCCGCTCTCTTCCCAGCAGGGCGCGATCCCCGCTGAGACATCGCCGTCGCCAATCAAGCGAATGCGCGCGCCCATGGCTCGCACCCGTTCAATCAACTCACGATGGCGCGGACGATCCAAAATCACCACCGTTACGTCTTCCACTTTTTTCTGCAAAACATCGGCGACGATCTTCACATTGTCTTCGGGTGTTTTGTTTAAAGAAATTTTCCCGCGAGCACGGGGGCCGCAGGCGATCTTCTCCATATATGTGTCCGGCGCGTGTAAGAAATTGCCACGCTCGGCGACGGCGATCACCGAAATCGAGCCGACACCGCCGGTGGCGCAGATCGTGGTCCCCTCAAGCGGATCCAGAGCGATGTCAATGGCCGGTGAATCCGAACCGCGACGCCCCACTTTTTCACCGATGTAGAGCATAGGCGCCTCGTCCCGCTCCCCTTCTCCGATCACGACGACGCCATCGATATTGACCGAGTCAAATGCCTTGCGCATGGCATCCACAGCGGCTTGATCGGCGGCTTTCTCATCGCCACGACCCATAAAGCGAGCGCTCGCCAGAGCGGCGGCCTCCGTGATCCTTACAAATTCGAGAGCCAGGTTTCGGTCCATTTTTCTTTCTCCAATACGTTCAGAAACTGCGGCAGGGGCCGCACGGGCTTGAGTTTGGTGTCGACCGCGACATGCAAAGTTTCGGCTTCACAAATCCGCTCTTCGCCTTTGTAAATCGCATATTGAAAGTGAATCTTCAATCCGTCCCGCCGCACCTGCAGGTACACGCGCACTAAGTCGTCAAATGTACAGGGCCGCATATGCCACACCTGATAATGCAACAAGGCCAAAACCCGATCCGAATGGGGCCAATGGGTTTCGGCCAAATCGCGGGCCCGCATCCACGCCACGCGAGCTTCCTCACAGTAGCGCAGGTAGTTGGCGTGATGAGTGACGCCCATGGCGTCGGTATCAGAAAATGCGACTCGGCGGTCGTAATGAAATGCGTCTAAAGACATGAGCGGACGAATTCTTCCATAGGCAGATCCGGTTTGTCCATCTGAGATAGGATCAGAAGGGCTTTGCGTTCCGCCGAGCCGATCTTTGTAAGTTTTTTCTCACGCTCCAAATGCACGCTGACCTCGTCCAAATGCACATGCACCTGCTCGATGATCATCGGCGATTTCATCCATACAAAAACATCGGTTCCCGACGGCCCTTGCAACCAGAAGTCGAAACTATTGGAGGAATCGATCAGCGCCGTCTGCACCTGGCGCAGTGAAGCGCCTAATAATCGGGCATCGAGGTACTCGGTCATGGCAAGATGCCCCTCAGGCGGCAACTGTTTAAACTCCAACCCCACCGCTTCCAAATCAAACCACACGATTCGCGTCTGAACCCGAAACGACGGCTGAATGCCGAGCGCCATATGCAGGTCCACCACCTGTTGCGCGGCGAAGGGAAAAAGGCCCGGACGGCGGGCGGCCATGCCTTTGTAGCTTAAATCGGTGAGAGAAGAGACCTCTAGATTCGGCCACGTAATCAAGGCCTTCAGTTCGCCCCGAGCCTCGGCAATATCAGTCGCGATCGCGACGCGCGGAAAGCGACGCTGTTCATGGTGATTCGGTTTTGCCATAAAGCCCCTCGGCGTATCCGCGCAGGCGTGCGGCCATGCGCTGAAACATCACTTCCATCCCAAAGCGCAAAAAAAACTGCGGCAGTGGAAACCGATCGTAGCCGTAATTTCCGTCCATGCCCACATCGCACCGCTTATTCTTCACCGCAGCCTCATAGTACGTGAACCGCCCCTTCAGGCCTGATAGAGGCCCTTTGCGCACCTCAAAACTGTGAAACGGCTCAGCACTGTCGGGTTTACGCGAACGGATTTCGATTTCGGTGTCGGCTTTGTAACCGTAGGCCGAGATGCGCGCGGCCAACACGCCCGTCGCTTGGTCATAACGGATATTTTCCATGTAACCACTCTCAGCCGCGACTTTGGTGAAGTCCTCGCTCAACGAAAAGGCAAAAGAACAAGGTGTGTCGAGCTGGCCCGCGCCGCTCATCGCCAGGCGTTTTTTAAAGGGAGATTCGGCCGGCATTTCTTTGACCGAGACGATGATTTCGCGGTTCTGCACTCGCGCATAAACCTTGTCCTTGGCCTTCCAAAACGGAACGTCCCCCCAAGCAAACAGACTGACAATCAATGCTAGAAATAGCTGCGACATCGAGTTATAGATTGTAGATGCATTCCAGCTGGAAACACAATCTGCCGACTTGGCTGACCTATTCGCGGGCCGCGCTCGCCCCGGTCATTCTCGGTGTTTTGATGTCGGGATGGAGCTGGTCCGGATGGGCCGCCGCGATCCTCTTCATTCTCGGCTCCTTGACCGATTGGTTCGACGGCTACTTCGCCCGCAAATACAACGTCGAATCGAACATGGGCCGCCTGATGGACCCCATTTCCGACAAGATCCTCGTTCTCTCGGCCATCATCATGCTTTTGGCCATGGGCCGGGTCGATCCGATCATGGTCTTTCTCTTTCTAGCTCGCGATATTTTTATTGGGGGCATCCGTTCCGTAGCTGCCGCCAACAATATGATCATTGGCGCAAAGCCATTCGGAAAATGGAAAACCGCTTTTCAAATGGTCGCGATTCCCTGTCTTCTGGTCTACGAGCCGCTGTTCAAGATTCCGATTGCGGACATCGGGTACTACGGACTCTGGGTCAGTGTGGTCTTAAGCTTGCTCTCAGGCGCCGAATACACGATCGGGTACTATAAAAGTCGCGTTCAACCGTGAACACAATGCATTGCTTCACGGGTTTACAGAGCCCCCATCTGTTGAAAGATTGGAAAGCCTCATAAATGGAATATTTAAAGAACAACATCTGGGAAATCAAAAAGTCCGGATCGCTTAAGACTTTAGGCGCTCTTCTTGCGCTGTTTCACGTCCTCCAATTCTACCTTTGGTGGGATGACGGCGGGCTGCCGCTGAAGTTCGTTAAGCAGGGCCTACCCATGTGTTGGTCGCTGATGGAGAATTGCGATTGGCTGCGCGCCATTCCGATCGAAGTTCTCACCGGTCTCTATTACGGCTACGCGGTCTTTATGGCCTTGGCCGCTTTTGTTCTCCTGCTCTCCGATTTCGTGGCCCTCGGCTATTACCTGATGATGATTGGAATGCTGTGCGGCATGTCGCTCTATTTTCAGGATTTGCGCCTCAGCTCGAACGAGGGCTATTTCATCTTCTTTATGTCGTTCGCGTTTCTGTTGATCCCGAGCAAACACCGCTTAATGCGGTTTTTGATCGTGTCGTTCTTCGCCGCCCGGGGGTTGTCGCAGGCCTCACCGGAATGGCTGAGCGGAAACTGGTACAGAGAACATTTAGCTATCCCGGTTAAGTTAGCGGAATGGTTCGCGGCGCTGAGTTTGCTCGTGCAGATGATTGGGAGCGTGGCCCTGCTCTTCCGCGACGCCCGGTATTTTTGGACGGGATGGTTGCTACTCTTTTTCTTTGAATGCACGCACCTTTATATGGGCGAGCTTCTGGCCACGTCCACCGGACTGGGCGCCTTGCTCTACATCCTCTTCGATGAGTTCGAATTGCGGAGGCAGGAGCGGGAGTACATTTATCAGTCGTTTATTCGGCCCGAACCTTCGTTCGTATTGGGCGGAGTTCTTCTCGCCATGTTTTGGACGGCTCAGTTGACGCCATTTCTGGGATTTAGCCATGGTTCGCAAGTGAAGAACGTTCTCGATATTTGGGCCCTTCATCCCGAAGCTGCGCAGGAAGATTGTGAACAACGAACCTTTGCCATTTACAAAAAACGCGTCGAGCAGATCAATGTGCAACCGCAGATGTCGCGCCAGCCGGCAATGAAGTGCAATGTGTATATGCGCTTTCTTGATCTAAAGGGAATGTGCACGCAGCTGCAGGCGGACCCCGACTTTGTCACACTTTCGAGCGCGCTCGATATCCGCAGCTATCGCGACAATTCGACCTACCGGGCTTTTGAAGTGCGGGACTTCTGTTCGGCGGATCTGACTTTTAAGAAACTGGGTGAGGTCAAATGGACTATGACGGCCGACAGATAAGGTGGTACTGGCTTCTGCTGTTTGTTCTCTACAGCGGAGTCGTGATTTACCTGCTCTTTATGGGGAATCCCTATCTCTATTCCCATCATGAACTGCGCGCGGTTATGAGTCGTGGGGAATCGGCCAGCTCGATTCTTACGATTCCCGCCCAACCACCCGCCGCGACTAAAGCGGCGGCCCCGACCTACTTCGATCGTTTAAACTTTCAACGGAATGGAGTCGATCCTCTCGGCTCTCCGCGCAGCAAAAACTACGAAGAGTACAAAACCTATCCGGTGGAACACGGAGTGGACGGTTTTGCGGTGAAGAATATCGCCCACGACGGCAGCGGTTTTTACCTGACGGGTAAGAGTCCGTGGGTGATGAGCATCGGGCTCGAGGGTGAACTGCGCTGGAAATTTCGCGCCAATGAGATCAAAGACGATAAGGCCATGGCGCCCGTTCTTCTCGATGAGACCACCGCCTACGTGACCCATCCTACGGGTGAAGTTTTGGCTCTGAGTAAATCCGACGGCAGCATCAAGTGGCTCACCAATGTAGACAAAGAACTGATTGCCCAACCCTTCTTGTGGAAGGATCTGATCGTTATTCCGGTCAAAGGCACGACGACCAGCGAATGGGCCATTATTCGTCGCGCGGATGGCAAGGTGACTGCAAATCCGCCGAAGCTCGATATTAAACCGGGGTTTCTGGTCTCGCAGGGGCCGGACAGCGACACTTTGATTGTGACCGCCGACAACAAGGTCATGGCCATCGACACCAAGGATTGGAAGATCGAATGGACTCAGACTTTGACCGATCCGATTCAAGGTCCCGCCGCGGTGGTCGAGGGCCAAGTCTACGTGTCCACTCTCGGCTCAAAGCTGACACGTTTAGACGCCACCAAAAAAGGCAAAGTCGACTGGGAAGTGGAATTGGCGAAAGCTCCGGCCAATGCGCCCTCATTTATTCCGATTGCCAACCGTCTGTCGATTCAGCTAGCGGGTGGCGAGATCGTGGCCGTTGACGCCAAGCTGGGCAAGGTGCTGTGGACCTACAACTCCTTAAACAAGAGTCCGCTCACCGACACCTGGTCGGTGCGCCTGAGCGCGAAGCATATTGAAGAATACAAAATGGATTGGCTGCACAAGGGTTGGACGGTGTGGAGTGCGTGCTCGAACAAGCACTTCTGCATCTACACCCCCAATAAAGGGCAGCTGGTGCAATCGGTGCAACTCAGCGGGAATCCTCTGACCCTACCCCTTCAGGTCGACAAGGCCTGGATCTTTTTTGGGCAAAAGAAAGAGGGCGAATACGTAATTTCGCACCTTTTAGACTCCGCCGAGATCAAAAAACTAAAGGCCGAAGCCGAAAAGCAGGCCGGAGAAACAAATTAGGTGCTCGTCGACTTTTTGCAGCCCAGCGCGGCAGAAAAAAGTAGACGAGCCCCCCT
>JALHOQ010000123.1 GCA_022842925.1 Bdellovibrionales bacterium
CGTGGGTTTGGCGCTGGGGCCAGTGATCGGCGGCGCCCGTAGTGACGGTCCGTCTGAGGCCGGGCCCCGTTTCGGTGGTGACATTCAGCTGGCGGTGGCGGGCTTAGAGGCAAAGTACTTTCCAGTGTCGGGCTTAAAGGGTTTCTTGCGTGGCGGCCTATCCTGGAACTCGCTCCGCACCAACGGCACTTATGAGCGGTTGAATGGCTACGGCTATTACGGTGGCGTCGGCTGGGAGATTCCGATTAAGTGGGTTGCGATTGCGCCTGAGATCGCCTTCCGCCGCGTGCACCTCGCGCAGGATGTGACCGGCGATATTTTTACTCCATCAATCGGGCTGCATTTTTATAAAGAGCTGCGGGATTAGCGGCCTTTCTCAAACAATTGAAATCCTTAAGGGTTAGGCCGCCGGGATCTAACAGGTGGATACGCAAAATGTCACTCGCTAGGGGTTACGGCCGCAACCGCTTGCCCATTATTTGGTAGATTTGCCCATGCCCGAACTCAAGATTTTCTTTGAGTCGAATCGATCCGAAAGGCGAGCTTAACTGGACACTCGCCAACGCTAAGCCTACGGCGTGGATGAGATGAGCCTTGGCGCAATCTTGCAGTGGGCTCTGGTCGCGTGGTCGAGAAAGCGCCCAAAGAGTTCACCTATCAACGCCACAAGCCCGAGAACTGGCTCACGTTCAAGGCTCTTTTCGAGACGGAGATTCTTGCGCGCAAAATGCGATGGATGCAACTTCGAGATGCTGTGCCGTTTAGCTGCAAGCGGCGGGGATTCTGCCCCAGTTGCGGAGGACGCCGGATGAGTGAAACCGCAGCCCGGCTCGTCGACTCTGTCCTCCCAAAACAATAAGAAAGAGCGCGTCGCGAATCATAAACCCCCTGATCATCATCCCTGATTTTGGGTCACAACGAGCTAAAAACAAGACTGGTCGACCTCGCTACTGCCGTAACAATGAATCAAATGTTTTATTCGCTTGGGCCGGACCTTGTCGGATTTAGAAACTGTCAGCAATTCCCAGGTGAATAGGCTCGGATGGTGATCGGGGATGGGGCTAATTACTGATTGAGATAGTAGGCCGATCCTTTACCCTGCACTCCGCCGCCAGCATCTGTATATCCTCCCAAAGCGTTACGTGAGCCCGTGATCCGCATCGATTGGCCCATTTCAGCTCGCATATCGGTGGCCATGGATTCAACGAGCCTTCGCGCCTGAGTTTCGATTGTGCCGCCTGCGAAGTGCGACTGCGTGTAGGCGCGCTCCATAAACAGTCCCGGTCCTTTGTCGCTGGAAAGGGCGCCCAAACGAACAATTTGACGATGATACGCGTAGGGAATCGGCTTGGTGCTCAACTTAGAATCCACGCCGTTGTCGTTCCACGTGAATGTGATCACCTTATTGATCTCATCAAACTGAGAATGGATCGTAGACTTCGCTTTGATCGCCGCTTGCAGGAGGTGGAACTCTTTATCTCCGCCCGCAAAGTGACTGTTAGTTAAGGCATAACCGGCCACGGCTGTGATGTTCGCGTCGATCACATAGCTCGGAAGTGTTTGGATCATTCCACCGGTTTTGTAGTTCTGGCATGACGCCGCTTGAACCCAGTCGCCAATCGAGAGCAGAGTTTTCGGATGGTGAAGGGTCGTTACAAAAACAATCGCGCTGCCTCCGGTAGAAACTGCAGGTGTTAACTTTTGATTGAGTTCACGCAAATCATTGATCGTCTCTTGCGTTTCTTCAGTGCGGTTCGAGAGCGCAGGAACCAGGTGCTTTTGCGCCATGGCCAAGGACATACGGGCGACCATACGCCGGGTATTCAAGTCTTTCGCATCGGAGAGCGCAGAGATCAGTGCTGCAAAAACTCGGTCACCGGTCTGGGCACCGTTTTGCAAGCGGGGATCGCGCATGATCTGCTCGATCATGTCTATAGGATTACTAGGACTCGTAGGGAGAATCATTAAAAGGGTGTGCGCGTCCGCAGCCGAAGCGTCACTCAGCCTAATACCCTTGCGCGAAAGATTCGGAACCACATTAGTCGTAATTATAACAGTGCTCTGATTGAAAAGTTGTTGGTCGGTGACCTCCACATCCGCGGACGACGAATGCAACTGCAGGTTTGAGCGAGGAGTTTGCAGCACTCTCACGTCGTCCTGATCGCGCAAACTAGACAGCTGTTCCTTGGCCGCTTTCTGGTCTTCACTATCCGACGGATCGCCCATATACTTGTAATCTCTAAAAGTCCCATTGAGCGAATGTTCGAAAATTCGTCCGAGAACGGGAATTTCGATGGGATGACTTTGCTTGTAGCGGGCGACCAGAGTCCAAATGGGTTTGAGATCGCCCCACTCCGCGTTCAACTTGCGAAAGCGCTCGTAGTCGAAATTTTTTAACTGGCCGGCGAAGATATTTTGGACTGCAGCCACCACTTCGTTTTGCAGGAACTTTTCAGCCTCAGCGAGACTCTGCGCATCGACTTTACCTATCTTTTGCGCCAGGTCTGAAAGCTGGAGATCCTTCGCGGTGCGAAGTGCGGCATAGTCGCGCATCGTGGTTACCAGCGAGAGAAACGATTCCTTGTTTTTCTTCTTTGTAAGATCGAATTCATAGTTAAAACGGCTCAAACAATAAAGACCGCAGCTGCGCGAGATATCGCGAGCCGATATAATCAGATCGGCAATTTGACCTTGGCTGAAATCCGCCTTGCGTAGAGTTTCGACGTCCAGCCCGAGCGTCACCGCGGCCAGTTCGAGGGGACTGAGTTGCGTGAGTGAATATCCAAGCCGAATTTCGAGCTCGGTCCGCAGCGACACGGCCGAGAGAATCGAGTGAGCGTTGGTCATCGGACGCACGTCGTTGGCCTGACTCGGGGGAAAGAGCGAGGGTGCAAGGTGAGCAAAACTTTGCAATCCCGAATGAACTTTACCCGCGGGCGTTTCGTCGTCGATTTTCGGCAAGAGTTCTTTCGAAGTCGCGTTGATCGTCTGGATCGGGTTCATCGCGAAGCGCAGTCTCTCTTCCGTGCGGAAATAGGTAGCGAGTCCGAGGTTGTTTAGTAAATTCATAAAACGGCTGTACTTCGGAGCGAGAATGAACAAGATTTCGAATTTTGACTCTTCGTTGAGATGTTTCTTCGCGAGGGCGAGTAGCGTGCTGCCACTGTTGACGTCGGTCTGAGAAATTTTGTCGATTCCTGCGAGCCGCTTCGCCCATTTGGCAAGGAGAAATCTAAAGTCGTCGACATTGAGTTTGTCGATTCCCAGGGCCATGGCGAGATTGTAGTTCTGCCGTGCGATCTCCCGAATTTGATCCTCTGTAAAATTCAGTGCGCGGCTCATATCGACAATCTTCTTGATCGTTTCCTCGCTCAAATTTTCATCGGACCATCGGAGGGCTACGCGAAAGGCATGCTCCCGTCCATTGGGAAGCGTTTCAAAAACGGTGAGGGGGAGACTTAGGTAGTGGCCTTTTTTGATATAGAACTCGATTGTGGCGGCTCGCGATGCTGCAGACATGGATTGAATTAATGAATCGAAAGGATGTGCATCCGGGCTCAAACGATAACCGAAATCGAGTGTTCGAGCCAGACCAGCGAGTGATAGGTCGGCGCAAAATTCGAAGTCGCCGTAATCGAACTTTGCGATGCTCAACGTATCTAGCATCTTGCGTAGGAACGCTTCGGGTATTGCCGGCGTTCCCGCGAGACGGAGCAGGACTTTGCGATGTGGGGCGCTCGAGCCCATGAATGAAGATCGGGACTCTTTACGAACCTCAAGCAAAAGTTGTTCGATCTTCTCCAAATCTTGGCTCGAAATCTGGATTTGCTGGCGTAGAACTTCGATCTGATCTGCCGCAGTGGCTTTTGCGCGAACGTCTTGTTGGATTTTTACATCTTGAATGTCAAAATCTCGGATGAGATTTCCTATGTTCAAGGGCCGTCGGCTAGTTTCCTTAAGCATCGCGATTGCGATTTTCTCCCGAACCTCTTTCTCTAGCTTCATCTCGGTAAAACGAACGGAGCCACTGAGGTAGAGATGCAAAAGCACTCCGCCACCTCTCCAGCTCTTTGGGCCCTCAACGACTATCGTTTTGAGTAAATTTTTGCCGGCGATATCAGACTCAACAAACTCGTTGACATGAATTTGAGCATCCGTAAGCCCATTCAGCTTGTCGAGGATGACTTTTGCGGTTTGAGGTTGCGAGGAATCGCGGAGATCTAAAGCGTAAAGGCCCACATAGATCCGCTGCAGGGTTGCAAGTTGAGAGTTTATATAGTCCTCTCCAGCTGGAGCCGGCGGAATTTTTTCGAGCCAGCCGGCTCGTACCTCTTCCGAAATGCCGAGCGCTTTCAGGCGAGGCGGCAGCCATTTTCCCCAAGCTTGCATTTGCTCGCGAAAGCAACTTCGGTTTTGACATGTCGAAACCTTGGGAATCACTGAGCTCAAGAGAAAGTCTAGACCAATCAATTCTTTCTGCTCTTGCGAGAGTCCGTACTTATCTTGATTGGCGATAAAGAAATTCAGATCCCTGCGCGCTAGGGCGGCGGCTTGCGCGAAGCGCTCGTGGGCTTCGGCTGATTGAGGTACGGTGGCCTGGAAGGGATTCGATTCGAGGTTGACTTCACAGCGACGGGCCTCGAGAAGGCTTAAATTCTTGGTCTCGGCAAGTCCGTTCAGCGGCGCAAAGCCTGTTAAAAGAGTAACCACGAGAGACGTTTTGCGCCATCCAAACGAGCGATATTTATTGTCACGAGCCATTGGTCGATCCTCTTGTCCACGTTTTATTTAGGACAAAGGTATTGCAAGGGGGGTGCCCGGCCGCGGGTGCCGAAGACGAAGACGAGTTCCGTGAGCAGGCGGGCGAATCGGTTCGTCGGAACTCGGTCGATTACACTGAATTTACCTGTGTCCAATCGCGCGCGAACAAACTGTCTCTTGGTCCGCACCGCTACTCCTGCCCGTTTAGGGACTTATTCACTTTTGCGGGGACCTATGGTGACGTACTCAATTCGTCGTTTGCGGCGTTCTGCTTGAAGGTCTTCTGGTCTTCGCTAACCTCAAGTCTCCGTAGCAATTTTCATGCGGCACCCAATCTTCCTTGAGGGTGTTGACCCCGGAGCCTGTCCTCTCTCTGTCGACAGAGTTGTCGTTGGCGTATTTCACAGTCCGCGAGACCGCGATAGCATTTTGGGCAAGTTTCGATTACTGAATTCGTAGCGCGAATAAAAAATATCTAAAGAATCGCAAACCCACCCCCGGGTTTAGACATTGCATGTACAGTGGCAGTAGGGTTGTCGCAGTCGCCACCCTATGGCATCAATCTTGCTTAGAGATGGTGCTACTCAAATGCCTATTAAGGAGCATCCTATGCGATTGTGCTTTGCCGGGTCCCTTTTGATTTTAGGTTTCGCTATGGTGCCATCCCTGACGCAGGCTCAAAGCGCGACCCAACTGTATGTCCAAGCATTTCAGATAAGCGGACCCACGGAGCCAAGGCAGATTGCATACGGACACAATTTGGCCCGTAGATTTGGGGATCTCGTCACACAACCATTTATGTTAGACGCCGAAGTGCGAGAAATGATTCGGCCTGGGGGCAAATCTGTTAGCAGTTTAAGTTCCGAGGAAAAATTCACGCTGGTCTCTCGTATGGTCGCCAATTTAATTGAGCAACGCATTCTGGTCTATCCGGCTTTTAGCGACGCTTTTCGGCGCAGCCCTGACCAACAAGAGCTTTTGAAGGCGGTCTTGTTAGCCAATATCGACCAGATTTTAGAGCTTTATGTTCAAGTTGAATCATTCGAGGCCTTATACAATCGGGAGTTCAACCAACGTAAACGAGGTTTGGGCCGGGCCATGCTTAAATTGGCGGGTGCCGCCGCCACAGTTACGACGCTCGCGGTTGGCGCGGGAGTTGGATACCTGGCCGGATACCCCGCCGAAGGCTGTATGGTCGCCCTACTTCCCGCAGTAGGAACCGGTGTGGCGTTGCAGGGTCGTCTGGCGATACTTCATTATAAGGCCGGCCGAATTGCCAGCGCATATCAAAAATTGGCAGCAGGCCTTGCGGCAACCCAACCGTAGGGAACTTAGGATAAATTTCGAGCCTGAGAGCCAGCTTCCGAGGTATCTCGTATTCTTCTAAACGGTATTTTAAAATGATCTGCAGGACTGGTACCGAGCTTAATTTTCTCGTTCAGTTGAGATCTCCGTGGCCGAGCAAAGATTTGGGGACGTTGTTCTTTTTCTTTCTGGCCCCATCCCAGTGCATGCTGCGATTTACGTGGATTCAAACTTAATTTGGGATAAGGCTGACCAGACTAAATTATCATTTTGGTGTTTTCGATCTCGTTCAAATGTCGAGTCCCAATATTCTTATGCGGACGTCAGAATTTTTCGATTAAAAAAATCTACGCAGTGAACTTTGATACCGCATCAATAACACTTGTTTGACACGATGATCTTGTTTCAGAACGCGAAGGCAACCGCACACTAGACGGTGGACCAATAGGTCGCGAACACTCCTGCCGTTTTGATCAGGTGACCGCCGGATAGTGCGAGCTTAAAATTTTTTGCTGCTTGCGAGCCCACTGCGCTACTTCTGCCCAACTATAGGGACTTATAACTTTTGCACAGGTTTATGATCGGAGATCTCACCCTCCATTCGCGGCGTTCCGCTCGAGTCTTCTGGCGTTCGTGTTTAAACTCGAGTGGCCGTAACAATTTTCATGCGGCAACCTTCTTCCTTGAGATCGCTGGCCCCGGCGAGTGTCGTCTCTCTTTCGGGCGAGTACCCGATGCTATTATTTCACGGTCCGCTCATGCCGACTTACCGTGATCACGAAGGCACAGTAAAGATGTTTTGCTGCTCGAGACAAAAATTTTTATTTTGGGTACTTCGCCCCTGGCGTTCTATTGCCTGAAAAGAATTGCTTGCAATTCTGATTGCAGAACCCGGATTCAAGCTTGTTATTTAAAACAGACCATACTGACTCCAAAGACAAGTAAGCCAAATCTTTTGTGACTTTTCTTGCTTCAATGAGCACTGAGATCCAGGCTCGCGAGCGGAAAGCCGCTTTTAAGTTTTACCTCCTCTGGTGAGGAGACCTACTCCTTTATGAACGCGGTCGGCACGACGACGGCGGAAACCGAAGTCTTTGAGACCACCTGGTTTGTCTCCGATGGAGCCATTGAGAATCCGCGAACCCGCGTCGGTGAGAGTACGGAGTGGGAAACGCCGGCTAGCGCTCCTGTGGGGCGCCAGTCGGTCGTGGTGGGCGTTCTGCGCGATGAACGCGGGGGCACTGCGGTTTTGATTCGTAAGTTCTGATGTCTCAGATTGAGACGCGAGTTCACCTAACCAGGTTCGCCTGAGTTCATGGAACGTCTCGCAGCTTTGGTGCCTCCGCCCCGTGTCCATCTCACCAGATTTCACGGCGTACTGGCGCCACACTATAAGTACCGCATGGTGATTCAGTCTATCCGATCTTTTTTAGCGATGACATGGCTTGCGTCTTGGACATCAAAAGCCAATCCTATACTGAGATCGACATCACTGGCATTGATTCAATCGCCCAATCGCCAGTCAATAGCGTAGGAATTTGGCGCGACTTCCCGTACCTGGCTCTCTTCAAAACTTCTTCAGACATTAACGCTGAAGACCGAAACCGAATCGTCTTCTATGACGTAAAATTCGGAGGGCGAGTGGGAGAAATTCGTTTAGGAGGACCCTCGATGTCTAGAGGAACGGCGTTTAAATGGCTGATCGCCCGCAAGCAACCGTATGTTTTATTTCTGCAAGGAGATCGGCTTGCGATTTATGCTCTTTTAAAACCTACCTCGGCGGGCGGTCCAAAATGAGTCTGTGCGAGAGGCGTGCGGGCGCCCACTGCCGCCGAATTGACTTATAGGAGAATCGCAACGAAAGGTGGACGTACCTCACGTCGGGGACACGCGCCGGTCGGGTCTCATTGTTCTCCAGTTGAGAAATGCATGTCACACCCTAAACCAATCGATATTCAAACAAAAGAGTTCCTCTGACGGAGAAGGCTCGAGAATGTTATCCACGCGCTCGAGTAGCAAAATGATTTCCTCCCGGATTAATTCGAAGTCCTTCCGTGAGAGGGTCATTGGCGCCGTATATGTGAGATCGTTTTCGTTTGAATACTGCTGCGTTTGCTGCGCTCGCTGGCGCCAGTTCAGGTGGTGCATCCGCACCCACGGTGAGTCGGAGGACAAATGTGTACTAGAGGGACCAATCGAGATCTTGCCTTTGGATTCGACAACCATTTCGCAAGCGATCAAAAACTCCAAAGTCTCCTTCACGTCCCGGCGGGAGAGTCTTAGTCTCTCTGCCATCGCCTCTATGGACTGATACTCCGCAATCGCGGAGAGCTGGCGGACGGCACTGAACTTCCAGTGGGAGTAGAATAGACCTCGATCCACCTCACTCAGTCCACCTTTCGCACTTAGACGATTTGAGAGGTCTTGAGCCTTTTTACGAAGTACTTCCATTTGCCGTTGCAGTGTCTTCTTAAGAGAAGGAGTGCCCGCCCGATCCAATTGAACGAGAAGTAGGAAGTAATCGGTCTCCAATTCGCCGAAACCAAAAAACTCACAGACGCCAATAGCTTGTTCGGATGAAAATTGCTTCTGACCACCTAGTATCTGACTGACTAGGGTGGTGTGCACACCCAAGGCTTCGGCCAATCGTCGCGACTGACCATACCCCTCTTTAGGCATCTCCTTTAATAAGCGTTGAATCAATCGTCGCGGGCTGGACGTCTCTTCAAAAACCGAAACCAAATGCCACCACCATGTTCACTAAAAGTATACACTTTCGATTACTATTTACCATTAAAATCTATTACATCGCGTCAAGATCATGTATTTTCTTAACTAATTCAATCTCTCAAGGAGGAGAAAATGAAATCAAACCCAGCACTTATTGCCCTGACAATGCTACTCTTGATTGCCTGTGCAAAAAAGGACCCCAAAACCCATGCCCCAACAGATAATCATTCCGATTCCGCAATCGAGGCTCGAAACGTTGGCCATCCGATCGTCATCCACAGCCCCTTGCTGCAGTTACCATCTTTATCCCGCCCGATTCTCAGCGGGAAAATGGGCCGACTTTGGGAGCAAGATCAAAAGTTAAGTGAAACTGAAAGAAAAGAGCTTCTTGAAGTCATAAAAACCTATGACCTTGGTTCCTTTAAGATTTCTAAAACGAAAGCGAGTTCGTTTCAGCTGCGCTTTAGTCGGCGCACATCTTGGGACTGGGAAGAGGTCTTGATCGATTTAGGAGCCAAAAACAATGATTTCCGCCTGACGTGCCTGGCAGAATCCGCGTCTAAAAGTTGTGACCCTCGAGCGAGTTCTTATTTTGAGTTCCGACACGGCTCAAATTGGCTGGGTTTCGTTTACACTGAAGAGGTGACCTATCCGAATCTGGCCGGTAACTGGCGGGACCTATTCCCTGCCCGATGGCGAGGAACGGTTCGCGCAGTCGCAAGCGTAAACAGTCCAAGCGCCGGCGCACTTAGATTGGAAATAAAATCGGAAGATAGCCCTACAGGGAAACTTCTCACGCTTGAGGGAAAACTCAATAAGAACAACCCGACATGGGAGCTTAACTGGATTATGAATATAGCGGGTTCAAGTGCCGAATTTCGAACTCTCGAGCTTCTGAACAACTTGTCGGAATATCTACCGTCTCCCTACAAACCCATTCATAAAATGGTGCTTAGGATCGCCGATATGTCCTTGAGATTCGATCGCGTCGCTCTGCCCGACGGAAAGCTCACAATTGAACTCAATCGTCCATTAGAAAGTCACGGAGGCTAGCTCATGGCATCTCTATTGCTCCGTCCTTGGTTTAAATATCAAGGGAACGAACCACGTGAACTTATGAGTTTAAGACGGATTCTGACAGGCCTAGCAGCGCTCGCATTGGTCACCGGATGTGACAATAGTCGGCCATCTCGACCGTCGGCTTCGCCCGCGAAAATGGGCACTAAAGACGGAGGCGGCGGCACTGTACAGCGGTCGCAGCGAGCCGATCTTGAAGAGCTCGTCAAAAATCTTCCTCGGATCTTTGGTGAAATTCAAGATCAATATTTTCCCAAACCAAAGATCACTAAGGACCCGCTACGAGAAGAATTGCGTAAAATAACCCAAACCGTTTTTGACCGAAGCGAATTTTTCCTAACAAGCGAAATCGGCAAATACCTTCAATCTCTTGAGTACACGATAGTCGACGGAGATTGTTTTGAAGGAGATATCGCCAAAGATGCGGCAACACAGTTCA
>JALHOQ010000124.1 GCA_022842925.1 Bdellovibrionales bacterium
GCAGCTCCTTCCGGCCGACAACATTCGGGCGATCTTAACTAATTCGGGCCAGGCTAACGCGGCCACCGGCGCCGAGGGTGTGGCGCGCAACCAAGCCATGGCCGATGCCGTAGCCCAGCAGCTGGGCGTGGCGCCGTCACAGGTCTTGATTGCGTCCACCGGGAAAATCGGCGTGCAAGTCGAGAGTGAAAAGGTGATCGGCGCGGTCAACGAGCTGGTCGATCGGGCCACGGATGTGGCAGAGGGTTTCGCCCTGGCGATTCTCACCACCGATTTGGTTCCGAAGTCCGTCACCACCACGGTCAAACTCAGCAGCGGCAAAGTTCGGATCACTGGAATCTGCAAGGGAAGCGGAATGATTCATCCGCAGATGGCCACCATGCTTGGGTATCTGCTGACCGACGTCAAGCTGTCACCGACCCTTGCGCAGTCTCTTTTGACCGAGGCTACCGGGGTTTCGTTCAATATGATTTCGGTCGACGGAGATTGCTCGACCAATGATTCCTGTTTTCTTTTCGCCAGCGGCGCCTCAGGCGTTGAGTTGGCGAGTGAAGAGGACTTGGCCAAATTCAAGAAAGCGCTGATCGAAGTGGCTCAGTTTCTAGCCAAGGCGATCGCCAGCGACGGTGAGGGCGCGACTCGGTTGATCGAAGTCGAGCTGAAGGGGGCGAGTGATTTGGAAATGGCTCGCCGCGCGGCTCGCGGCGTAACGCTTTCGCCGTTGGTGAAGTGCGCGATCCACGGCGAGGACCCGAATTGGGGTCGCATTCTCTCGCGTCTGGGCGCCGAACAGGTTCCGGCCGCGGCTCTAGAGAAACTCACCCTGAAACTGCAAGGCCTAACCCTGTTTCAAGCCGGCCAGCCGGTGGCGTTTGATCGTGAAAAGGCGCGCGCTCTGCTCAAGACCAATAAAGTGCAGATCGAGATCGATTTGAAATCGGGATCGCAATCGGCCACGGCCTGGGGTTGCGATCTCTCTAAAAAGTATGTGGACATCAACACGGAGTACTCCTGATGAGAACACCCAGAGTCTTAATTAAAATTGGTGGCGCCGCTTTATCCGATTCTTCAGCTCTCGAGAATGTCACTCACGTTGTACGCGCCTATCGCGAAAAGGGTTCCGACGTGGTTCTAGTCCATGGCGGCGGTCCGGCGATCAATGAGGAGTTGCGCCGCAAAGGTATCGAGTGGACTTTTGTAAATGGTCAGCGCGTGACTACGCCGTTGATGATGAAAACGATCGAAGACACGCTCTGTGGGCACGTCAATGGCCAGATCGTGCGCCACTTCGGAGTTGAAGGACTTGGCGCCATCGGCTTCTCCGGAGCCGATCATCGCACTTTGATTTGTTCACCGCAGGCTCCTGAGTTGGGCTTGGTGGGAAAAATTGAAGAGGTGAACACAGCGTGGATTGAAGAGATTCTGTCTCTGCCGTCCAGGCTTCTTCCTGTGATCGCGCCGATTGGCGTGGGCGCGCGTGGTGAGACCTATAATATCAACGCCGATCGCGCCGCCGCCTTTTTGGCTGTGGGTCTGAAAGTGGATGAGCTGGTGTTTTTGACTGACCAGCCGGGGATTATTGATGAGGAAGGGCAAGTCATTCCCGTTGTCGACCGCGAGGGTTTACAAAACTTGATGGAAGCTCAAATCGTGACTGGTGGAATGCTAGCCAAGACTCAGGCCATCGTGCATGCGCTGAACAGCGGGGTGGTATCGGTGAAGGTGACGAACGCGCGCCAGGATGTGGGCACTCAGTGCTTGGCGCATCTGATAGATGCCGCGAATGTAACTCAATCTTTGGAGGGGCTTCGCCATGTTGCAATTTGAGTCTCTGCACTTTCTGACAGGAGAGGAGCTCTCGCAGAGCGAACTGTTGGCGACGATCAAAGCTGCCGATCAGATACGCAAGAATCGGGGCGGGCGTGCGGCCACGTCGCCGCTCAAAGGTAAGACCATCGCATTGATGTTCGAAAAGCCCTCGCTCAGAACCCGCGTCAGCTTTTCTGTCGGCATTCAGGAGTTGGGCGGAGCGGTGATAGAGATTCTTGGCTCTCAGACTAAGAGTGAAGAACCTGAAGATAGCATTCGGGTGCTGCAGGGGATGGTGCATGGAATTATGCTCCGAACATTTGATCACTCGAACCTCGAGAGAATGGCCGCGAAGGCGACCATCCCGGTGATCAACGGGCTATCGGATGCCCATCATCCTTGTCAGGCTTTGGCCGATCTTTTTACCCTGTATCAACGCTTTGGCAAACTGAACGGGTTGAAGCTGGCCTATATCGGCGACGGCAACAATGTTCTCCATTCGCTTTTGCTGCTGGCTCCGTTTCTCGGAGTGGATGTGCACTACGCCTGTCCCGGTGGGTATCAGCCGGAAGCGGGGATACTGGAGCGGGCGTTTGCGCGTGCAGCTGTAGGCGGAGCGACGATCCGACCGTTCAAGCGCGCGACAGATGCGGTCAAAGGTTGCCACGCGATTTACACGGACGTTTGGACCAGCATGGGGCAGGAAGAGGAGAAGGCGCAGCGTGTGGAGGCGTTTCAGGAATTTCAACTGAACCTGGGTCTCCTCAGCCGGGCGCGGCCGGACGCGATTGCGCTGCACTGTCTACCGATGGTTTGCGGCCAAGAAATCACACGCGAAATCGTCGAGCACGAACGCTCGGCTTTGTTCCAACAAGCAGAGAATCGCTTGCACGCCCAGAAGGCGTTGCTCGTCGGTTTGTTTATGGCCGCGAGTCGCGCTCACAAGAGAGTAGCGGTGTACTCCCATGTTGTCTAAACCCAATCAGGATCCGGCCCTCCGGTTGAGCGCTCTGCGCAAGCTGCTCGAGGCCGGTGAAATTTCCACGCAAGAAGATCTGGTGCGCGAACTTAAGGCGCAGAGATTTGCGGTCACGCAAAGTACGATCTCCCGCGATCTTTCACGACTGAACGCGATCAAGACCCGTGATGGGGGCGGGAGAATCGTGTACCGCCTTCCGGATGATGTGATGATCCCCACGCCGTCAGGCAACGAAATGCGCGGCTTGCTCGTGGATATCCACTGGAATGAGTCTTTGATTGTGGTTAAAACGACTCCGGGTTCGGCGAGTCTTCTAGCGCGCTTGCTGGACCAATCGAAACCCGAAGGCATTTTAGGCACGATCGCCGGCGACGATACGATTTTTATCGCTCCGAGCTCGATCAAAAAGATCGCCAAAACAGTCGAGAGGATTCGCCAGGAGTTTTCTTAGGTGCTCGTCGACTTTTTGCAGGGCTGTGCGGCATCAAATGCCGCACAGCCCTGCAAAAAGTCGACGAGCACCTACTCATTCATCAATTGATTCAAGGCGCGGGTGCGCTCTTCGGCTTTTTGGCGCGCCTCGTTTGCGGCCTCGATAAGGGCTTGAGGGCCACCGGGACTGTAAACGGAAAGGGCGCCGCTGTCGGCCATCCGGTGAACTTTTTCGAGCGCCCCGGTGCTGGTCTGTTGCAGGTTTACATTGCCCTGAACACCGGCTTGACGTGCGGCCTGCTGAACTTGCTGCTGAAGGTTCGCCGGTTCGGCGAGCTCGTGCTTGGACGGCTTATAATAGGTGGAAACGCCGTTCACGTTATAAACATTTTTGGGATTGTACTCGTAGTGCTTACCCTCGATTTTTACGAAACGCTTGGGCTGGGCCGGCTGCCCCGGACTTTGGCCTGTGATCTTGTGTCTGATACCTTGGCTTCGCGCCATCGAGGCTTGATCGGGTTTCGAGAAGTTTAAGCCGAGGAAGACTAGAGTTCCGAATGCCGACATCCAAAACGAGAATTTAATAAATTTCATATCCATTCTTATCGGCCGGACCTAGACGTTTCTTCACCGTCTTAATTTGAGTCAAAAATTCGTCGGTCTGGACCTGAGAAACGAATAGCTGATTGCCGATAAATATCTGAATATGGCCGACAATCGTAGCCCACGAAATCAATCGCCCGAAATCGACTGGAAGCAGGACGCCGGTCCGCTTAAGCCGTTTCTGGTCGACCCGGATGTTTCTGAAATCATGGTCAATCGTTGGGACCGCATTTTTATCGAAAAAGCCGGACAACTTTATGAGTTAGACAAGGGTTTTGAAAACGCCGAGGCCTTACTCCGCTTCGCCATGGCGGCGGCGGTATTGGCGGGCCGCGAGCTCAATCGTCGCACACCGACGCTCGATTCGCGCCTTCCCGACGGATCGCGAATGAGCATTATTATTCCGCCCGTGGCACTCGATGGGCCGATTATCACAATTCGAAAACACAAAAAACAGGCGATGACCCACAAGGACTTAGCCGCCTCCAATTCGGCCGATGATAAGCTAATCGTGTTTATGTACCAGCTTGTGCGTTGCCGGCAGAATCTGATCGTCAGCGGCGGCACCTCCAGCGGTAAAACTACGCTTTTGAACGTCTTAAGTTCCTTTATCCCCGCAACCGAGCGAATCATTACGATCGAAGACACCGCGGAACTCTCTCTGCAGGTAAAAAATCTTGTGCGTATGGAATCGAAGCCCGCTCTCGGTCACGATCCCGGTGTGAGCATGCACGATCTCGTCACCAGCGCGCTGCGAATGCGTCCCGACCGCATTGTGATCGGGGAGTGCCGTGGGCCCGAAGCCTGGGACATGCTGCTGGCCATGAACACCGGTCACGAGGGGTCGATGACCACACTTCACGCCAACTCAGCATACGACGCCTTACGACGGATGGAGGCCATGATTTTGCGCGCAGGCCTCGAAACGCCTTTGCAAATGATCAAAGGCGATATCGCATCCACCATTAATTTTATTATCCATATGGACCGCCAGAGCGATGGCAAACGCCGCGTAACGGAAGTGATAGAAGTCATCGGCCGTGAGGGCGATGTCTACACCACCCGCGAGATCTTCAAGTGGTCACAAGCGGCCGGATTCAAATCGACCGGCAACGTTCCCCACTTCGTGCAGGTCGGTGAAAATCCCCAGCTCGAAATCAGCAAAGATTTCTTTGTGCCCACCTACAAATACAAAGGCGCCGCCTAGGTACCAGGTTCTTTTTTTAGAAGCGGCGCATCTTCGCTCGCGAATTCCTCAGTATCGAAGCTGGTCCTAATGGACGCTCGAGGCGGTGGCGGCCCCCAAATCCACAAAACATGGCGCAGCCAGTGTGATTGCGCTTTCTGGCGAAAATAAAGTTCGTGATCCCATTCCACTTCGGCCATCAGCAGAAGTTCTTCCACCATTTGAGGATGACCGGCCTTTGCCGCGACCCGGGCCGCGATTTCGTACTCGACGATATTGCCACGCTCGAGTTTGCCCGCGCCATACATCGGAATAAACCACCCGCCGATGCGGCAAAGAAGGCTGATGGTCTTGCCGATACAGGTGAAAACAAACTCCCGACGCGGATTGGGCGTAGCGCCGAGTTCCTTAAGAAAACGGCCGATGCACTCGCGGTGCTCCCATTCTTCTTGCTGGATTTTTTGAACTTCCGCAATTTCGCGGGGGTCACTCAAAGACCGCCAATGCCCGTCGTATGCGTAGTAGGCCGCCAATTCGCCCGAGTAGGCGTTCTGTAAGAGTCCGATTAAATCTTTACTCATTCGCTGCGCTGCTTCTGGAAAAAGAACCTGGTACCTTTTATCGCAAGGTCCGCACATTAAGGCGAGAAGTTTTATGGGGATTCGCTGCGCGATCCTGTCCGGCTGGTTCCAAAGTGTAAACGGTGTTGGAAGATAGCCCTGTGAGTCGCACTGTGTGCTGCGTCTTAAACACTCCATCATCCCCGACTTCACGATTTACGTTGCCGTTGAGTCCCCAGAACAAACGGGTGGTGGCCGGTTCGTTGGTCGTCCATGTAACAGTGACCGATGTGCTGGAAGCTTGGGGCGAAACATTCGAACCCACGGCGGCGACGGTATCCACTGTAAAACTATGATGGTCGCCGATTGGATCGACGACCCCATGGGGATTGACGGCCCGGACATGAAAGCTGTAATCGCCGTCGGGCAGAGAGGAAGCTTCCCAGGGCGTGGTGCATCCGGCGAACGGTGAGCCATTCAGCGAACACAAGAAAGCGGCCTGTGGCTGACTTGCAGTAAACACGATCAATTTATTAGTCACTGCCGTATACAGGGCCGTTGGTGCGAAAGCGGTGATTCGCGTGTGGATGGGCGCTTCGGCGGCGAATTCAAAACTGTACGCCGCGCCCCATGGATCGACATTGCCCGCCTCATCTACGGCGAACGTTTTGAAGGTATGTGGGCCCAAAGCAAGACCCGCCACTGTATGCGGCGAGGTGCACGGATGCGCCGGTCCGCTATCGATCGAGCAGAGAAAGGTACTATTCGGTTCGTTGGCGAACAGAGTGAACTCGAGGGAATTTGGGCCGGTCGGGTTGACCGCCAACCAGGTGCTGGGCGGTAGGGTGTCGACCCGCCATTGGTGCGTGACGCCGACGGGATCCGTTCCTCCGCTCGGGCTCTGTGCAAAAACATGAAATCGATAGTCGCCGTCGCGCAGGTTGATGAAGGTTTTAGGTGAACTACAGAAAGTGGGATCATCATCATTCAACGCGCAGACAAAGCGGGAGTCGGAATAGTTGGATGCGAATTCGAGTGTGATGGTGTTGGAGTTGTGCACCGCCTGAGGCGGTGTAAGGGCCGTGAAGAAGGTGGTGATGGCGCTTGGCACTAGGGCTTTAGTCCAACAAACGGCTAAGTTTGAGTGTCTCATTCTAGTTAGGTCGGCGTTCGAGAAGGTAAGATTAACGGGATTCAGGCCTAAGAGTTTCGGAGGTGGTGGATGAGCAATAAATATTTGAAATTTTTAATATTCTTCCTCGTTTGCGGTGCCCCACTACCCGGCTTCACGGCCGAGTCGGGCTCGACCAAAGGCCGAGAGGAGGGCGTTTATTTTGAAGAGACCTTCTTCCCCGTCTTCGTGTCCCGCAATGACCAAGAGAACGACGCCGGCGGCTCTGCCACTCGCGACGTCCCCACCCAGACCGGATGGGGCATCGACTCCCGCACCACGCTGGCCTATGTGTGGAGCCGCATTCTCGTCGGCGTCACATTCAACTATTATAACGTGCGATCGTCGCGTCCCCGAACCGCCGATCTGGAGGGGCTTAAGGAAGTTACAGATAAACAGGAACTAGGTCCGACACTTGGATTTCTCGGTGGGCGCTGGCGCTTTACCGCGACCTACTTTCTAACGGCCACGAAAACGCTATCGCAAAAGTACACGGATCAAATCACCGGTGCCGTCACCACCGACGAGACCCGAAAGAATAAAGCGGGAAGTGGATACCAGATCGCGGTGGGCTACGATTTTCAACTCGGGGCGGGAATCGGCATCAGTCCGACTTTGATTTATCGCGAAGTGCGCTATGCCAAGCAAAGCTACAGTGTCCGAACCGGACTTGGTACCCCTTACACCACGACTGAGCTCCGCACGAAGGCCCTCGATCACGAGCTCAAGCCCATGATCACGATGAACTGGATTTTTTAACTACTCAAAACTGGCCGACTTGCCTGTTGGCAAGTCGTGCCGACCGAGGGCTTAGGCGGGCCGCTTCAAGTTATGTAAGAATCCGGTTATGAAAATCCATATAAAGCCAGAGATGATCGGTCAGAGCTTCCGCTTTTTTGGTGGAGCATGCCGGACAAGATCTCCGCCGTTCGGACAGCGCGGACAGGGGGGATCATTTGAAGGGGGTTTCGTCGACATGCCTTAGCTAAAAGCAATATCCCAGCCAAAACAAAAACTTCGGCACGACTTGCCAACAGGCAAGTCGGCCAGTTTTAGAAGGGAAAGAGAAGGTTTGCAAATATGGCCGTCATGTCCGCATCATTCGCGGAAAGCATGCCGTAGCGAAGTTCGGGTCTCATACGATAACCCCATAGTTGCGCATCATAGCTCAATACCACGGCCAACCCTGTCGCGTTGAATACGGCATTGGACCCATTAAGGAACAGCTGATTCATCTGCAGACCAACGGCCATTGTTCGATAATTCTCAGGCGATTCATCGACCACTCTTCTACCCCGAAAGTAGATTTGCGAACTCGCCTGGGGAAACTCGGAGGCCACCGCGTAGCGAACCGTGGCATTGATAGCGGAGTAGAGGGCGCTTACGCCAGCACCAGCGCCGGCTCCATAAATTTGGGCCAAAGACCCGTCCACGGCCCAATGATTTGTTAAAACGTATTGATAACCGAAGTGAAGGCCATATCCCGAAAGACTCTGAAGACTTGTTTGCAAAGAGGCAAACTCGATTCCCCCAAAAAATGACCCCGGTAGCTTTCCCGAAGTCACTTGGAAAGACGACAAGGTGTCCCCATCCGCCCCAAGGGTTGCGGGAGGAAAAGTCAGTATCGCCGCGAGCAGCGCGCTACGCCACATTCTGCTCATCACCAGCTCCCGCTTTGGACGCGACTAACTTGGTAACCGCTTGAGACGAGAGCCGCTGAAATATTTTTGCCTTACGATCCGCCGCGATCGTTTGGTGGTAACCCATGAGGAGCTTTTGCTTCTTCTCGGGCAGAGCTTCAAGAGCGGCGGCCAATACAGGCTCCGGCCCAATCCAGCACCGGGCCAGATCCGCGGCGGAATAGTTGTTCAAAAGTTCAGCTCTCTCGGCGGTGGGAAGTCGAGCCACCCACACCATTGAGACGATTGTGCTCTTTAACGGGTCTGGCACCAAATTCGGATCGTTCCAAATTGCCATTTCATCTTCGACCGTGACCCGACCGATGCCAGCCTGGTCCGGCAGTTGACGAAATGCCGATTTGACCTCTTTAAATTTATCGAGCTGTTTGGCCCCACTTTTCACAACGCTTAGGGAGAGTTTCTCGGCCAGAGGCAGCTCCAAGAGCTCCCGCCGAACGGGCGGAAGAAGATTCCAGAGGTCGCGACGGTCGCGAATCAATTGCGCCAAATCACTCTGATTCATATTGCGCAGTGAGAGTGGATCTAGATAGTAGGGATGATCGTGAAGCGTGTCGGCCAATGGCTCAACACCCACGAGATACTTGGCAAAATCGGCGGCGAGAGGCCATTCGCCCACTAAGCTTTCTCTCTGCGCACCGGAAAGATGATCCCAAATCCATCGCGCGTAGCGGTCTTCTTCGGTCCAGTAACAATCCGCAAATAGTTCCACCAAACCTCGGAGTGGCAGTTCAATTCGATCACCGGCATCTTCACGACTCTCCGCCTGCACTTTTGCCTCGTCCGCGAAAGCCGCTCCCGAGGCTCGACCGCCTTCTTGACTCGAGCTAAAGCCAGTCAATATACGTCCCACCTGGCTCCGCCAAAACGACATCGCCCATAGGACTACAAGCCCCACGAAAACCATTAGGACCGCTACGGCCACGCCCGTCCCCATCACTAACGAAAAGAGAGTTCCGGAATAACGCTGAATCGTTTGTTCAATCAGTCGCAAAGGATTACGGGAAACAACCGGAATACTCGCGTCTAAGGGCACGATTTTGAGCTGTCCCTTGATCTGGCCAATTACAATCTCGGCCTCAATTTCTTTTTTGATCATCTCAGGGAACGGAGTTAATCCGCTCATCACTTTGACTTCGATGGACTCCAGATCTTCCTGTACAATTTTATGGATCGAAGCCGAACCGAAGAAGTCCGACGACACGCCCGGCAGTTCGACGTTCATTTTCTTCAGCTTGACCTTCACTACGACGTGCGCGTCCGAATCCACTAATTGCACCAAACGAGAGATTTTCTGTTCCAAGCGAGACTCAAACTCGAGCACCTGGTTCACATTCGCATAAGCTCCCGGACTCGAGAATAGAATCAACACAAACGCGAAGTACCCTCTCCTCATATGCGACCCGCCCCTTTCTGGGTCACAACAATCGAAAGTGACTTGGTCGACCGGGTATTGTCAGCGGATCCATGCGTAAACAACGACTCCTTAGGGAGCCCCATATCCAACGCCAAACGGACAGCTTGAGCGGCTCGCAAAGCGCTGAGATCAAAATTGTTTTCCACTCCATTTCGCTTTATGCGAATCGGCTTGGAGTCGGTGTGACCAACAAAAACCACGTCAATCTCTTGAACA
>JALHOQ010000125.1 GCA_022842925.1 Bdellovibrionales bacterium
CTTAAAAGCTGGGCCGACTGCGTTTCTCAGTTCCAATCCACAGGTCTACTGTGGCTGGCGAATCCAAGTGATGTGATCCTCAAAGCCAGCTGTGAATTTCAGACTCAGCGCCATTCCGCGGCTCTGGCCACGCTGATTGAGGGTGGCCAGAAACACTCCGATTTTAGCTTGCAGCGGGAACGGGTGTCTTTGTTGCTCGAACTCACACTTTCCCAGGCCGCTCTGTCCGCCGCGATTGAGAGATCGGCCACGGCTTCGGCGTCCGATATTCTGGGTTTGGCCGAACTGTTCCACGCCAAAAAGCTGAGCCGTGAAACTTTGATTTTGCTTGAATGGGGGCGCACTCGCTTTCCGTTTGATGTCGACGTCAATCTTTCCCTCGCCAAAGCCTACTTCGCCAAGGGCGAACTGCGGGCCACGGCGGAAGCATTCGAGCGCGCGGCTCGGGTGGATCGCAAGTTCAATTACCACGCCGCCGAACTGCGCCGGCAACTGGGCGACAAGCAAACCGCCGCCTACTGGCTACCGCAGATTGAAGACGATAAAGAAAAACTCCGCTCGCGTCTGGCCTTTTATGTCGACAATAGTTGGTATGCTCTAATCGCCTCAATGGATAGCCTTGTGGCCTTAAGCCCGCTGAACCAGGACGACGAAGTGCGCTACGCCATGAGCTACTCGCTGTTTCGCCAGGGCCAAGTTACAAAACCTCTTAAGTATTTGTCACAGATTCGAAGTCCACAATTCGCCGAGCGCGCAGCTCTTCTCAAAAAAGAACTTTTAGAATTCAGCCGTCAGATCGAAGTAGGTCGCGGTGAATTGACGGTCAGATGAGTCTATTCCTTTTCGCGCCATAAAGTGTTGGATTTGCGTTTGAAAGGCCGGCGAAATCTTATAGCCCAACCACAACCTTGTACCAACGCTATCGGTTCCGCCTCCATTGGAATTTGAATCTGAAAAAACCCCAACTACCGCATCGGCCTGTTTACTTATATATGCCACCCCAGCCCATATCTTTTCTCTGCGAAACGCAAGCCCCGTCTCCAAGCCGCTATGAAGTGACCGAACTTCAAGGTTCCGCACTCCATCAAAAAACATCGTCCACTCTCCACCCAAAGCGTTTAGACGGGCTTCCACCCCACTCTGTAGAAGTTTGTAATCATTGGAAAAGTAATAATCACTACCCACCTTATAAACCGAGTTACCTCTAAATCGATAAGGAGCAGTTTCGTTGTCCACACTAGCAGACGATAAAACGCGGCTCATCTTCGCGTCTTTCAGATTGGTGAACACGTGGTGAGCCAAATGCACGGTCAATGTCCATCTATCTCCCTTCCAAGTGAATCCTGATTGCAGGCCGACTAGGTTAGCGTCAGTCATGTTAACGCCAGCCTCATAATTTTCTGAAATCACGCTGGACCCTAAGATTAGAAACATCTCCGAGTCGGACCATTTAGGCATCCACCGAACTGAAGCCCCCTCGAAGGCCAAATCGGCATCCAGGATGAGCTGAGATCGGGCGGGAGTCCAATAAGGGACCGGCGTCCTGCCACCCCAGACCGACAAATTGTGAGCCAAGGTCAAGTCTATAAAACCACGGTCCAAGCCAAATTCTCTGCGCGCCATGCCAGGCTCGGATCGTTCGCCGAAAGTTTGATTGCCGCTGATCGCGGAAGTCGCCGTGGAAAAGCGAGCCACTGCCTTTACGGACTCGTTCACCTCACCTTGTACACCTAAGCGAACTCGTACTCGATTGAAGTCTCGGGTCTCATTGGCAGATTCCTTAGACTGCACGTGTCTAACTCGAACCTCACCTGACCATTCGATCTTCTTGTCTGAGGCTAATACATCGCTCGCCCACAAAGTCGCGCAAAGCACAAAAATCATGAGGTCGGAGTAACTGAAACCTAGTACGTCCTCAAGAAGATTCTTCATTCGACCGTTGAACGAACATGGCTTTGGCGATAATTCACTTGCTAGTCCAGCTGGCTGTGGCCGAGTACCGAGTGTTCGAGCTTGTCATCACCAACCAAAGCACGGGCCAGGAACGAGTCGAAATTTCAACCCTAGACCCCAATCAGTATCCCACCTATTATCCTATCAAAGCCGAGGAAACCGTGACTTATCGGAGCACCTGGCGATGCCGCGGAAACACCTCCAAAAAGCCGGTCTGCTCCAAGCCCGAGACCGCCGACCGCAACCCACCACAGTCGAGTCCAAATCCAACTCTAGACCCGAAGTAGCCCCGCCACCGTGATAATATCGAAGGTGCTCACCTTTCAGGAGGGTCGCCCATGGCATCGGAAATCAATTCCGAGCGTTCCCGTAACGCACAAGATCTTAAAGAATTACAAGAGTCCTATCGTAAGAAGAAACAGGAAATCAAAGAGGACGGCGAGCAAGAACTCGATCGCACGCGCTCAGAAAACCGGAACAAAATCAGCACTGAGTCGCGAAGTGGCGCCGCCGCAGTCAACCATATCAAAGAGGACAGTGCCGAGCGCATCGAGGCCACGAGAGCGATGACTGAGCAGCGCATCGCCTATGAGCGCCAGGCCTCGGCCAAGCGAATTGAAAATGAACGAGAGGCCGGACAAACCCGCCTGCAATCTTTAGAAGAGGGATTGCGCAACAAACAGGACAGCCTACAAAAGAACATGTCGCAAACCCATGCTAAAGAAAGCGAGCTGCGCAAAAAGGAGTCGGAGAGCACCTCGAACATTCATCGCGAACATGTGGAAAAGCGCCAACAGTTCGCCCGTCAGGCGGAGAGGGATGTTCAGGCTCTGAACGAAAAAATCGTGAAAGAAAAAACCGAGCTGCAACAGAAGCAGGCGGAGGAACTGCGTAAGCTGAATGCAACCCATATGGCCAAAACCGAGTCCATGAAACAAGAGAACCAGGAAACCTCCCAGACCCTGTCCAAGTACAGCCAAGCTCAGCTTAAGAATCAGCAAGAAACCAGCGCCAAGCAGCTCGAAGGTCAACGCCAAGAATTTTTGGCCAAACAAACTGAATTGAAGAAGGTTACGCACAACGTTTTGGCGCAAGAAAAGGTCCAGGGCGAACAAAAATACCAAGAGATTGAAAAGAAAAACCGGGCCCAGATCGAAAAGGAACGGGAAGAGGGAGTGCGCCAGGCCGAAATCACGCGAAAAGTCTATGCCGAGGAAATTGCCCGTCAGCACAAAACTGGAGACCAGGGCGTAGCCGAGCAGAAGCAAGTCTTTGAAACCAAAATGAATCGCCTCACGCAACAGCAGGAGCTTGAAGAGAAACAAGTCAAAGAGCAGCACCAAAAAGCTCTGATCGAAGGCGATCAGAAGTTTAAAGAAGACGCCCAACGCAACAGCACCTTCTACAAGGGTCAGCTCCTGCAGAAGCACAAAGAGTACATGGATGCGCAACAAAAAGCGCAGACGGCCTATGAGCAATACGTGCTTCTGAAGCGCGAACAGTTGACTCGCAGCCTCGAGAAAGAAAAACGCGAAGTGATGGACGACGTAGGTCGTTATAGCGCTATGAAAAGCGATCCATTTTACCGCATGGCCAAAACCGAAGCCCGCGTCGCCGAGACCGAGAACCATTTTATCATCAGCGCCGACGTCCCCGAACATGAGAAAGACAATGTTAAACTCTTTGTGCGCGACGATAAGGCCGTAATATCCGGCGCCCGCCGCTTCAAAGATGATATCCATGATCAGATGGGCCGCATCAGCACGGCAAACTATCAAACCTTCCGTCAAGAGATCCCGCTCGGACGTCCCGTGCACGAAAAACTGGTCGAGCGCACCTGGCATAACGGCGTTCTCACCCTTAAAATTCCAAAAGCGTAATTCATCATGCTCGAAAGCATCCGCCGCTCGCACCGCATCGTGATTAAGCTCGGCACCCAAGTGGTGACGTCGAAGTTCGGCCTGGCCGAAGCGCGGCTGCGCGCACTCGTGCGCGATATCGTATTCTTAAGGGCCGAGAAAAAAGAAATTATCCTGGTCTCGAGTGGCGCCGTCGGCCTCGGTCGAAATGAAATCGTGCAAGGGGGCAATTCCCTTTCGCTGGCCGAAAAGCAAGCCTGCGCAGCGGTTGGCCAGGGGTTGCTGATGGCCGAGTATCACCGCCTGTTTCAAGAAAACTCGCCCGTGGTGAAGATCGCCCAGCTGCTCCTGACCAATGAGGACTTCTTCACCCGCTCGCGCTATCTCAACCTACGCGCGACATTAAATAAACTGCTCGCTTTCGACGTTCTACCCATTATCAACGAGAACGATCCCGTTTCGGACATGGAGCTAAAATCTTCGAAACGGGTCCCCTTCGGGGACAATGATATGCTTTCGGCTTTGGTGGCGTCCAAACTCGCCGCGGATCTGCTTGTCATCTTGACGGATGTCGATGGTCTGTTCTCGGACAATCCGCAAACCAACCCCGAGGCCGAACACTTTGCCGAGATCAAAAAGCGCGAACAGCTCAAGCGCGTGAAGGTGGGGGCCAAGTCCGACGGCGGACGAGGTGGAGTTCAATCCAAAATCGAGGCCGCTCGGGTCGCGGCCGCATTTCGGGTGCCGACCTTGATCGCCAACGGGCTTCAAGACCGGGTTCTCACCACCATTTTAAGTGCGCAAAATCACGCGAACCCCGCTCGGTTTACGTATATTCACCCTACCCGAGACCTCGCGAAAAAGAATAAGATTGGACAGTATGACGATTGACGCACGCAAAATTCTGACCCAGTCGCGTCGCGCCTCCCGCGCAACCGCGCTACTCTCGACCGCACAAAAGGACCAGGCTTTGGCCGAATTCGCCCGCGAGGTCGTGAATCAAACTGAAAGCCTATTGAAGGCGAACGCCCGGGACATGAAAGCGGCCAAGGGCAAGATTAGTGACGTTTTGTTAAAGCGTTTGGAATTGACCCCGGACAAAATTCAGCAAATTGGCAAAATGATTTCAGGTGTGCGCGATCTCGAAGATCCCACCGGCCGTACGTGCCGGCACCTTGAGTTGGATAGCGGTTTGATACTGGAACAAAAGACCGTCCCGCTCGGCGTGCTGGTGGTGGTTTTCGAATCCCGCCCGGACATCATCCCGCAAATCACCTCACTCGTCTTAAAGAGCGGCAATACGGTCGTGATGAAGGGCGGCTCGGAAGCGCGGGCGACCAATTTGGCCTTTAAGAAAATTTGGGATGACCTAGCTCAGCGACAAACGTTTTTACCTCGGAACTGGGTGCAACTCGTGCAGGGGCGCGAGGAGTTTCGTTCCCTCCTCAAGCACCACGATTTAATCGACCTTGTCGTACCCCGCGGATCCAACCAGCTCGTGCAGTCGGTAATGAAAAGCACCCTCGCGCCAGTTTTAGGTCACGCCGACGGCATCTGCGCGCTTTATGTTCATGAATCCGCTCAGCTGGAGCAAGCGATCGCGCTGATTCGCGATGCGAAGTTGCAGTCGCCTTCAACGTGCAACGCCATTGAAACCGTGTTGATCGACGCCGCGATCGCTGAAGAATTTGTTGCCCAGCTGCGCGCGGCTCATTTGCCCATTGAGATCCTAAGCGACCGCAAAATCAAAAAGCTCTGGCCCAGCGTAAAAGTCGCCAAAGAAAAAGACTTCCACACCGAGTTTGGCGACGCCCGCCTGGCCATGAAAATCGTAGGCGACATCGACGAGGCCATTGAGCATATCAATTCGCACGGCTCGCATCACACCGATTGCATTGTGGCCGAAGATCAAGGGGCGCAGGCCGCCTTCGTAGCGCAGGTCGATTCGGCCAGCGTCATGATTAACGCCTCCACCCGCTTCGCCGACGGTTTCCGCTATGGACTGGGCGCCGAAGTCGGCATCTCGACGGCTAAGATCCATGTTCGCGGCCCAGCGGGGCTCGACAGCCTGGTCACGACCAAAAACATCGTCACCGGTCACGGCCAGATCGTCGCCGACTACGTCGGCCCGAAAGCGCGTTCATTCACACATCGAAAACGTTAAGGTGCTCGTCGACTTTTACGGATTGTCTTCATCCCCCAGCACGGCCGCTAAGAGCTTTGTGCCCACATAGGCGCCGCTTTCCTCAAGCTCGCGCAGGATCGACTGGTAACTTGGCCGCGAAGGCCAATTCAAAACAGCCGTCGCCACCGACTCCGCATTTACCGCGTTTAAAATAAAGTAGCTGGGCAACCCATGGGCGATGATATCCAGATCGCGCGTACCGAAAGGATCGCCAGGACGTCCCGCCTTAAAGGCGAAGAACGGCAATGTGTAATACGAGTAACTGTTGCATCCGCCCCAGTAAATCATCTGATATTCAGAAGAGATCGAGTAATAGTTGGGATGCCAGTGCAAGAGGCCGCGAAACTTGGCCGCATCAAATCCCTCACCCACTCGCGAATGGCCCATCCAGGCAAAAACCGCATCATGATCATGAGCGAAACTTTCGGCGAATAAAACCATTTGATCCACGCCCGCGTTGATCACCACTTTGATTACCGTTTCCACCCCATGCAAACGAGCGGTGAATTTACGTCCGATCACCCGTGCCGAAGAAACATTGGGATACTGATTCGCCGTGATGATCTCCTCCTTCCATTCCTTGTTCCATCCCCGCACCGTGCGCAAGAAAGTTCGATACTCATTGGCGCCCACATCCATATCGGTCGCCGGATCAGGGTCCTGCCGATCGGTGGCGTAGCCAAAAGCGATAGTCATCGAAAGCGTCTGCACTCCATTCTTCATCCGAATCATCCGCGAATATTCCGGATAGCTTAAAGGCTCATTCGCAGTGGCCGTGCCGACGGTAAAGACCACATCGTCATAATGCACTCCCGAAACGTGATCACACCCAAAGCGCGAAGGATCCCAAAAGTACCAAAAAAACGACGGCGTCGCGTGCTCGGGGTCCGAGTCGCCACAGGCCTTCCATTTTTGCGAGTACAAATCCGGCGTCCGCGGCACCGGCAAAGTAAAGGATTCGCGCTTGGCAAAGGCCCCATCCAAAATCCACAGGCCTCGATACTGAATCGGCAGCTCCACCCGGTCGCGCACCACCCGCGCCCGCTCCCACGCCACGGTAATCAGATCCTCTCCCTTCGGCCCACCTAACTTGCGCCGAGTGGCCGGCCCGAATAGGAACTTCATCAGTGGCTTCACTTCGCCACTCACAAAACGCTGCCGCTCTTCCGGACCGAGCTTCTCTATCTGTTCCAGGCTTTTGAACTGGCTAACGAAAGTGCTTTCAAAACGGACAATATTCTCGCTCGCGGTCGGTGATGAGAACAAAGGCGTTTCGACCGATCTCGCAGCCGCAAAATCAGCGGCAAAAAAATTAAGCAATGTAAAGATTAAGACGTGCATAGCTCCCCCCGGAGAATGATCTAGAGGGTGCTAAGGCATTTCTTATGCCGTCGATAGAACAGAATATAAGGGCGAGGGAAATTCAGGACGAGACTTTATGTCGCAAGGACGAGCAATGAACGCTCGCATGCACCGTGCCGACGGTCACTAGATCGAGACGACTCGGCTCGAGCCGAGTCGATCAAAAAATTATCTACGAATCACCGACCGGATTTCGGTCATAAGAAAACTTAGACGGCCGCATTGGTCCTCAAGCAACGCAATATTACTCTGAAGCTGCTTCAGCACGTCCTTCGTTTCCGGGCGCAGTCCCGGAACTTCGACGTAAGCGCGGGGCTCGCGCTCGCTTTTGACTGCGGCAGTGGCGGGGGCTTCACCTTGCTGCAAGTTAGTTGTGTTCAATTCAAACTCCTCAATGGTCTTCGAACGTTCTCTTGTCTTGACTCAAATATCGTATCGAGACCTTCTCAAATCACAAATTAAATCTTCTTAAAATCCGTAAAACTCGCTGCTGGCGCGGTTCCAATCTGGTACCAATACTCTAGTATTCGCAATCCAAGTTCGAAATATCCGTGCCCGACAACTTTCTACGATCTTGTCCTTCATCTAACGAAAAATTCATCACACTGCCATTGCCATTATTATGGGCTAGACCAAGGGCGTGACCTAACTCATGCACCAGAAGCGAAGTCAGATCGAGATTGTTAAAATTCGGGGCTTCGCCCATGTAGTAAGTGAAATTTTTAGCGTTGATCCGGATGTCCGACTCGAAAATCTGAACGCCGCTCCAATAGATTGTGGTTCGTGCCTGTTCAGTGGGCTTATTGGGGTCCCAGGTGTTCATCCAGTAGATTACGGAGTTGCCATCTTTGCGGGGTTCTGCCGCGCCGTCTACACCGCGTGCCACAATTCGAAAGATCTCCCGGCCGGCGCCAACCTTAAAATTGTACTCGGCCACCGCGGCGTCCAAAGACGAATAGGCATTTGTGGGCACGGAATTGTGAACGTAAAGCTTAACCGGCAGGCGCGACTTCCATGACACACGTTGCTGCTCTGGGTTTTGTACGAAGTTACAGGAGGTCTGAGGGGGCAGCGGACGACTACACGCCTGCATCGCAAGCGCGAGGGTAATAGCAGTCAGTATGGATAGTCCGACTCGGGTATTCACGTAGATCTCCTCTCCGCCTACTACTTCAATCCCGAGGCCCATTGCCGCGATTGTAACTATCTGAATTTAATTATGAATTTTAGATGACAGTTCTCGGCTCTACCCGACGCCTGTGAGTTCGCTCGACAGCAGGGCCACTTCAAAAACCCTTAAACTGTCCTAACAATATGAAATGACTAAGTTAATCTACCTGTACGTTTTCGAGACAGCTGGATCCTGCAAAAATGCCAAAGCTGCGCTTATGTGGTCCCATTTCAGATCCAACTCAATCACTCCAAGATGTCGCTCATATAAGCTTCAGTTATCTCTAGTGATCTTTTGATACCATTGCGCGAGGCGGCGCACCTCCCCAAAATCACCCGGCCTTAAATCTAGGCCCAAACGGCCGGACAAAGTGGCTCCAACGATACTGGTACCTGGATTGCCTATAGCAATAGCCAACAGTCCGGCTCGACCACAGTCGTGGAATCCTAGCGAGCCCCAAGCCCACCACCACAACCCACCATCGCCAGGGGGGAGGAAAACCTCCCCACCTCTCGCCTTTCTTGCTAGAACCTCACGTCATATGAAAAACGAAGACTTAGAACATTCAGTCCAACAAACGGGCGCCCATATTTTCCAAACTCTCGAAAACGACACCGGCTCCATCTTTAACAAAGATTGGTGGTACGGCCGCATTATGGATTGGTCGATGAAGAACGAGCACTTCAAGGTGCAGATGTTCCGCTTCGTCGATGTGCTGCCCTATTTGCAATCCTCCTCCGAGGTGACCAAGCACTTAAAAGAGTATTTTGCCGATGCGGGCGATGATCTGCCGTCGGTTTTTAATTTTGGCTTAGGCTTAGGCTCGCTGGCGCCCGGAATATTGGCCGGAGCGGTTAAGAAGAATGTCACGCAGATGGCGAAGATGTTCATCACAGGTGAAAGTCCGCAAGACGCCCTGCCCGCTCTGAAGAAGGCGCGTAAAAGCAAAATCACTTTCACCGCCGATTTGCTAGGTGAAGCGACTCTGTCTGAGAAGGAAGCCCTCGAGTATCTGCAGCGCTATTTGGAGTTGATGGACTGGCTGGCAAGCGACGCGCAGTCGTGGGAAGCCATTCCGCAGATCGACGAGGACGAGAACGGCCCTATCCCGAAGGTGAATGTCTCGGTCAAGGTGACCGCGCTTTACTCGCAGATTGACGAAGCAGCCTGGGATCAGTCTATGGCGGTGGTTAAAGAACGCCTGCGCCTCGTCTTCCGCAAAGCCCTTGAGAAAAACATCTTTATCAATCTGGACATGGAACAGTACGCCCATAAGGACTTTCTGCTCGAGGCCTTTAGCGATTTGATCATGGAACCGGAGTTTAAAAACTACCCTCACTGGGGAATCGTTCTTCAGGCCTACTTGCGCGACTCCGCTATCGACGCTGACCGTATGGTGGAGTTAGCCAAGAAGCGCGGCGTACCGTTCACTATTCGCTTAGTCAAAGGCGCCTACTGGGATTTTGAGACCGTGCTCGCCCGCCAAAAAGGCTGGCAAGTTCCAGTTTATTTAA
>JALHOQ010000126.1 GCA_022842925.1 Bdellovibrionales bacterium
CCGAACAGCTTCGTAGCCTGGAAGCTCTGGTTGAGGCGAGAGCCCTTGAGTTCACCCAGCAACTCAGTCAAAGCCCCACGCTCCGTCAGCGGCTGACGCGCATTCAGGCGATCACGCCCGAGACTCTGCGCCTAGACACCAAGGCCCGTTTCTTTATTCAGCTCACCAAAATGGCGGAGCGGATTCGGCATTTCGAATCTAAAGAAGTGAATCTGCAATACCTGTTTGAATCCAAGCGCTCGGCCATTCAAGCTCTCGCCCCCTCGCCACTTGTTGGTCAGACGATCAACGCATTGGAACAGATCGGTCAGTACCAACAGGGATATGCACTCTATCGCCAATCGCTTCTGACACTGCTGCAAGCGTATCGCTATCCCAGCGCGGAGAAACTCACCCTCAAACACCTCAACGACAATCTCAGCAAGATCCAATTCAATCCGCACGCGCTAGCCGATTCGGTTCCCGCCGACTATATCCGCGCGCTCGAGCAAGACCCACAAGGCCGCAAAAAAGACATCAGCGATATGCTGGCCCTCGGCCGCATTCTGAAATTCGATATTTATGAAACATTGCCCCGCCGCGAGCTGCCCGACGCCTTTGGCAGTCCCCCGGGCCCGGCCCTCGCTACGCTTGAAAATCTGAAAATCCACGACGGGCACTTTTTTGCCGGCGAACGCGCGGCCTATTTGCAAGCGTTGAAAACCGACGTGTTCAACGCCTTGCCCGTTCTAAAGAATCACGACCTCTATAAAGCCCTTGTTTCTGAGAATCATTCCTTTAGGGAACGCCGGCGGGTGTCCGCCGGGTCGCTCGATCAGCGTGAGTGGATTACTAGTGTTATGGTAGCTGATTCGCATCGCCAAGCTGTTGATAATTTGGCCTCCCTCGAAGCCCAAACTCGCAAGATCGAGCAGGGCGCCGAAAATTCTCTCGCCAACGTGGGCTACGAAATGCGGGTGCTCGTATCACGCACCTCACAGATGAATTTGGTGCTCGGATCCATCAGCGGCTTCGCCAGTTATTTTGAAGAAATTCGCCGGGAGCTTCTGCTTCCCGGTTTTTGGGGCGATCAATGGAACAAGTTCAACTCCTGGACCAGCATGGCCAACTTGGCCTTGATCCTTTTCTTCGTCGCCAATGCCGCGACCCGCTTCTCAGGTGTGGCGGGACGGATTTCAGATGTGTTTATCTACTTGCTCTCGCCCATCTTCGGACCGAACTTAAAATACTTGAGCACGGTGATCTGGAGCTTGATTGGGCTCAATGTCGCCGATGCAGCCGTTCGTTCGGGCCTCGAACAGTGGCGGCTGGGAACGCTTCGCGATTACTTTCAATGTAATGCCGCAGCTCCCTGCGTAGCACTTTATGCCGATGTCTCCCGACAAGAAGACATCCGTAACGCCGCACTGATGGAATTGGGCACTCTGTTGATTATGCCCGTCATCTTGGTTGGCGGATTTATGATCGCCGCCGGCCTCGGGGCCCGAATCGCCAACGGAATTTCCAATCGACTTCTCCGCCAGGTCGAAGTCGATATGCAGACTTTAAATTTGCAGCCCGGAAGCGCGCTAGGCCAAGTGGCCCTTAGCAATGCCCGCCGCGCCACGCACCAATCCTTATCTTCAACAGCGAATCCGGTGGCGCGCGAGCTTTCCGCTATTTACGTCGAGCAGGCTTACTCGCGACTGCAGAGCTTGATTCTCAAAGAATCACGCAAATTCGCCAAGTTCGATCGCCGTTTGAAGGTTCACTCCGACCGCATTGGTCTTAACCTCGGTGAAGTCAAAAATTTTGATACACTGGCCGCCCGTTACGGCCAAATAGAGAGCGCCTACCGCGCCGGCCAAATGACCAAGGCCGAGTATGTAGACAAGATGAATTCCGTCTTTGCTATCTTCACAGCCTACGGCCCGATCTGGTCGCGTATGTCCACCAATCCGAGCCTGGCCTCGTTCTACGAAGCCATTTGGAATGCCAATATCCCCGCCGGCCAAGCTCAAGTTATGATCCGCACGCTCAACCAGAACGTGATCAAGGACTTTACCGCCCGCATGAACGAATTCTACGGCACCGACTCACGTAAAGTGGATGGCCTCGTCAAAAAACTTTTAGATGAAATCGACAAAAGCCCTGAAATTTCGGCGGAGCGTATTCAGCAGTTGCGCCGCCTCGTTCAACGGAGCCGCCCATGAGCTTAAAAAAACTATTTATTTTCCTGATCGGCCTTTGCATTCTCGCCTCGAGCTTCGCCGGCGCGGCAGTCAACGGTCGTTCGAGCGAAGACATGATGAAACTGTTCGACGAATACCTGTTTCACGTGAAACTCCAGCAGCAGGGACCGGATTTTCTCGAATACGGCCGGCAGAAGTTCCTCAGCCGCGGCGTGATTGCCCAGGCTTCGACTCTTGAGCCCGAGGACTTCAACCGCTTTATGTTTAGCCTGATGAACCGTTATGTAACAGTGCCCTCTGAGCGCCGCTATATTTTCAATTTCTTCTCGGCCATTACTGAAACTCTGCAAGCCGATTTCGCCTACACGCGCGCGCTCCAAGCTGGTCCGCAGTCCTTTATGCTCGAGGGCACCTATAAATACGGGGGCTGGCTTATGATCGCCGGTGGCGTGGTTTTGAAAGTGGCCTCCCGCCGGCCTGTATTCGCTCGAGCGGGCGAATGGATTGGCCAGCGTGAAGCCGCCCTCTCTCAGATCAATCGCTACTATGGCCTCGGCTTTCGTTACGCTACTAGTCCCACCACTTGGCTGATCACAGGCTCCCTGGGCGCAGGTGCGCTTGCGGGATATGTGGAACACGGTTGGGCCATGGACAAAGTTCACCGTCACAATCCGATTGCCGCCGCCATGGTTGTGCAAGCTCAACTCGTCTGCCACTTGTCCTATGAAGGGCTCGGCCTCGAACAAAGGGTGAAAGAGCTCGCCGATAAGCCCGACGATCTTGCTAAAGAAGCTCCCGCGATCCGCAAAACCATCAAAGACATTACGGCTCAAGCCAAAGAGTTAAGTTCGCAGTGGCGTCGACTTGAGGATCTTCAGGATCTCGTGGCAGACAAGTTTTTTAAAGAGATGCAGGCTCAATATCCAAAGGCAGAAAACTGGCAGCAGCTGGTGAAGGCTTTAAAAGACAATGAAGTCAGCCGCGACGGCAAGTGCCGCGGCCTCTCAACCATTCATTTGATTCGCACTCTTAATAAGACCTTAGGCGAACTCCCGCCGGAGCCACAGCCCGAGCTGCCGACTCAACCAGCACCGCCTACACCATCTGAACCCTCTGAGCCATCTGAGCCTACAGTGCCGGAGGCCCGCTGATGCGCCAGGTTCTGGCCATTTTCTTTTTACTCTTCGCTCATTCGGCCTCGGCGCTCGACCCGGTCGACTTTGTCGCGAACTTCGCCGGCCAGAGTTCCTTTGAGCGCGCGCAGGCTGCTTTTGATTTTTGCGACGAATCCTTCAAGGCCAGCCCCGCTCTCTATCAGACTCGCATCTCGGCGATGGGCGATCTCTACGCGCGCCAGCCCGAAGCGGCCTACATGGCCCTCTCCACTTGCCAAACCATGTGGGTCTCGAAGTATCTCGATCCCGACCGTTTGGCGCAGCTCCAGAAGCGAAACCGCAGCGTCGTCGCCTTTCTATTGTCGGGCGCCGATCTCCTCTACACGCACCTGCCCGAAGAAATCCGACTTACGCTCGAAACTCTGCCGCGCGACACCCGCCACCCCTATAGTCCCTACGAAATCCTAAGCCATATGGCCTCAAGCGAACGGCGCATGAACGAAACCCTCAACCGCGAAATGCGCTCCGCCGCCACCACTCTCCTCGCGGGCACAGCGGCCGTGGGCCTGACAGCTACCGCCCTTAAAGGGGTCAAAGGCCTCTCACAGCTGACCGCAGGCGCAAGTCAGACAGCCGGCAAGCTCGTGAAGCAGGCCCTTTTGGTCACACTTGTCGCCATGGGTGTCGAAGCCGCCGCGGACTCGGGCACCTGGCACCTCCGCCGAGGTGAGCTCGAAAAGGACGTGGAACGCTGGTCCGCTAAAATATTGGATCCCCAAGGAGCACCTGTGCCGGTGCTTTTAGAGCAGTACTTTAAGTCGCTGGAGCGGCTCGGCTTCTTCTATACTTATGATCTCTATCTGGCTGAAAGCGGACAAGCGAAGGGCGAACACGCGGTCAACAGCGCCTGTGTCGATCAGGTTCGAGCCCACTTCACCACAGGTGCGCCAGTACAAGCCTGCCGTGATGCCGCATCAGCCTGGATCTTAGGTGCCCAATTTTTGCGCGACAAATTCCCCGGCAACAGAGAAGCCTCCACCGTGGCCGACCGACTGACGGCGAAGGCCAAGCGGGCCCTTTGGCGTCACCTAGAAGTGGAGGCGTACAAGCGCTCCCTTCCCGTCTGCCGCCCGCTGCCCTCGTCTATTATTTTTAAGATCGATTATGAGTGTTATGACCAATCGGGGAACGTGATTATCTAGGGTGAATGCCCAAGAATGTCACAAGCGCGAATTTTTGTAACTGGACCCCATCATTCGCGCCGCCAGAAAGAGAATATGCGATTAGAGATAAGGAAATTCTGGTCACTGATTTGCAACAGGTTCAGTGAAAAAACCAATGAGGGATTTGACTCCTAGTAGGCACGTCAGTCGTTGGAAAAAGGTACATTGGATTGAAAATTATTTAACAAACAGGTTTTGACGGTCAGCAGCGCCATAAGGTAGCTAATGCGAATCAAAACCTCGGTAAGGGATAAGGAAAGGGAAGGCAATATGAAGGCATTAGTAAAGTTGGCTGTTTGCGGAATTCTCGCTGTAGCCGTTCAAGCAAACGCTCAATCAGTGCAACTCGGACAGTTCGCTCGCACCCAAACAGGTCAAGCGTTCCTCCGTCAAATGGGTCTCGGCGCTAATGCGACCGCGGCAGATTTAACCGCCGCTATGAACCGGATGAGCCTCTCGGCCGCTCAACAAGCGTCCGTCACCAAGGCGATCACCGATTTCAACAAACAAGCTGTGACCGGCACTAACGCCGCCGCTGTTTCCCGTAACGAACAAATCGCTCAAGCCATTGTGGCTCCGAAAGGTCAGGTTCTTGCCGTGACCGCTCTGTCGAACAACGCTTCCCGCGATGCTGTTAGCGCCGCCGGTGGCGCGCAGTGCGATGCCGCTTCGGTCGCCAGCGCCCTTTCCGCCCGTGGCGGAATCTCTTTCGCCGCTGCTGAAGCCGCTGAAAAAGCAGGAATTATCGGTCCCGCAAAGTGCGCGATCAAAGATATTAAGAGCAACGCAGCCGGTATCAACCTCGGCGAGACTGCTGGATGCATGCTGAGAGAAGGCGCTGACAAATTGCCGGTGGGTTCGCAAGCTCGCATCGACATCGGTTCGGGTTGCTTAGCTGGTGCTCTCGAGAGCCCTGAAAGCACACCTGGTGTAGTTCGGATGTTAACTGGTGCGCAGGCTCAGGCCGCTCGCTCCGCTTTCCAACAGATCAGCACCAACTGCGGATACATCCGCTAGGTTTTGATTTAAAATTTGAAATTTAAAAGGCTGCGGAAACGCAGCCTTTTTAATGTTACGGGCCTCGTCGACGAGGCCCTTTGTATTTGCGGGCCTCTTTAAGGAAGCCCTTTTTTTTACTTCTTTAAAGCGTTGTAGGCGGCGCCGAGAATTCCGGCGTCGTCTTGGAGCTTTGAGACTTTAATCTTCGGCAAAAGATCCACTCCCTCGCGATAGCGCTCCATTAGCGCTGGCAAAAAGGCATTCGTCTCTTGCACGAACAATTCGGAGGCGTGCGAGAACCCCCCGGAAATCACCACAACCTCGGGAGCGAAGAGCACGGAGAGGGTTCGAATTGCGAGAGCGAGATGGCGGCCATACTCCTTAAACGCCTCCTGCACCCAGACGTCGCCATGTTCGGCCAGCTTCACGGCTTCCTGCCCGGTCAGGGGCCGCCCTTTGAGGCGCCCCAGGCGCTGGGAGAAGTGATTGCCGCCCAGGTAGGCCTCGATACAGCCATAGGCCCCGCAGCCACAGGGGTAATCTTTATTGTCGAGATTGAGCGGGATATGGCTCGCCTCCGGATGCAGTCCGCGCCCGGCGCGCACCAACTCCCCGTTGGCCAAAATTCCAACCCCCACTCCGGTCCCGAGAGTCATTGCCAGAATATTTCCTGTCTTGCCGTGGCCACCCTTCCATTTTTCGGCAAGAACGGCGGCCGCGGCATCGTTCTCTAGCAGCACGGGCTTTTTAAAAATCTTCTTTAGAGAGGCGACCAGATTTAAAACGCCCCAGGATTTTTTGTCGGTAAAGAAATTAGTCGGATCGAGAAGCACACCCTTTTCGGGATGCAGGGGCCCGGCCGAGGCGACGGACACGAGCTTGAACTTCGGCGTCTTAGGGAGTTCGCCTGCGACTTTTTTAAATAGATCGATAAGCCCGGGATAGCCTTCCTCTTGCCGTACAGCGGCGGTGGATTGAGCGAGAATCTTCCCTTGGGCCGTGATCAACGCGCCTCTGAGCTTAGTGCCACCTAAATCGAAGCAAAGATAAACGTCAGTGGACTTGGCCACCGCTGTTCCCCGCGAGTTCATTCGCCAATTGCAGAATCTTTCTGCGGGTGGATTCGATATCGCCGTTCGGATCATACAGAGCCGACGTCTTCATGGTATCTAGGATTTTTCCGGTCGGGCCTTTACGCAGCGTTGGCTCCGCTTCTTCGAGTCGCTGTATATAAAGACCCACTTTGCGTTTAAAATCGCCGAACTCGGGCTCATACAGCCAGCGAATTTGATCGATAAACTTCTGCAATGTTTGACGATCATTGAGGCTCACGTCATTCCTCCTCGGGGTTTATTAATGCGCCGGCGTCGACGCCGCTCACGCGTGACTTTAGTAAAGCAAACTGCGATGAAGGAGCCAATGGAAATCACCGCGCATTCAAAACCGATCGACGTTTTCAACCGATGGATGGACGAGGCCCGCGCGCAATCCGATATTCGTGAGCCGGTCGCCATGGCGCTGGCCACGCAAAGTCCGGACGGCGGCCTCCACAATCGCGTGGTTTTGTGCAAATCCTGGAGCGATCAGGGCTTCACCTTCTTCACCAATTACCTCAGCGCCAAAGGTCGGGAGCTTGCGCACCATCCCTTTGCCGGCGCGGTTTTTTACTGGGATCCGCTATTGCGACAGGTGCGGATTTCGGGCCGTGTTGAGAAAGTTCCTGAAAAAGACTCGCAAGAGTATTGGCGCCTGCGACCGCGTGACAGCCAACTCAGTCAGTACATTTCGCGACAGTCGGAAGAGGTGTCCTCGCGCGAGGAATTGGAGCGACTGAAGGCCGAGGCCGAGCGCGAGTTTGAGGGGCGTGAGGTGCCGTGTCCCAAGCATTGGGGCGGGTACATTCTCCTGCCCCAAAGTATTGAATTTTGGGTGGGCCAGCCGGGCCGCTTGCATGATCGATTTGTATTTGAGAAATCCGAAAAAGCCTGGACCTTTCGCAGACTTTACCCTTGATACCGCTCCCTTACATGGCGTGTAATTATGGTGAGGGGTGTTCCTTAAGTGCCGAATATTGTTGTGATCGCCAAAGACGATCGGGTTCGCCGACAAATCGAGCAGTTTTTAAATGAGCTCGAAAAGGACGACCTTCGCTTCGCGACTTTTAAGCAGGTCGAAGAATTTGAAGCCCTGTACTACAAAGATTTAAATCCCACCTCGACCGCCGCTTCGGACGCTCCGCCGGCGGACTCCATCTCTCCCGTCGACGCCGCAGCTCCTCCCCCACCGCCGGAAGCAGAGAAGGAAGAGGAGATTGATCTTCGTCTCTTTAGCGAAGTTCATTTGGTCATCTTTGCGCTCGACTCAATTGGCGGAGCTAAGCCGGGGCCTTGGATCGACAAGGCCCGCTACAGCATGAAGCGGTACAAACACTTACCTGAGGACGGACACCAGCGCTATGTCCTCCTGAAGTACGAGGATGATGGTCTTAGCAAGCTTGATGTTATGCATCCGACCCTCGACGATCTGATTTATCTGCCGCTGGACCGACTGATCTTTCTACAAAAAATTGAAATCATAATGACGCTGCCGAAACTGGCGTCGCCCAGCTTTCTTTTCAATCAAGAAGTGAAGCATGCCATCGAGATTTCGAAAATCGTGAAGCTCGATCGTCTAAGCGATGTCGGAATGGCGATTCGCAATCCCGTGGCGCTGAAACGGGGGCTACCGGGAAAGTTCTATCTGACATTGCCCGGCGAAAAGAGCCGCTTGGAGCTGAAGGGAAAGGTCATTCGTTCGGATCCTCACCCCGATTTTCCCGGGCAGTTTCTCGTCTATTTTGGATTTTTCGGCCTGTCTAAGCCCGCGCTTGCGGCCATTCGGCGAACTCTGGCCAAAGCCCCACGCTATCAGTCTTTACTGTCCGAAGACCGCGAGTCAATTCGCCACCGCCCGGACGACCTCTTCTCTACTCCTGAAAGCAACCGCGTTTTCAATCTCGCGGTGATCGATTCCGATGAAGCCGCAGCGAATGCGCTGGCCATGGTCATGACCAAGGAGATGGATCGACTGCATGTCGCGACCGAGAGTTCCTACTCACTTTTCCTTTATAAGTATTTTAGCCCTTCAGGGGCTGTTGGCCACGATTCTCCGCCGAAGCCGACGGAAGCCACGGACTTTTATTGGACACCCATTTCGTTGTCGATTTCCGCCAGCGATTTAAAATGTCTGAGCGTGGATCCGGGCCCCAGCGACACCGACAAATTTTTGGGTCATGAGGCCATGCAGATTTTTGCCTCGCCGGAACGCTGGCTGTCACTCTTGCAAGACAAAGAGTCGCGCTTGATTATGGAGGAGTCTCTGCAGCTGGCCGCCCGGGGTCGCGTGCTCGATAAACTTTTGACCGTGCACGATGCGACCAATCACCGGCGCGCCGTGAACTTTAAAATATATAAGAGCTCAGCCGAGCATATCGTCACCGTTGAAATGTCGCCGGCGGGTTTAGACGACATCATGGCGAAAATGACGACCGAGGCGACGAGCAAGAGCCTGGATTTGATGATCGTGGATGCGACCTTTGTGCCCGAGGATTCGGCCGCCTGGATCGAAGGATTGCGTACCCGAGCCTTGCAGCTGAATCTGGTACAAAATCCCGCCGACTTAAAGTTCATGATCGTGGCCGACCACGAATCGAGGCAGAGTGACCAGTGGCTCAACTCGCCCGATATTTTGGCGCTGCTGCTGAAGCCGGTCGACAACCGTCAAATGCTTTATTTTTTGTCGGAAATTTTAGGCAATCACAACACGCTCTTTAGTTTTAACAATCTCGGCTGGAGCTCTCCCGGCACTCCGGTTCACGTCGCCAAGAGCGTACAACTCGAAGCCCTAAGTGAGTTCGGAGCCACCCTACTGACCAAACAGAAGATCGCGCCGGGGTCGGTGTTTTATTTGCGAAAATCTATTTATGATAATGCGCCCAACGCCTGTCTCGCTGCCCGAGCCTATATGTGCAACGAACACTCGAGCGAAAAAGGCAGCTTTCAGGTCTACGCCACGTACTTCGGCATCAACGAAGCGTTCTTGAAATACGCGCGCACCTGGATCCGCGAAAATTACGCGCAACAAAAGTCACAAGGGGAGTAAGGTGCTCGTCGACTTTTTGCAGGGCTGTGCGGCATCTCGATGCC
>JALHOQ010000127.1 GCA_022842925.1 Bdellovibrionales bacterium
AAATCCGCTGTCGTCGTCGGCCGTAGCAATATTGTCGGCAAACCGATGTCGCACCTCCTCCTTCAGGCCAATGCCACCGTCACCATTTGTCACTCGCGCACCCGAAACCTCAGTGACTACACTCGTCACGCCGATATTGTGGTCGTCGCCGCGGGTCGGCCCGAAATGCTGGGCCTGGGCGATTTTGCCAAGGGCGCAACCGTGGTGGACGTGGGTATTCACCGTCGCCCGGGTAAGACCGGGAAAGGCTCGCTCTGCGGGGATGTGCGGCTACAGGAGCTAGATGGGGTGATTTCGGCCGGAACTCCCGTTCCCGGTGGAGTAGGGCCGATGACCATCGCCATGTTACTGGAGAACACCCTTACATTGGCTGAGAGACGCTAGAACTTTCGCTTCTGCCTCTATGAAAAATATTTAGCGGCCTGTTATTCGGGGCCGCGCGAGTGTATAGTCGCGCCAAATCTTGAAAGGGGACTTTTTATGAAGGGTCTATTACTTGTTTTGGTTTCGATTTTCGCCACGGCGTCTACGGCTGCGGAGGAAGTCGCGACATGTGTTCGCAGCGATCGTACGGAAGCTCTCACCTATTTGACTGACGCTAACTTTAAAGTGGCTGTGCTGAATGGGACGGTCATTGGCCAGGGGCGGCCTCTCGAAAAAGGCGCGGACCATTATGCGATCGAGGTTAAGGGCGGTAATCCCTATGAAGCTCTGTTTGCCTACCCTTTGAAGAATGGTCAGCTCGTCATTATTGCTTGGACCGTCGATCCGCGTGGCGTCGAAGTCCTGGATCCGAGCTTCCGTGCGAAGGTTCTTCGAATGGAGCTCATAGCGCAGAATGGGGATCGCCAGGCCACGTACGGCGAATGCGAGACCGCCCGCCGCTAAGTCGCCGCATCGCGTGATTCAACCCAATCGTTGCCAAATTCGCGGTCTAAAGCGAATTTGGCGGCGATGAACTCACAACTCAAAGTCACTCCTTTAAAAGACGAACATATCCGTCTGGGCGCCAAGATGGTCGACTTCGCCGGTTGGTACATGCCGGTGGAATATAAAGGCCTACGCCATGAGCACGGAGTGGTGCGTGAGCATGTCGGTCTATTCGATGTCTCACACATGGGCGAGGTTCGCATCAAAGGCCCAAAGGCTTTGGCCACAGTCGAATGGCTGACGACCAACGATGTCAGTCGTCTCAGTAACAATCAGGCCCAGTACACTCTTTTGCCCAACGACCAGGGTGGCGTGGTCGACGATTTGATCGTTTATTGCATTGAGAAAAATCAAGAATACCTCCTCTGTGTGAATGCTTCGAACACAGATAAAGACTTCGCGTGGATGGTGAAGAACAATCGGGGCGCGGAAATCATAAACGAAAGCTCCCAATGGGGGCAGATCGCCGTGCAAGGGCCGAAGGCCTTGCAGCTGGTGGATCGCATTTTTCCAGAAGTGCTGCCGCCGACTTTTGAAATGCGTTCGACGCGCTTTGCCGGTGAAGGCGTGTGGATCGCTCGCACCGGGTATACGGGCGAAGACGGTGTGGAAATTTTTGTTCCCGCCGGCAAAACCGCCGAGCTGTGGCGCCTGCTGCTCGACAAGGGTCAGGATCTGAATGTGGAGGCGATCGGGCTCGGCGCCCGCGATACGCTGCGCACTGAAATGAAGTACCCTCTTTACGGCCATGAGCTCGATGATGAAAACAATCCCTATGCCGCTGGCCTCGGCTGGGTCATCAAACCGAAAATCAAAGACTTTATTGGCCGCTCCCACATGCTCGCGGGGCGTGAAAAGGGCTTGAAGCACAAGCTCATTGGCTTCAGAATGCGTGATCGGGGAATTCCCCGTCAGGGCTATAAGCTGTTCTCGAAAGAGGGCGAACCGGTGGGCCATGTGACCAGCGGAACACTGTCGCCGACGCTGAATGACAACATCGGCATCGGGTATATCGACACGGGCTTGAGCCTGGAGGGTACGGTATTCAACGTGGAAATCCGCGCGCGGATGGTCGAGGCCGAAGTCGTGCCGACGCCCTTCGTGAAAGATACGAGTTTGCAGAAACAGAGCTAGATTAGGAGTCGCAAATGTCAGCTTTTAACGTTCCAGAAGAATTCTACTACACCAAAGACCACGAGTGGGCTCAGGTCGACGAGAACGTCGTCACTGTTGGGATCACTGAGTACGCGCAAGACAACTTGGGCGAAGTGGTTTACGTGGAACTTCCTGAAGAGGGTCAGAAGGTCACTCAAGGTGAGCCGTTCGGTGTGGTGGAAAGCGTGAAAGCCGTCAGTGACTTGATCGCTCCGGTCTCGGGAACCGTGATCGAAGTCAATATGGCGATGATGGACAACCCGGGTGCTCTGAATGACGATCCGATGAACGACGGTTGGCTGATTCGAATCGAGATGGACACCGAAAAAGAGCTCGCGAACCTGATGCGCGCTCCCGATTACAAAAAACTGATCAAGGTTTAAAAGATGACGGCGCGGCGGCTTTTGGGCCTGGGGCTGGCGCTCTCGTTTGCGGCTTGCACTTCGGGGCCGAAAAAAGAGCTGCCACCAGAAAAAGAAGATGTTCGCTCCATCATCATGTCTCACGTCGGCGATGTGAGCGATTGCTATGTCACCGCTTTAAAGAAGAATCCGAAACTGGCGGGCAAGCTGGTGCTGCAATGGGAAGTAAATCCCATTGGGGACCCTAAGAATATTCAGGTCATTCAAGCGGTCGATCCGAAAATGGACAAGTGCATTGTCGGCAAGCTGCAGAGCTGGGCCTTCCCGCCGCCTCCGGGGGATCAGGTGCCCCGGATCCGTTACCCGTTCACCTTCTCGCCGGCCACGCCGCAAGATCCGGTCGGCAATATGAAGGTGCAGTTTATCGATCCGCTGCCGCCCGTGGCACCGGTAGGTAAAAAGTGTCCGGTGGTGGAGAGCGAGTACGCGCAACTTTGCGTGCGCGACGAGAAGACAAAAGAGTGCGTTCTCGACGATGTGCAAATGACCCAAATGCTTCGCCTATTGCAAGACTCCGCTAAGCTGCCAGTGGCCTACTTGGCCGATCTAGATCGAATGCTTAAAAATCCGAAGCCCACAGACGCGGAAGCCAAGACCATTCAAGCGAAGCTGACCGAAGATTGCTGGTCTTCGATCCACGAACGGATGTGGAAATCCATTCTGCATACGTTTTCAGTTACGGCCGGGCATCCGCGCCTGATTGAGGCGAAAGAAGTCATGCGCCAGCGCGTGACCGAGATGGAAATTCCGACGCCGACGTACGCGGGCCTGCAAAGCGATCTCGTGATTTTAGAAGAGGCGGAAAAGTCCGGCTTTTTAAAAATCTCGGGAGCTGCTAAGAAAGAGCTGACTTCGGTTCGCGCAAAGGCCAAAAAACTTGCGCAAGAGTTTGGCGGTGGCAGCGCGATCGAGAATGAGCCGGCAAAGTTGATCGTGGCCGCGCGCAAGGAATTAAAGAGTGTGAAACCAGTTCGCATTGAGTTGCGGAATTGGTCGAAGAAGTTTTGGAAGAAGATTTAAGCTTATGCCCGGGTGGTGGAATTGGTAGACACGCTGGTCTTAGAAGCCAGTGCCGTAAGGCGTGCAGGTTCAAGTCCTGTCCCGGGTACCATTCGTATACATAGCTGACAAAATTGACCGTTCAAGGCTGAGCCTGGCCTCCTCTTAGACAGTGTCGAGAATGTTCTCACTCATAGTCGCCAGGTGCCTAAAGCTTCAGATAGCGGCTCGGATAACGACTCTTCCTCGGTCGATCAAGCCTGCGCCAATCTCGCCGACTGTATCAAGAAAAAGTGTGAACCAGCGGCCCCGGCGCCGAGTAATCCCTAGTTTAGATCTAAGCGAAAAAACTGTCCGTGGTCGTGGGCATGGTCTTGCAAGATCATCCCATAGCCCGGATAGCGAACGCCTTCGATCTCAAATTCCGAGCCCCAGTCGCCCTTTTTAGCGATGCCCCAGGAATTTTTAAAATAGTACACGCCACGACGGGTGATCTTTTGTTTTGGCCCGTCTTTTTTATTTACCCAATAGGTGATCTCGCGACTGTTGTCGTATCCCACCACGAGTACCGAATGACCGGACGGGCTCTTTTTAGAATAGGCGAGATCAGCGGAACCCTCGTCGGGGTAAACCACTGCGCCCTGGCGCCAAAGTTTGGAACTGCGGTGAATGTCGAGTTTCTCGGCCTCGGGATGGTTCCAGGAGCCATAATAAAAATCAAACTCCATGGTCATCGGTATCCCATCCGCAAGCAGACGGTGAATCGCGTTGACCGAGCGGACCAAGCCCGTTCGGCGGTCACCGCGCTCAAACAGCAAATCGCGAAAGCGGCGGGCGCTGGCTCGCGCGTTTACGAATTCGGGATCGTAGAGGTGGCTTATGGGATTTAAAAGATCCAAATCGCCCATTCCCATCAGGGCTCGATCTCGATGGGAAATCAGGCAAGATCGCAAATCCGGTCCGCGTGGAAGGTGACCGCACCGTTTAGCCGCCAGTCCTTTCTCTTTAGACCGCCAATCCGTGCCCACATAGGGCATTTCATGCTCAAGCGGCTGTCCATATTTTTTTAGGAGCCGAAAATTGGCCGGAGAGTCGGAACCCTCCTCGCTCACGGTTAAAGTCGTCAGATACTGGAGCCACTCTTCCGACATATCGATGTTATGGTCGGCCTTACCTTCGATCACCATCATCGCTTCGAGCAGCGCTGTAGCTGAAAATATCGAACACGTGCCGCGATCCTCTTGGTTTTTTACGCTCGTGACGTGCCTCAGTATCCGATCGAGATCACTCTTAGCCGGTAGTGAATACTGGCGCTGGCTGAGTGGCGTTAGGTCGCGCGTGGGATGTTGCAGGTTCGGATAAGGCCGATCGAGAAGCGGAGCGCGGGCCCAAAGCTGCGCCGCCCACAGGCTGAGCGCCAATAGCAGAACGGATTTCATGAATTCCCCCTTCGGCGGTCATAGCCCGTGCATTTACCCATGTCCAGAGCTACCATTTGTTTATGGACGTGCAACAGGCGGTCATTCTAGCCGGCGGCAAAGGGACGCGACTTATGCCGCTGACCCAAGATATTCCAAAGCCCATGGTGCAGGTGGGCGGACAGCCCTTTTTGTACTGGCAAGTCTGTTATTTGCGCGACCAAGGCGTGCGCGAGATTCTTCTACTCACCTCCTACCTGCATGAAAAGATCGAGTCGCATTTTCAAAAGAATCCCGTAGAGGGCTTGAGTATTCGCTACTCAGTCGAAGCGGAGCCGCTGGGAACGGGCGGCGCGGTTCGCCACGCTCTCCCGCATTTGCGAGAGAGTTTCTGGCTGATCAACGGCGATTCTTTTTTGGATATGGATCTGAGTCCGGTTGAGTCCCTAGTGGCGCGCGAAGGCTGGGACGCTTGCCTGGTCACGGCCCCCAAAGGGTTGGTGGACGTGCCGGGCAATGTTCGCGTGGTCAAATCCCTGGTGAAGCTCTATAAGAAATCCGCTTTGGACCGCGACGGATTAGATGACGTGGATGCCGGCGTCTATTTGCTAAAACGTTCGGTGATTGAAAATGGTCCAACCGGAATTTTCGATATGGGCGACTACTGGCCACGCTTGATTGAGCGGGACACGCTCGGGGCATATGGCGTGCGCGAAAAGTATTTCGACATCGGAACGATCGAACGCCTCAAAGTTTTTGAAGAGTACGTGGCGGAACGTTTTCGTTAATCCGTAAATTTTAGACCGTCGGCCGAATCGGCCTCGATACAACTTCAGGATCATTTTTGAAACGGGTTAGGGTTGTGTTCATAACCGTGGTCTGTTTTGACCAAGGTCTAGGCCTACCCTTAGCTTTTGGAGGAAAGCCGAGGTGGAGATTGGATCGACGCGACTTTATCAGATTTATGGGGCGAGGAACGGCAGCCGGAATCGCAATTCAATTTTTGCCCGCGTGGGCGGATCGGGCGCGTGGGGGCGCTGGACGATCTTTTCGCGCCATTTCTCCATCGAGCGACGATGCACTTGTACTCGCCGAGGGTCTCAAGGCCGACGTGCTCTTGCGTTGGGGGGACGCTCTCGATCATCAGGGGGATCTCTACTTCGGCTACAACTGCGATTACACCGCCTACTTTCCCTTGCCCTCAATTAATGAGGGGCTGTTGTGGGTGAATCACGAGTATACGCACCCTCTTTTCTTTAGCACCTCCACGGTCGGGGGCAAATCGCGCGAGCAGACGGAGCTCGAGATGCGCAACGTGGGCGGCAGCGTGGTTCATATACGCCGCGACCACGGACTCTGGCAGCCCGTTCTCGGCAGCCCTTACAATCGCCGTTTCGATGCTCTCACCCACATACCCTTCGCGTGGCCGGAGCCAATCGACGGCATGGCGTCCGCCGTCGGCACTGTGCAAAACTGTGCCGGTGGCGTGACTCCATGGAATACTGTTTTAAGTTGTGAGGAAAACTATCAGTCGGCCTTTGGCGATTACGCCTATGACCACGGCGGCGGCAAGCGGCTCGTCACCGATAAGGCGGTCGACGAGTGGTATCTTTATTTTAACCACTCCCCGGAACACTACGGTTGGGTGGTCGAGATCAATCCCTTTACCGGCACGGCAAAAAAACTCATCTCTCTTGGGCGCTTCTGTCATGAGGGTGCCACGACTGTAGAGGCGGCCGACGGACGCTGCGTGGTCTACATGGGCGACGATGCCGCCGGTGAGTGCATTTACAAATTTATTTCTGATCGCCCGGGATCGTTGGACAGCGGAGAACTCTATGTGGCGGATACCTTCAACGGGCGTTGGCTCTCGCTCAGCTTTGAGCGCAACGCAAAACTGCAAGCGCATTTTAAATCGCAAACGGATGTGCTACTGCGCACGCGTGAAGCGGCGCGAATTGCCGGTGGCACACCTCAAGATCGGCCTGAAGATATAAAAATCGATCCACTCACCGGAGCCGTTATTGTGGCTTTGACCAATAACAAAGCGAACAAGAATCTTTTCGGATCGCTTTTGAAAATTGAAGAGGCCGGTGGTGATCCTCTGGCGATGGACTTCAGTTCCAGCGTGTTTCTAATGGGAGGCGAGGCGAGCGGCTTTGCTTGTCCGGACAATTTGGCCTTCGACCGTCATGGCCATCTGTGGATGACGTCCGACATTTCATCCAGTGCAGTCGGAAAAAAAGAGTACGCTCCCTTTAAGAACAACGGTTTGTTTGTCATCCCCATGCGGGGGGCGAATGCGGGGCGAGTTCTACAAGTGGCTTCGGCGCCGGTCGATGCCGAGCTAACGGGGCCCTTCTTCAGTCCCGATGGAAACACGCTATTTCTCAGCATCCAGCATCCGGGTGAAGAGTCGACCGACCTGAACCGGCTTACCAGTCACTGGCCCGATGGGGGAACGAGTATTCCCAAACCGTCAGTGGTCGCCATTTCCGGACCACTCTTACGGCATCCGGAGCGGATTATTTTCTAGTGCCGGTGCCGTCCGTGCCCATGGCCGCCATGACCGCCGCAGTTCTTTGGGTCCACATTTTCGGTAAAGAACTGAGTTTCGCGGACGCCGTTCGGATAGGTCACGTGTACGCGAATATCCCACTCGCACGGCATGCTGAAAAAAATCTCTTTCACAAGGTAAGCTCCTAAAATGGGAGCGCCGTTCTGGTCGAGAGCCGGGACGACTTGATTCTCGCTCGTGCCGTGACCATGTTGTGTCATATAGGGTTCCACTTCAAATGCGCCAGGGGCGGCAGCAGGACGGTGAGTCGCGCCCTCGCTCCACTCAATCTTGAGCACGGACTCGCGACCTACAAAAGGACCTTGAGCCCAGGAGACGTGCGCGTGGACGGCGCCGTTGCTGAAGGTCAAATGAGCACCGCCAGGATGACCGGGCGGGTGAGCAAGCGCAAAGGGACCAAGACCAATTAAAAATCCAAAAAGTATGCTTTTCATGATTTTCCTTTCAAAGGGCCGATGGTAATGGGTGGGGATGGTAATGATCAAGAAGATTGCCTTGCGTTTTTTATTCCTGGTTGTGGCTCTCAGTGCCGCGCAGCTGGAAGCTCTTGTGCCGCCGACCGTTGCGGGTCGTGATGCGGTGACCGGGAAGGAGCAATTCGTGCAGTCGTCCGGACAGGGACTGGTTGTCGTTTTTCTCTCGGCCAAATGTCCCTGTTCGAAAAGTCATATGGGAGAGTTGGCCGAGTTAGCCAAAGAGTACAAAGAGTTTCAATTTGTCGGCGTGCACTCGAACATGGATGAGAGCGACGAGCTCGCGAAAAATTACTTTTCCGAATTCAAGCTACCTTTTCCTGTCATTCGCGATCCAGATGCGAAAATCGCGGACCGTTTCAAGGCGGCTAAAACACCGCACGTTTTTGTATGGGCGGCGAGTGCGGAGCCGATGTTTCAGGGTGGAATGAGCGATTCTAAAGACTGCGCCGATGCCGGCCGCCGCTATTTGCGCGAGGCGCTGAGTGATCTTCGCGCCGGTAAGACTCCGCGTGAGCGCAGCGTTCGCACTCTAGGATGCGCCATCTCACGGAGAAAAAGTGCGTAAGCTTTTTGCGTCGGCGATTTTTTTAATCGGAATTGGCTGCGCCGAGAAAAACTACGTTCAGAGTTCGGGCGATGGAGCGGGACCGCAAAAGCCGGTCGGCGATTGCGACATTCGATTTCAACTTCCTGTTTCTAAGAGCTGCGTTGGATTCAGTTGGGAAAAGGTGCAAGAGGGTCGTCGGCCTGGAATTGGGCTTCTCAAAATCTGGCGTCCGAATCGGGCCGATAAATCTCCAGTTCCCGTAGACGCTGGTGAGGTGGTGGAAGTTATTCTGTGGATGCCCCATATGGGCGGCGGCCACGGCTCCGATCCCGTTACGGTGGAGCCCGTCGATGTGGGCACCTATCGATTGCGCCGGGTGTTCTTCTCCATGCCAGGTCAGTGGGAGATTCGCGTTTTTGTAAAATCCGGCGGAAATGTTGTTGATCAAATATATTTGCCTTTTACTTATTAGTTTCGCTCCGGCTTTAGCATGGGGCTCATCCTGTTGTGGCGGCAGTGTCGCCGCGCCGGCTTTGATTTCAGGGGACGATAAGGCTCAGCTGTCTCTTTCTTATGGTCGCATGGCGATCCGCGATGATGTTTTGCCGGACGGGCGTTGGCGATCGCGCCAAGATTCGGAAGGCTTGGAGTCGTGGCACCTCGAGGCTGCACATATCATTCGCGATCGCTGGCAAGCAGGCGTGTCGGTTCCCGTGATCCGGCGTTCGCGGTTTGACGATGCGTCGACTGGGCTAGGCGATATCACGGCCAACCTGGGTTACGAGTATTTGCCCGACTGGGACTACAATCCCTGGCGGCCCCGTGGCTTGGGCTTTCTTCAGGTTGTGGCGCCCGCTGGCCGCGCAGTGTTTGAATCGACCGAGGCCATGCAGCTGGACACGCGCGGGCGCGGATTTTGGGGGCTGGGCGTGGGAACGTTGCTG
>JALHOQ010000128.1 GCA_022842925.1 Bdellovibrionales bacterium
AATACCGTTAACCAGATGAGGTACCCAATGATTCAGCTCGTGCTTTCTTTAACGGCTTTGTTCACTCTCGCCTGCCACTCGTCCGCCGATACGGAATATGAGCCGGCTTTGGACTGCGAGCATTCTCGCGGCACGGCTGAATCCATAGATACGGGCGTGCGGATCGAACTTCGCGCCCGTCTCGAAAATTTCTCGAAGACGGTCGATGGCGGTCGCGAAGAACAGTTCCACCCATCGATCGTTCTACCGCAGGTTCATCCTTGGTTCCGCGAGAATTTGTGCGAGAAGGATCGTTATAACCAACCGATTTTCATGTTGGCGCCGATTCCCGATTTGGTGATTGCCGACCTTAAAACCGCGGCCGCCGGTCCGCATAAGGACGCACTCGCGATTTTAAGCGGCGATTTTTGGGCCAAAGTTCAGCGCATGCAACAAAAAGGCTTGAAGCCCGGTTTCTTGCAGTTTTCGAAAGATTTTGAGGTCGCCGGTTTTTATGAGTATCACACGCAAACCGTCGGGCTGGACGTATTCGCCAATCCGGGAACTCCCGATCACGAATACCGGCATCACCTGCAAAAAATGGAGTTACCCAACCCGCGCCGACCCCGCCGCCTGTCGGCCCGTTGCGCCGAGCAGACCGCTCGCTTCCTCGGCGAGTTGGACGCCACGACGATTCAACTGCCGCATTGGGTGGGGGCCTTTGATGGACTGGCCGCTGAGGGCGAAGAGCCTCGCGAGCGGCGCTATCCACAAGCCGGCTTTTTGGGAGTGAACTTAAATTATCCGGCCTTGGCTTCAACCTGGGTTAAGGCTGAAGAATGCCCAGAGGAACTGGTAACGGCCGTGCGCAAGATTGTTGATCGCACCCAGGTGATCGAGATGGCAGCCACGACCCTCGCTCCCCGCTTAGTAAATATGGTCCACTCGCTCGCCCGGCTCTTACGCGAACAAAAAACTGCGTGCCCTGGCAACGAGGCTTTATGCCAGCTCAATCTTCAGCGGGTGGAGAAAACTCGCGCCGAGATTCGCCGGCTTAAATCCGAGCTGAATACGCTTCTCACCCGTGAAGCCAAAGAGCGCCCGGACTACACACGCGAGATTTTACTCAATATGCCCTACGCGATTAAAAGGGATCTAAATAATTATTCAGGCGCTTATCGACTAATTGTACGCCAAGCAAAGGAGGGATTGTGGGATTAAGAGGGGGATTGGTTCTGTTCTATGTGCTATTTGCCTGTGCCCAGGCCCGTGCGGAAGCCGTTTATCCGGTGCCGACACCGCAACGGTTTTACGGAACTCAACAGGGCAAGGAAGGCAGTTGCATGGCGGAAGCCTGGACGGCGGCCATGGAACACGCCTTCGCGGTTCGCGGGCAAACGGTTCGCGTTTCACCCGCGTTCAATCATGCCGACAATTGGAAAGACAGCGGCAGCGCGACCTTTGTCAGCCAGGAGTATCGCCCGGAAGACCCAGGCCTGTTGAATCATTGGGGTGGCCTGATCCCCAACTTTCTTCTCCCCGAGGATGGGCGCGGCGTCGATTTTTTTAGAGTCGGCCAACGTCCGTCGGTCAGCCGAGTGGTCGTGAATTCGAGCGGTTTTCCCGCCGCTTCGGCCTTTGGCTACAAAAAGACTTATTATTCTCTCGAGGCCGGTTGGTCCAACTCCATGCGCGATTTGAACACCCTTAAACAATGGGTGCGTGAGCGTCGCCCGGTGAGCATTTCAATCGACAGCTCACTGATCAACAAGTTCATGAACGACGCAACGGGGCTTCTCGCGGGCTCCTATGATGTGCAAAAACTGATGGAGGCTGTAAATTCGAATCCCGAGAGTGAGCGGCGTACGCGACATCAGGTCGCTCTGGTCGGCTTCGACGACTCTCTTCAAGGCGGATCGTTTATCGTTCGCAATTCGTGGAACGAGAATTTTTACCTCGACTCGGTCCTTAGGCCCATTGACCCGGCTGATCCGGCTCTCGCCAGTTTCAAAGCCAAGATCGACAAGGACCGCAATCAGCCGGGCTACTATGCCGTGCCCTATCAATACTACGTGGATCTTATGGCTCGTCATTTGCCGGGCCGTCCGCATCCGGGCGACGGCAGCATTTACATGATGGAGCTGGATTTCAACGGCTTCGCCAACCACTATTTTCAGCACCAGAGCCGCCACGAGGTCCTTTATGCGCCATTCGTTTGCGATTGGCGCTTTGCCGAGTACAAACTCAGGAAATTAGTCTCGCTGTCGGAAAAGGCCAAACGCACGCCAACGCCGGAGAATCGAAAACTCTTCGACGAATTCTACAATGACCTGCTCGATAACCAGCGTCGGTTGACGTCATCGAAGCTGTTTTCCTACGCGACCCTCTCCCGTTCCGCCGATGGGCGGGTCGATCGGGTGGCCGAGTTCTATGCCGGCGCGCTGAACTCCTATTACTGCCCGGATGGGAAAGTGGATATTCCGCCCGAACTCGTCAATTCTCCCGAATTCTACAACCGTGTGAGAGAAATCAGCGCCGATCCGCACGGGGTCGGCAGCTGGCTACGCTTTTATAAATTTATAATTCAGACTTTGAACATTAGGAGCAAAAAATGAAATCTGCATTAACATATCTATTCCTCTTTTCGTCCCTGGGCGCCCACGCCCTCGACTTGCAGGGCGGGCCTTCGAGCCGTTTTCGTCTGGGGCACGGCGTGGAACCTCTGACCCAGCAGGTTTTCAATCGCTGCATTGAATATGACAAAGGGTTCGAGAATGAAAATGGTCTCGATCCCGATGGCTTGCCAAAAAGCGGTGTGGAGATGCCTGTTCGAATCGAACAGGTGACGAGCGTTTCGCAGCTCGACCGTTACAGCTCATCCAGCGTTTCGGCGGGAGCGAGTTACGCTTTTGTTTCAGGCGGCTTCAGTCGGACGCAAACGAGCGCAAAATCTGTTTTCAGTGACCGCGCCATGGTCGGCATTGAAGCGGGCACGAACTACGGACGTTTTTACCTCAAGAATCCCCGCCTTAAACCTGAGTACGCCCAACTCGCCGCGACCAATATCAGAAAGTTCTATGACACTTGCGGTACGGAGTATATTTCCGGCTTTACTCTGGGACAGGGGTTGAGGGTTTTGATGACCGCATCGACCGATATAACAAAATCGTTTGAGTCCATGAGCGCGGCGGTTTCGGCCGGTGTGCAATACGGCGCGATCGGCGGAAGTTTCGCCGGCTCCTTCGCCAACGCCGCATCCAGTCTTCTCGCTCTGGGCAGCTTGCAAGTCGATTTTGTCTCCTATGGCGGAGGCGAGCTGAAGGACTTAAGCGGATTGATCAAATCCGACGGTGACGCCAAACAATTTCGCGATTTAATCAGCAAGTACATGGAGGGACTCGACGCGACTAAGGCGGTGCGGACCGGCTATATTTCTCAGCCCTACTTTCCGGACCGCAGTTATGATCCACTTTTGACTGAAGTGAAACACACGGCGATCAAACGCCTGTTCGAGGATTTCCGGTATCTGCACCAAAATCAAGACCGGCTCAATCAGGCCTTTGCCGAAAACGGCACCCTTCGCGCCATGAAGAAGGAATGTGAGCCGGCGGACAGAAAACCCATCTGCGACACCTATCTGGCCAGCCTGACGGCTCTCAACAAGAAGGTGACGGAAAAACTGGACCGAATCCGCGATGCCGTATCGGCGTGCGTAGCAGCCAAGACAGTTGCCGACTGCGACCGCTTTGTGCGGGATCGGTATGAGGTTGAGGAGCTTCGGCGCACCATGTGGCCGGCCCACTTTCGCTACCAGCTCCTGCAGTCGAACTTGGATGAGATCCGCAATCGGTAACCGCGATCAGTTTCTCTACTCCGGATGCCCGCAGTTCGGGCATCCGTTTGCGGCTTTAAAAAAATACATCAGGATAAAGGTCTTCACCCGCATAGGTGGCTTGGGGATGGCCAGCGGCCTTTTGGTCCATTATTTGGCGAGGTTTTTAAGAATAGGTGCCTGATCTTCAGTGTTGTTCTGTCGAGGAACTCAGCGTGGCCCATTTATTGATATATACATATCTCATTAGGAGTCATTTCGATGGTTTACGTGCTTCCAGCGCTAAAATTTGGCCTAATTTTGGCTTTCGCTACGATTTTGCCCAATTGTTCGACGAAGCACACCTCCGCCGATGGCGGACAGCATGGCGGCGGGGGCAATGTACGCGCAGCCACTACTGAAGAAGTTAAGGAAGCAATCGCCATAGCCATGAAATTAGCCACCATTGAGGACGCTCGAGCAAATTATCTTAAGCGATTTATGATCGAGTGGGATGACGTCGGACAACTTGACACCAAAATCATTTTTCCAAAACTAATTCGGCCCCAAAGTGCCGCTCCCGATAGCGTAGAAAATCGTAGGCGTCAGTTTGAGCGGCGTGAATTCAGGGCCCGTTCGTCGACGATGATGAATCAGCGCAAGAAACTATACAACCATCCCGAAAATTTTGCGAGTGAAGTATTATCGGCGCTGGCCGCGAAGACCCCAGTTTTCATGATGGATGGTCCTTGCCCATCACCAGACGGCAAGCATGCGGATGCGAGTGTGTCATCTTTGTCGAAAAATGCCGACCTGTGTTTTAGCGTTTCTAGGCTGAAACGGCTTCCAATTACCGGTCTGTTTGAAGAAATCGCCGGTCTTCTAGTGCATGAGATTGCCCACTTGGCCGGCGCGCAGGAGCGCGACGCGGTTTTATGGCAGGAAGAACTTAAATTTTTTCTAAAATCCTACAGAGCGGTGCGTTCGTCGGTCGCGTATGCAGACGTGATCAATGCAATGGGTGACGTAAGCCTTCGCATAAATTTTATTCAGAGAAATGCGATTAACCTGAATGAAGAGCGGAGAGTCATTGAAATGGATCGCATAATTTCTAAGCTCCGCGGAATTCCATATTTTATGGACCCCATGATTTTAGAGCTCTCCCTTAGGCCAAAAAATCCCCACTTAGTGAACAACTTCACAAACGCCGTTTTGGCTATGATTGAGAAAATTGATCGTACCTATCGTCTGAACCACTTTCAGGGCGGAATGTGGGCCTCGGAAAATGTCGGAGAGTCCCAATTTCGTCATCGGGAGTATATGGCTGACAATCCTTCGCCTCCCCCAAAGTTCTCTGAAGATCAATGGCAGACGATTCTTGCGGATTTAAAAAAGATGTACGTAATTATGGATGACAATTTTTTGGCGTATATGGGGCGAGAGAATAAATCATCCACTTGTGTGCTTCCAACTCAGGTCATTTACGTGATGGACGGTGGTCCACTAGCTTACGGTGACGCTATGCAGGTCTCGCCACCTTTAAAATGCGATGCACTAAACTAAAACTCAGACCAATCAATATTCAACACTTACACTGCGATGGAGAACCACCTGTCTAGGGAGGCACTCTTCCCACATCCAAAAAACAAAGGCGCCTCGCGGCGCCTTTGCAAAAGTGACTCTTCACTTTTACCCTCACCGCGCTAACACGGCTCTCAATTTTTCGATTTTCGGTGTAATCATATCGGGCGCAGGACTTAGATTCGGGCGGGCCGCAATGGTATCTACCAGTTTTATAAAGTACGCCTCTTCGCTGTTCACCCGTTTCAAAGCGAACTCCACCGGATCCTTATACTTGGGCCGCTTTAGATATTTCGGCGGATTCATGATAGCCTCCGCAATGACCTTGGGATCTCGGTCCACCAGATACTTGGTGATTTCTGCCAGCATAAAGCGAACCTCCTCTTGATAAGGCGATAGTCCGAGCATCAACAGCGCTTGAATGCGGCCGACCTGTTGGAAATACTTGGCTTGCGTTACCTGGTAGTTGGCACCGGTGCCGAGCGTAACCTCCATAAGTTCCTTTTTACGGGCCTGTTTCTTCGCTTGGTAAGCGGCGGCTAAGTTCGAGAATCCTGGGGTCGCGCCGGGCTTTAAAGAGACCACAGGTTTCAGGGAGCCTTTTACTTTCCAACCTTCGCTCATTGCATTGATAGCCCAGTTGGTGAACTCCAAATATCTTTCCCCATAGTTAATTCTAAAACGGTCGTGATTGTAGATCGCGGTGCCGGTTGGAGCGTTATAGGTCAATTTTCCCGCAATAGAACCCAGTACTTCGTCCTTGTGATTTACGTTTTCGTTGTCGGTCCACGATCCGAAGACACGAATTTCCACGTTTGCATTCACGGTGGTGTAGTGCGCATTTTCTTTAACCGACTGCAGGTCTTCGATCTGAAACTTTGCGATACACGCATTCAGTTTTAGGGCTACCGTTTCTGACAATCGTGCTTCAAGAATTTCATGGTGAATTTGCGAGGAGAACCCCGCATCCATTTCGAGATTAGCGGGAGTTAGGCGTTTTAAAATCTCGTCGCGGGAGAGGACTTCTTCTTTGGCTACCACTACCCACATATGATCTTGTGTTAGCACTCGGCCGTTCAACCCGGCCTGGAAATTTTTTAGCATCACCTCCTGGTTGAACGTCGCGAGCTCCTTGCCCTGGCAGGGTACATCTTGCTCGGTATAGATCAGCCGGCCTTGCTCCCAACGGGCGCATCGTCTGTATGTGGGACCGCCCTTCTTGATCCAAATATGGGCAGGGATGCCAGGGCCTAGATACTCGGTGGGCACCGACGAGGGGGCTATCCTATTGGCCAAATCTGTCTTTACTTGTGCGGGGATCAGGTCATCCGCACTGAGCGTGAAGGGCCAACCCTGATTTTGAAACCCGTGAGTGAGCAGCTCCGTAAATTGCGTAATGCCAACTTGAAAGTCGCCGCAAAGTCCGAGCTTCTGCTTATGCAGTTCGGGAATTTCGAAAGTATTGGGTAATCCAGCCGGGCCGGGTTTACCTACGTTTACCAAACCAAGGCGTTTGTTCTTAAATTCCTTATTCAAACTCCGAATTACTTCACGACGTTGCTCGAGCAACGAGCTAAACTCCTTTTTGAGCCGCTCGGATTCCAAAGTGTATTTTCCGTTTGAATCCTGGCGCAAAAGTAGAGTGCGCATTTGCTCTCGCAGGATTTCGCCTCTATCAATCATACGTTCCAGCGTGCCAGCGTGATCACCTCCGGCACCAGAATTTTGCCGAAAGAAGGTTGAAGAATTTTTAGCCAGATCGGCCAGTGCACTAGCCGCCCATGTCCATGCGAGGGGATGCGCCGGTGTATTCGCGGGGAGAACATCCATTACAATATCTGCGTAAGGCATGGCCTGTCGCCGACCCATAGTCGCGGCAGTAAAGCGGGCCCGTTCCGAGCTAAAATCATCTTGGGCAAATCCCCCCAGGAATGACTGCTTGTAAAACACGCGGTCTTTCTGAAAGGAGGCACCATGAAGGGCATAAAAATCAAAACAGTCGCGATACACATTTTCGTCTCTAATTTTGAGTAGGGCACCGGATTCGTTGGCCGGAAAGCATCTTCGTTCTTTTTGCGCGACTTCGAAGTTAAAGTTGTCGCGGAAGTGCCCGTCAATCTGTGTGCGGACGCCGTCAATTTTCGAGAGAACGTTCTGCAATTGAGTCCGCGCAGCCGAAGTGTCATGCTGAATGCCGTCTAAGAACGACTGCGCGATATCGAGCTTCGCAAACACTCCGTCTAAGCGGCGGTCGAGTCCGGCGATTTTAGCGTTGATATTGATTTCCATGTTTCGGATTTGTTCAGAGAGCTTAGTAAGCATTTCCATGATTATGGTATTCGGATCAGGCTTTTCTGCACTCGAACTGAACAAATTGATTCCGAGTTTGATCAATCCACCCCAACCGCTGACGAGTTCTAGAACGTTCATGCCTTGCGAAGCTTTGCTAAAAAAATCAGACGCATATTTGACCAGTTCAATAGTCTCGCCGGCCTTCTTCGCGCAGGACGCATTCCCCGCCGCCTCGCAGGCAATCTTAGCGATACCCATTCCAGCCTGAATATTGTTTAAAGTGCTTACGCTAATGGGCCTATCCATCCGCACCAGGCCATCATCGGACTTGGGCGCGGGTTGTGCGGGTTGAGGTTGGGGCTGGGGAGTGGGATTGCGAGGATTAGGTTTCACATTTTTCCGAGCTTGCTGCCTAAAGTGTTCACGGTTGGCTTTGTCCTTGGCTAAAACCGCGTTGGCCCCCTTGTATCCAGGACCAGTTTTCGCGGCTTCTTCGAGCTCCTTGCCTTTAGCGACTTTTTCTTTCGTCAAGGGATTGTCACTCAGATTGCCTCCGGGAATGATTCCCATAATTTGGCGAGCGCGTTTCTCCATATTCTTGATGCGAGAGTCGGGAATGTGGCCATAAGACGTACGGTCCGTCTCAAGAACACGGGCGATACGCTTTTCCAGTTCGTTGCGGGTAAACTCCGGAATTTCTCCTGGATTTGCGATTGCTGCGGCTCCGACCTCTTTCAGAATAGTTTCGCCGACACCCTTGGGATCTAGCGTGATTACGTCCCCAAGAAGGTCGAGCGCGAGTTTGCCGCCGTCGCTCGTCGGATCGTAATCATCCATTTTTTTAACCGCTGCCATTCCCGCTTCATCGGCCGCACGCTCGCGAACATTCACCTCGCGCCGATATTGTTCAAGCGCGGCTGGGTCATCGGCGAGCTTTTGCCGGGTTTCGTTATAGTCATCTGACATCGAAAACTTTGCGTTTGACGGGGTGGGAAACTTGTCTACGGCGTCTTGATAGGCGGCATCGTAAACCGCCATCTTCATGCCCCCGGGCGTCTCAGCTGAATATGTCGCCACGTAAGCTGCATCTTGCCTGCGTCTCTCGATTGCCGCAAACTGACCGATGCCGGCTTGGGCGAAAGCCGGTGAGCTAAGTATAGTGAGTCCGATCAGGGATCCGATTACAATGTTCCGTGAGTATTTCATTTTTGTTCTCCGTGTGAGGGTGAGGGTCCGACCCAATTTACCGGCGAACAATGCGTAACAATAGATTAAATAGTTTAATTGTTATCGAATTTGATAGCACAAATGTTAATATTCATAAGTATGCAATATTAAAGCGCAATTTGCGGTATGGATCGAGCAAAGTTCCTATTATCCTTCATGCAATTTGTTGGATCTCTTTGGTCACTGGAAACTGACATGAGATAGATAGCGTTGGATACCTGTCCTGCCCTTTCGGGCGTCCGGGCCCACAGGTCACATTTTGTGAGAAAAAACCTAGTGACGTTCTTGGCCCTACCGCTGTGGCGAGCGCTTTGCAGCTTTATCGCCTTGAATGTTAAGCCTAAGTCTTTTTGCGCTAGTTTCGATTTTGAGCGCATCCAGCGCATTGGCCGTGACGGAGTCTGCCTCCGAGGGGTCAAAATCCGCTTGCGAGGCCGAGCTGGTGCAGGACCTCTTTTATCGTTTGGTGGACAAAGCCGTAAAGGATCAGCTTTTGCCGTCCGCAGATTTGGCGAAGCTTTCAGAGGCAACCACCGCGTA
>JALHOQ010000129.1:0-517 GCA_022842925.1 Bdellovibrionales bacterium
GAATAGGGTTGTGAGTCGACGCCGATGACTTCATCTTCCAACTTTATACCCGCCGCCTGCGCGGGCGAGCCCTTAGTCACCTGGGTTACGAAATAGCGATAGTTCGGCCATTCGCCAACTGGAGAGGCGATAAAGCCCATCTGCGGAAAACAGCCCGGGTCACCTTTCATTTTGGTGTCTTCCTTAGGGGCCACGACGACTAAATGGGCTTTGCGCGATGAAGAGATGACCTTAAAACCACGATCGGTAAGAAACTTCTGAGTCGCTTCTTCAATCTGCTTGTAAGTGGAGTAGGGCGGAGTGTCATTTATGTCAACTGGATCAGTTCGCGCGGCGGACGGGGGCCTTCTGGGCGCGCACGATGGCGCGTTCGATTTGAATTTCGCGCGAGATGCGATAGAGCACGGCTTTTTCTTCTAAACCATCGGACGGCAGCGAACGTGGATCGCTAAAGAAATCCCGCTGCACTTGCGATTCTTTGACGATGGTCACCTTGGTGGCGGGCTTGCCGTCTAAC
>JALHOQ010000129.1:527-9427 GCA_022842925.1 Bdellovibrionales bacterium
TAACGCCCCTTTGATCACGCGCACGACCAGGCGATAGCTTTCAGAAGTCGTCGCGGTTTCGCTCTTATGTGGGGGCACCCAAATGCGGTAGCCGCGGATCATGTCGGTTTCTAAAGTGCCTTGGTCCATATTCGAAATGCGCAAAGGGTAGGCCGCGAGAGCAAAATTCACGGCCTTCCAGGTTTCTTCGAATGTGGCGTAGTAGACTTGTTCGCGCGGGCCGAACATCATCGCGGGACCGCCGCGCTCCTCAAACAGAGCGCAGCCAGTCGCGGAAGCGGTCAGTACAAAACAGAATAAAAGCTTAAAGCTCCAAAACATTGCGCGTGACATGGGTGACTGTGTTCAAGTCTACCCTCTCACCGGGCAACTCCGCAAAAACAAAGTTCGAGGGACGCGCGAGGAACATGACTTCCCAGCGGTATTTACGATCGGGCCGCTTGGTAAAGGTGAGTCGCGGCATCTCCATCTGCGAGATAAATCCGCTGTTCCAGATTTCCCACATACGAGTGCGGCGCTCGCTCTTCATATTGCCAGAGCCCAATTCCTCAACCTCAGCCAGCACCATGTAGGTGGCGGCGGCGCTCAGACCATTCGGCAGCGTCGGCACGCCAAGTTTCATTACATTGCCTACGATTTGCGGCTTGCCGATCATGGGCAGAAACTGCGGCTGCACCGTTCCGGCCACGGGCATAAAAGCAAAGGTCATTTTGCTGAAGTTGTACTCAGCTAATGGCTTGATAGCCGACTCGACCATCGGCACCATGCCGAGCGTGGTGAGCGGGCTTACGAATTGGCGAAGGGTTTCATCCAGGCGAGTGGCGGGCGAAGCCTTCGGCTGATCGAGAAGCAGCGAGAGCACGTAGCCTGTGTCCAAAGTGGCATTGGCTTTTAATGCGAGAGTTTGATTGGGTGTGAAGCGCTTTAAATCCGACGGCACAAAAAGGCCGTTCCTCTCGGCGAGGTTCAAACCGATCATGACTTTATCGTTCGGAAAGGCGGGCGCCTTGACCTGCACCGACGAATTAAACGCGACCTGGTTTACAGGCATATTCACGCCACGCAGATTGCCGGTGACATTTACATCGCGCTGGCCGGCTTGGATAAAGGTGAAGTGGTTGATCACTTCAAACAGCGACTTGCCGCCGCGGATATCGTTCACCACTCTCTGCAACGGAAACTGGCCGTGCAGCGCGTACATCTGATATTGGCCGGGCTCGCGCACATACACGCGGTAGTCGGGCTTGTCGAGAGTGATGGGGAAGATGTAGCTCTCTTCCTGGCGCGGCAGGGTGATGTTGGATGGAATGTTCACGGTGTTGCCGATGATCTCGATGGTGTCGTTCTGCGGGCTCATCACGTTTGAGATATCAAACGCGAGCATGCTCTCGCGGCTCATCGATGGGATGACCATGCCGAAGTCGACTTTGCCGTCGGTGATCAGGCGCGGAAAATCGGTGGTGGTGCCTTTGACTTCGAGGTTGGCGTTGCCCTCTTGTTTTTGCACGGTGATCAGATGCTCGCCGGGCATCAGTACGGGAATGGTTTCGGTGATCATGCCGGGTGCTTGTACGGTGACGGGCAGGGCGGCTTTCCAGTCGGTGGGGATGCCCACCGAACCGTCGGCGCCGGTTCGCAAAATATTGCCGTTAAATGGATTGCCGGCCTCGTAGCCGAGCATAATGGTGGCACCGGCCACGGGTTGGCCGGCTTCGTTAACAACACGCAGGCTTTCGGCAAAGGCTGGAACGGCCACCAACATGGCGGCACAAAACCTCAAGAATCCGTTCATAATTTCCCCCCTAATTTGGATTTCCCCTTAAGACTTCTAAAATTGGATTCCGAAGCCCGACCGAGGTCAAGTCAGGCGGTTTGACGCGGGTCGGTATCGAGTCTTTTGGTGCGGGGTTGCGCCCAAAGCGAGCGGCTGGTACATATTTCGTTCTTAATTTCTGACTGTGGCGGGGTAGCTCAGTTGGTTAGAGCAACGGAATCATAATCCGTGTGTCGGGGGTTCAATTCCCTCTCCCGCTACCAAATTTCAGAAAAATTTGATTCTCACGCCGACCCGATTCTCGAAAAAATCAGCCCCAAAGCAAGTCCAAGGTTTAGGCTATCGGGTAGAATCAATGGCTTGCATGGACTCTTAAATTCCCCATTGAGAAATTGAACGATCAGATCAGAACCTTCCCGAGTATCCGGCTATCAGAAAGCCAAAGACCATCAGGCAATAGCTACCGACATACAGAAGCTTTCGCGCTCCGGATCCACCTGTAACACCCCAAGAAAAAAAATCCCCGCGCTTGATCTGGTCCCACTTCGTATAGACGAGAAGGATATATCCGAGGATCATGGCGGCAATGCCGAGCCAAAAGAAGGGACTTGAAGCATCCACCCACCGAGTAACCTGAGCCATAAGTATGGCGATGAATCCCGCCGTTATCGGTAACCCGAAGACGATTAAAAACTGTGCTTTCGCTTTTCTTTCGAACATTGATCCCATCACGAAATCCCATCGTGGCATGAATTGAAAATAGCGGTAACGTCTTCTCCCGAAAGCTCTTCTCTCTTGTACAGTTCTTCAGCGATTAACTGAATCGTTTATATCGGCTCAAGCTCAGCGGAGGAATGGGTTGTTAGAAACGATGTTTTTTGAATTCAATTACGCCCATTCTTCTGACCGCTTCGCCCCACTCTTTGATATCCGCGGGATCAGTCAGGAGAAATGCGTCGATCAGCTCATAGGGGTCGATTTTTAGTGAATCATCAGTAAATGAGCAGATCCCCAGCTGCGAAAGTTTCAATTCAACCGCGCGGTCATTCCCCTTATGGCTCAGTAAAAAGTGCTGATATTGCCAATTAATAAGAATTTCCTCACTCGGCCTCGAACGAAGATCCGGCGAACCTTGAGATAAAACTTTGTACTCCGTATTTAAAGTGACAACAAAGGTAGCGCCATGTCTTCGAGAATGTTCTCCAAGTCCTTTAGCGAGGTCTGCTCGATCAGACTCTAAGGGATAAACATTTTGATTCTGGCGCGCTCCTTGTCGGATGGCCCGGCTCAGCCGAGCGAACTCCTTGGCGTGCGGAAAATCACAGGTCGTGTCAATAGAGTGCCAGGCAATCTGATAGAGGCGGGTGGGGCGTGTATGCAGGGGCCGCGCAGGCTGAAGCGGCGGCCCGGCTCCTTTTGGTTTAGCCGGTCTTACTGACCGGGGCGGCTGCAACGGCGGTAGAACATCTGTTTGCGCATACGTGGAACCGAGGGCTAGAAGAAAAGAGATTAGGATCATAAAGGCCTCCGAAAGAGGTGATCCTTAACACAGTGTCGGGCTCTATACACCCGCGCGGGCCGGTATATGCAATTTTTGTATAGTTGCCGCTCATGTCCGTGCCAGGTCCCCAAAATTTCGAGTTTTGAAATCGTGTATGGGGAGAGGGCATTCCATCCTTAAGCAACTCGACATCGGGGCGAATTGTATTTTTGTATTTCGCTGAACGTTTCATGCCTTCTTCCACCTCACAAGTTCTATAGGGTCTACCCTATGACTTTTGTTGTCATAGGGTTTGACCTGTAAAGTTCGTGAGGTGGTCGACAGGATGAGTGGCCGCTCATGGCCGTTACCACGATTTCGCGTTTCAGTTCAGAACAAATAATCCATGCCCAAGCTGAGGGCGCCGCCCGGGACTGTGAGTGCGCCGACGAAGGCCCACTCGGAGTTTATAAAATAGCGCGCGCCGAGGGAGGCGGTCAGATAGCTGCTGCTGCCGTCCGCTTGCGCGATGGCGGGGAGGTCGCTGTTCGAGGACCAGCGACTCTTCAAAGACGTGTGGCCCACGCCGGCCGAGATATAGGTGTCGAGATTCGGCACTTTAAAAAGATCGAAGTGGAAGCTGCCGAATGCTTGCACGGCTAGGGCTCGATACTCCCAAGTGCCGGTGATGGGGCCGACGGTGAGGCTGGTTTTATAGGTGGCGTAGTGAACGGCTGCGCCCACGCCGAAGTTCGGTGCGAGTAGGCGTTCGTACTGTAGGCCGAAAGCGGGCTGATGGTTGTACGACTGGCCTTGGCTGGCGCGAAGGCCTAAGGAGTGATCGCCGGGCTCGATCACCTGTGGCGCTTTCATCTTGAGCGTGTCGGCCGCCGCCTTCTTTGGGCTACGCTTGGCTTCGGTCGCCTTGGCGCTAGCGCTCGCGTCGGCGCTGGCGCCTCCGCCGAACCCTAGGCTCGCCAGCAGTGATATAAATAAGAACTGTTTATATGAAGATCGCATTGTTTCCCCTTTTGTTTGTGTTGCGTTTATTACACGATCGATAAATCAGTTACTTGCAGGTCGAGGCATAGTGGCACTCAAGCGCATAGAGGGATTGAAGCAGGTTCACCGTTTGCAAATACTCGGCCGCGAAGAAGGCCTTCCAACCTTTGAAATGAGGTCCACGGATATCGAGCAGCCGAGCGAAGGCGTCGGGCTCCAAGAGCCAGGAATTAAGATCGTTTGAAGCATCGAGCAGGACATGAACCCGAGCATAGTGCTCTCGGTACTCTTCGCTCGCTTGGCCAGCGTGAATCGGTCGATAAAGAGTGGCCAAATGGCTTAGGGCTTCGCTTCGCGCTCGCGCCCGTTGGGGATTCTCACTTTCAGATTCACTAACCGGGCGCCAAATCGGAATGTGATCTCCTCGCAAAATCAAGCGCACGAATTCTTCTACGGACTTAAAGGCGACCGAGCGGAGCTGACCCTTGCCTCGGCTCACGTCTAAAAAGGAACCAATATGACGGAAGCCCGAAGTGTCTTTTTGCCTAAGGGTCTTGTTCCAGCTCTCCACCACATGCGGATGCGCACTCAAGATCGGCGCCGTCACAATCGGCCGCGAGTTTTGATGCTCCATCATGTAGGCGCCCAACACATTAGGGAAAAGGCGCATGCGCGAGACGGGGGGGATGGGCTGGTGATGGCTGGCGTCGCCGCCAATGCCCACGCCATCGCCGCCAATCGCTGCGCGTTTTTGATGAACGCCCGAAAGCCGGATTGGCCCCTGCGACGAACCAAAGAGCCAATCGCCAATCAGCAGTCGCTCCTCGAGCATGTAAGAGTAAAACACGCGCACGGCCAAGGGTAGGACCTCGGGCTTTAAGCCCATCAAGCCCGCCACTACGTCGTAGATCGGCTGCCGGGGAAGAATAAAAATTTGGCTCGCGATACCGCCCGTCCAAATCCGCGCCTCCGAGGGCTTGCCGACCTCAATATGCAGGACTTGGTGCGAGATCAGACCCGCAAAAGCTCCTTTTAGTAAAACCGGGCCGCCGCTCATACCAAATTCACCGTGGGTTTTAATCACTTCAATCCCGCAGCCGGCGGGGATAAAGCTGCGGCAACTGTCAACGGCCGCGATCTCACCACTCACTGACACCGGCGCTGCCACGGTAGCTGCAGGAAAGGCTCGTAGCTCCACTTGATCGCGCTCTTTAATATTAAGGCTTCCGCCCACTAACTCCTGATCGCTAACCACTGTGCCGAGTGCCTCATCCACGGCCTCAACCGGTCGAAGCACGGCAAAGCCGCGGGCCCAATCGCGAAACATCGATTCGGTTTTAATGGTTTGGCCATTCACCTGCACCTTGGGGGGCAACGAGGTCAGCACATGTTCGGAGGTCAGCACGAACACACCCTTCGAGGTGCGAATCATCCAACCCGAACCCACCGACCTGTTGTCGTCGCTGACCTTGACTGCGAGGGCGGCCGCCAGCGAGTGAAAAAAGCAAAGACCGATAATTAAAACAAACCTCATGTGTCGCTCCATTTCTGCTCAACGAGATAGCGAATCGATTTGCCACTGCCGATAGTTTTAACAAAATCCTGTCGCACCCACTGCGAGAGCAAGCGGTTCACGCTGGCCCGCGACTTGCCCATGCCTTGCTCGAGTTCGCGCCGCGAAAACGGCCGCCCACGCAGTGGCGGCGGGAGAAGGCGCAGCGGATGAGCCTTGGACTCGGAAGCCTGCGAGTTCTGAACAGGGGCGCCCACAACAGCAGCGGCAGAAACCGAGGCCGCAGCAGTCGCGGCGACCACCACGGCGGCCGACGAGAACTCACCCGTAAAATGCACGCGCGAAAACGGACCCTGCGCGTAAATCATATGGCGGCGCTTGGTGAGAGTGAACTCCGAGCCGAGCAGTTCGCGCATCCGCGCCAAAAGATTAAACAGCTGGCCCTGATGAATAATCTCGTCGTACTCGGGATTGCCAAAGGCCTGATACAAAAGATCCCGGCATGAGCAAATGGGCTCAGCCGCCACCAGGGCCAGTGCTCGCGCCAAAGGTTCGGAGCGCACCGGCGCATGACCCTTACGCGTGATTTGAAACTGCGCGCGATTCACCAGTAGAAAGAAATCGCCCAGTGTGCGCAAGCGCTCGCGGAGGCCGCTAAGCCGGGGGCCCGACGCCAACCCACTCAAATTCCCGCCGATCGCTTCCATCTCGCGCGCAAAGAACGGCGGCGCATTTTCATAAGGGCATTCGCGCCGAACCCGGCGCAAAAGCTCCGGATTACCCTCGCTCCAGCCGCGATCCAAAACGGCACGCCATTCGAGCGCGGCCCTGAACATATAGCGATCTAAAATAGTGAGACTCTCAGACGAGCGCGACGCCAGCTCGGCGGTCAGTCCGTTTAAAAAATCATAACCCCGATCGGGATTCGAATTGGTGTTCCAGGTCCATAGGTACAAGCGCTCCACCAAATCCGAAGTTTTGTTCACGCTCAAATCAGCCTGATCCTCTTTCTCAAGCAGGGTTCGCATGCGAAAGCCGCCCAGGTACTCTTTGGGAAAGCTATCGAGCTCGGACTCTAAATCCGCCGGCTCAGCGCTCCCGAACAACGGAATCCGTGTGGCCAGGGCGTAGAAGTAAGCGTTCTGCGACCAGTCGCGCCCGGTGGGCGGGCGCAATCTCTCAGCGTTTAAAAAGCGTCGACGATTTTCAAAGGCCTCCCACTGTCGAATCATATCGTGCGGTCGGGCGGCCTTTTTCTTAAGCTCGCGCTGAACTTTACTAATCAGCTTAGGGCTTGAAATCGACAGATACTCAAAACAAAGACAGGCGTTGATTTGCGCCTGCAACAGCGACCACGGGACTGCGGCGTCGGCTTTACAGAGAGTGGCGGTTAAAAAGCTGTCCAAAGCACGGGCAAAGTTCTCGCGATAAAAATCATTTAAGCCCGCCTCAATATGCCAGCGCACCGAGAGTGGGCGACCGTGATCCAAAAACGCGGAGCGCGCCTCCGCCACCCGCTCATCCGCACGGGCCAGATCCCCTTGCTGGCGAAAGGTCGACGCCTCAATCAGCAAAATCTCTTGGCGCAAATCAAAATCTTCCTTGCGGTCCAATGCCGATTGCAGGCGCGCCTTGGCCAAGAAGACGTCCTCCATCCGGCGCTCAATCCGCGCGGTCCACATTTCACGTAAAATCTCAGTCATTCTTTTTTTTCACCTCAGGGCCGCGACTGTGGTACTGCGACAGGCAGCGATAACTCTTCATCGAGTCGATGCAGAACTCATCGCCTTTAGGTAGATCGAGCACGCTATCATAGGGTGCAAGAGCCATATTGATGGCGTAGCCACTCGTGGTCTCGATACAATGCAAATCGCCCCGGCCCTCTTTGGCGCAAATCACATCTTCGCTCACCAAAAAATTAGACGCATTGGCGGGGATATGGGCCGCGGAATAGTCGCGCAGCACCGGCCCCTGGGTTTTATGCCACTCTTTGTTCTCGAGGACGCCGTTCTTGTAAGTGAGAGTGGACTTGTGCGCGCAGCGAAGCTTACCCTTATCCAAGGCGCAGATATTGTTTAATGTATTAAACAGCCGCTGACCCTTTTTGATACCGGGAATATGAATAACGGCGTCGGTCTCCAGCCGTCGGCAGGAGATAAAGTCGTCATTGGTCACGCCACAGGCGATGCGAAAGTCGTCGATCGAAAAAACAATGGGACTTGTCCGCGGAATTGAAACCGTGTGGCGCGGGAGTTCGCTGGCATTTTTGGCTTTAGGCGAACCAATCGTAACCACCTGACGTCTTTCAATCTCGGCCACAAATACGGGCTGCCCGTCGGGAAGAAAACCATTCAAGCCAGGAAAGGGCCCGATATTTGAATCCGACGGCATGATCCGGCACGTCCAATGCCATGTCGCCTCGTGCTCCACACACAGGGTCATATTATAGGCGCGGAGCCGCCGAATTCCTTTACGCGGGAAGCGGAGAAGATTTAGGGTCTTCATGCCTGGGTCACTGCACACAAGATTGTCGGTCGAGAGGCTACAGAAGGCCGACCCGATCGAAACCGCATTCGAACCCACATTGGCGCTGGGCGGCTTCGCTAACATATGCTGAAGCAAGCTGCGATCACGGTCCAAATCAAAATCCAGGTCGCTGACGACGCCGACTAACTTATGATCGCGATTAAAAAGGACCCGGTAATCGCGATAGGTCGTGGTGTTTTGATGACAGCTTAAGCGGGCTTGAAAGGCGGGGGCCTCGCTCAAATTCCACTGCGAGTAATCGAGCTTGTCGCTGGCGGGATCAACAGCGGCTTGGCAAAAGCCACTGTCCAATCGCGTATCAAAGCACCAAACATAAGCGCGCTCCGGCTTCGACGCCTCCTCTTTTTTAAACGAGGTCAGGCACACGAGATCGAACTTCTTGTCTATATTGATTTTCATCCGCCGAAGTTCGGCCTCGCTCAAACCAATATGCACTGAGGTCCGCGACACCGGCCGATTCGGGCCTGAGCAAATCAGCAAATTACGAAAGGCAGAGAGCCCACAGGTCATTTTGTCGTTTGAAGCCTCAAGCTCATATACAAACGCGCGGGTGCGATCCGCGGCCGAGCTCGAAAGCCACGAGC
>JALHOQ010000130.1 GCA_022842925.1 Bdellovibrionales bacterium
TGCTGGGAGCGTTATCCAAAAGGTAAAGCGTATCGGTAACGGTTTCATGAACGCCCGAGCAAAACCACGTCTGACTTGGGATTGCGATGTTCCATTGGTTCGAGAGAGCGGTGCGCACCTCGGGATCGTTAAGCAATTGCGCCAGGACGCGAGCGTTTATGTCACCCGCATGGCCCCCGCACGCCCCACAATCTAGTGCCGAGCCAAAAGCATTGTTGGTGGTTTGACTGCCGTGCCCGACAATCACGACGAGCGGGGCAAATTCTCGAGTCAGCCCCATGTGCTGCAATACGGTTGCTGCCCGTTCGGCACGCTCTTCCACTGAACCGAAGTTTGCCATCGGCTGCGCGAGTTTAGGATTGAATCGCTCGGGAACTCCCCTTTTTGCTCCCGAGTTAAAGGCCTTTTTGAGAAGGCTGAAGAGGGAAACGATGCCAAAAACTTCAACGTAGAGGAACGACGATAACAGTCCCTTGCGCAAATTCTTAAAGTAACCACGGGCCAGGGTCTTACCCCGACGCCACCTCGGCGAAACCTCGTTTTTTCCCGCCTCCTCGACTTTCACGCCCGGGGTCAAGAGGACCGGGCAAAGCTGCACCGGATCCTTTTCGTCCGCGCGCTGATATTGTGCGGCAATGCCGAAGAAGCCGGCAAAGCCGATGGTCCGCACCTGACGGGAAACGCCTTCGAGATTTCTCCGAAACATTTCCGAACGAACATCGATGCAGAATGCGAGCTGGTACCGAGGGATTGATTCCCATCCGGATTTCACTCCCAGCGACTTCGCGACCGACAACTGGTAAGTGCGTTCGAAAGCCCGCAACCAAACGCGGTGAAAACGGAATCCATGGATTTGCTCCTCGCGGCTAGACGCATTGGCCCTCAGAGCCTGCTGCCAGTTTTCAACAATCACCGGCCGCTGAGTTCGCAGCCAGTCCGCCAGGGACGCCTCGTAGATCATTTTCACGGCCAGGAAATCTTTCGCGGCCGCTTTGGAGTCCATGGGATAGCCAAGCGACTTCTGCCACTCCACGTAACGAAACTGGGAAAACCAGCCAAAGTTGGAAACGATGAGTCGGCGCAGGTACGCCACGGCCGCCGCCGAATCGCGAACCCCCAAACTGGACAAAGCGAGCGCAATCACTTCCTCCGCCGACTTACCCGAAAATCGGGAAATGTAGGTGGGGAAGCGGGCAATGCCGTGGGCGCGCATCGTGTAATCCGCTGACTGAGTCATAAACCAGGCACTCAGGAAGTTCGCCTTCCGCCACGGATGCTTCGCCAATGCCTGGCTCCCGTCAAAATAAGCAGCGGCGTGTTTAGAGCAGTCGTCGACAATCTGGCGATACCACTGACCGCCAATCTCTTTTTGGGTAAACTCGGCAAGACAGAAAACGCGCCGCCCCGAAAAGGGAAGTCGTTGGCACTGTTCGAGAAAGTCTTCAACGCTATCGGGCAGCGAGGCATCTTGCTCGCGCTCTTCCTTTAAAACCTCCGCAAGCCGGTTGCGATTAATCCGGCCTCGCTCAAAAGCATCGAGATAGTACTCCAGCGGCATATACAAAGAGGCGTGGGTGACGGAGAAAAGATTTTCGACAACCGAATGAAATTCTCCTTTTCGCAAATTCCAAAAGGGATTCACCGCCACCGTGTTCTGAAGCGGCCAATACGGAACCGAGACTTCGAGCGCGCGATCGATGATCGCAGTGACATCGAATTGCTCGCCCTTAGCTTGGGTCATGCGTTCCCCCAACTTGCTTTCTTGATCTTTCACAAAATCCAACATGCGCATTTGCCTCTCGTTAATGGGATGGCCATAGGCGATTCAGCCACCGATCGGTTGTACTGCCGAAATACGTACCATTCCAAAGGTGCACATAGAGCCTCTGGGCCCAGGCCGCCCGAGCTTCCATCAATTTGAAAGCCACAAAGGTTGCTCCCACGATGATCGCAATCGCGGCAACATTGACGATAAACTGGGCCGACCCAAATCCCGCGACATCTCGACTGTCCGCCACCAGCGCTCGGAGCTGCGCATTGAAATACAGTTCCACCGCCGCGTAGAGAATGACTCCGATTCCCAGATAAGACGCCACCAGGGAGAAGTAGGAGACTCGGGAAAAAGCGCCTTGCGGAAACGCGGCCTTATTCGCCAGCAGCGCCATCGTCATGACCGCGGCGTAAGTAAAGTAGGCGAGATAGGCGCCGCCCGCGTAGACCGTTCCAATGAAGACCAAACTTAACCCCAAGCCCGCCAGCGCCAGGAAATGCGCCGACGAAACCGAGGTCAGAACCGCGGATGACTTCCGTGATTCCCGAACCACCTCTCCGGTCGACAAGAAAGCGTGCGCTTTGTAAAAGCTGTGCGCAATGATGTGGAGCAAAGCGATGGAGTAAGCCCCCAGACCACAGGCGAATATCATCATTCCCATTTGGCTAATTGTGTAATAGGCCAGTTTCTTCTTGATGTCGTTTTGAGTGATCATCACCAACCCACCGTAGGCGGCCGTTAAAGCGCCGATGAGGGTAAGTACGGCATGGGGCCAGACGGCATGGGTTAGGATGGGGCTGAGGCGAATGATGAGGAATCCCCCCGCATTGATGACCCCCGCGTGCATCAGCGCGGATACGGGAGTCGGAGTCTCCATGGTCTCGGGAAGCCAAAAGTGAAATGGAAACTGGGCTGATTTTGTAATCGCCGCCGCCGCAAAGAGGCAACCGAGCAAATTCAACTGAAGAGCGTGAGCACTGCCGAAAACGGGATCGGTTGCCATCCGAAAGATCCCCTCAAACTCTAGAGTACCAAACATCCGGTAGGTCGCCCCCAAGGCGATAAGCAGAGCCAGATCACCTATCCGACTGACGAATAGTTTCTTTTTTGCCGCGGCCTGCGCTGGCAACCGCTGGGGATAATAGAGCAGGAGGCGGTGAATTCCAAAACTAGTCAAACACCACGAGATGACGAACATCAGCAAGTTGTCGGAAAGCACCAGCAGACCGACCGCGCTAACGGTGACCGCCATGTAGCGAAAGAAATACGCCTGCCGGTCTTCGCCATCGAGGTAGCGCGAGCTGTACCGAGCAATCACCAGCGACAGTAAGCTGACCATAGAAAGCAAAATGGTCGAGAGCGCATTGAACTCGAACCCCACCCGCACGGGAAGGCCCGCTAACGTAAACTGGAAAAGAAGAACGGAGAACGCACCGTAGACCTGACACCAGAAAAAGGAGCCCAGCGCGAAAAGCGGCAAGATCTGGAGAAGTCCCTCAATCAATTTGGGAGAAAGACGTCGGGCTTGCATAAAACTTCCTTTCATCACGGGTTACAACAATCGCATTTTCCGGCCGGAGCGAACTTCAAGCCATCTAGCCTCGGCTTTTCTTCTTGGTGGCTGCAGAGCGCACAACCATGAACCTCGACGTTGGCCAGTGGGGTGGGGGCCAGGCAGGATTCGCATGGCAGCCCACGTTTCACTTCAACGAGCCCCCACCCTGGTGCCAAACACTTCGCACATTGCGATCGTAGGCGGCGTGCCAAACGAAGACCAAGTAGGCCGATAACTTCCATGCGCGTCGGATTCTGATCGGCCCGCATGTCAGTTTCGAGCCGGGCTTGTCCGTCGCTCGACTGTTGCGCGGCCGCGCGAATGAACTTTGACAATTCATCGTAGGCGGTGACTCCGCGGAATACGTCACCTTCCGACTTCGGCGCATTGGCTCGCACGATAAGCGCGTGGGACCCGAAGGAAACCGCTTCCAAAAACCTGCTGATGTCTTGACCCGGTTGGACAACTGAGCTGCCAAAGTTGGTGATGCGAGTTTGCATCGACTCGGTAAGTTGCAAGCCACAGTTTTCATCGACAAAGGCAATCCATTCCGCGTGCAAAGTGTGTACGGGCGAACTGGGGTCGGGGCTAAAGCTTGCCTCCGTCGCCACGCCAACCTTCCAACCGTTGCTACCGAGCCCCATACGGGCTTTTTGCAAAGCGGTTAAACGCGCCGTCTCCACCCGCTCGATCTCCCCAGTGAAGGTTCCCAACTGATCCGTGTCGGCTTCCACGGTCAGCACGATGGCACCAAGCTCGGATTGCAGGGGTTTGGACAACACCCGGTACTTCTTATGTTTGGTCGTAAGGACGATCACCTTGCTCGAATAGGGGTGTCTGGCGGGCCTGGCTATTTTCACCGGGGTTTGTGGTTCGATTAAATGAAACATTCGCCCGTTCCTTTCTGGTTGTTCTATTTACGTTACGGGCCTAGTCCTATTTACAAAAATAGATAATTGAAATCATATGTATCGCTAAAACAAATTCACTGAGTGGGCCGGCAAACATTGGGGAAAACGATATCTAGGAAAAGAATTATCCATATAGCGAAACGCAAGGCCTCGAGTAAATTCCGGAACATGACGAGCACTCAACGCGATATCGAAGTTTCTTACGACGTCTCCAACGAGTTCTTTCGGCTTTGGCTAGACGAGAATATGCACTACACCTCGGCCAGTTATGCCTCCGGCGAGGAGACCCTTGAACGGGCGCAAGAAAACAAAGCCCGAATATTGGCGGATTACGCGGAGGCGGGCGGCGGCGCCAGAGTCCTGGATATTGGCTGCGGTTGGGGCGCGATGCTCGAATATCTTTCGCGGCGGGGCGTCGGCGAAGCCCACGGCATCACCTTATCCGCGGCCCAGGCCACAGAAATTGAACGCCGCGCCATACCGTCCGTAAAGGCGTGGGTTTGTGATTACAAAGACTTTGTCCCCCAAGAAAAATACGATGCCCTGGTTTCGATTGAGATGATCGACCACCTCTGCAGCCCCGCCCAAGCCCGGGACGGCTTAGCCGTCTCCCTTTACCGAGAGTTTTTCCGGAAGTGTTCCACCTGGGTGAAGCCGGGTGCCTGCTTCGGCTTTCAGGCCATCCTCCGGGATAAAGTGCCGCGCACGCGCAAGGATCTCGATGATCTGCAATTTACCGCTGATATTATTTTCCCGGGGGGCCTAAACCCCCGACTGGAAGATCTGGTAATGGCCGCCCGTCCTTACTGGGAAATATTGGATCTAAGAACCCAACGCACTAGTTATGGCCGCACGACCGCCGAATGGTTGAGAAGACTGCGCCTTCACGAAAATAAAATCAGACTCGCTTGGGGTGACCGGACTTTCGAAGACTACGATCGGTATCTTTCCACGTGCGTTCGGGCTTTTGAACGAGAATGGTCGAGCGACGTGCAGATGAAGCTCCGATTCAATGGATAGGCCTACTGGCCAATAAAGAGCTTTTGGAGGGCGGGGACCTGCGGCAATTCCCGTACGAGGTCTTCGGGGCTCGATTTGAAAAAACGGCCAAGATTCGGAACACCCGATATCTCCTCGACCGCTTCCGCATTTCCGAACTCTTCGGTCGCAAGATTCCACACGACACCAAGGACCTCGAGTCCCCTCTGCCGACAGGCCTCAATCGAGAGCAAAGTCTGGTTGATAGCTCCGAGACGATCTGCCGCGACAAGAATCACCGGGAGAAACCACCGACGGGGAAGATCAATCATCAAAGTGCTGTCGTTCAAGGGGACTAAAAGGCCTCCCGCCCCTTCCACCACGGTGAAGCTCTGGTGCGCCAAATCCCCAAACCGCCGGTTCAGAACGCCGACATGGATCCGATCTCCGGCCAGTTTCGCCGCTAAGTGGGGTGAGCGCGGAGCGGGAAAAACGTACGCCGGTGGCGGGAGTAACGATGAAGCGCGTCCCGCCAGCCGAGCAACCTCGTGGGTGTCGGAATCTTCACCGGTTTGGACCGGCTTCCAGTAGATGGAGGGTCGTGATTCAGCAATCAGCCGAAGAACCCCCGCGGCTACCACGGTCTTGCCCACTCCCGTGTCGGTTCCGGAAATGAAGACCCCCGAGGGCGGCGGTCCTTCTAGATTCAGCACTTCTGTCTCACGGCATTGGCGAGGCGCCGCTCCCGACTACGCGACTTCACCCGATTCCGATCGCCGAATCGATTGAGCCTCTCCAACAACCCTTCCGAGACATCCGCAAGGGCGACGTAAAGACTCGTTGCACTTGCCCTTAGCAGGATTCCTTTGCTTTTACCCCCGTGTATTCGAACCCGTACGCTAAAGAGGTCCGGACCCGCTTGTCGGGGAGAGTTTTCCATCGCCAAGGTGACGGTAACGTGACTGTCGGCGAGCCAAGGGAACTTAGAAACGACTGAAGACAAGCGATCGAAGACCGCCTCCTTCGCCAGCTCCGACTGATCCAGGTTTCGAAAAAGGACTTGAATCATGACTCCTCCTCTTTCCTAAAGGGTAAGGAATCGCCGATTCAATATAAAATAGATAATAAATCTGATTTCCATTTCAAATATCTATACAGAGAATTGTTCCATCAAGTAGGTCGCGACTGGATTTTCTATCCGCCGATTCGCCGTCACTAGAAAAAGCTCTTCATTCACCCCGGAGAGTCGACCCAATTCCACTAGCTCGCCCGAGAGCACTTGACGAGTCACCGTATGCGCCGCACTCGGAATGAGCCCGAGTTCATTCACAGCCATCAGTTTCTTGACGGCAATGTCTTGGCTTTCCGCGACGACGTTTAACTCCAGCCCCTGACGTCGCGCCCACTGATCAAAATCGAAACGTAGTTTGCTGTCGTAGGTCGGTAGGATCATCGGCTTCCCGGATATCGAACGGGGAAACCCCTTGCGCAGCCCGCGAAACTTAGGCGCCCCGAAAACCCCGACGTATTTTTGCGTCAACAATCGATGGGAAATTCCCTTGAGCCCCGTTCCCGACGGTAGAAAGTTAGTCAGGAGGAGATCAATTCGGTGGGCGGCAAGCAATTCCAAAAGTTCTTCGGCCTTGCCCTCAGATAAAGTCACCACGCAATCGGACTGACGAAAGGCGGCCTTCACCATCTGGAGCACAATTTGTTTCGCAACACTATCCAGCGCACCGATGCTCAGAGAGACTCGCTTCGGGGCCAGTCGATCCTGCAAAACTTCATACATCTCCGAACCGAGCTTGAAGATACTGCGGGCGTAGTCGAGGGCAACTTTTCCCTGTTCGGTAATGACCAGCTTCTTGTGGTAGCGATCAAATAACTTCACCCCCAAGCTCTCTTCGAACTGCTTGAGCTGCGCACTCAGCGTGGGCTGTCCTAGCCTTAGTTTTTCCGATGCCTTGGAAACGGTACCCTCCTCCGCGATGACCATAAAATAAAAGAGGTGGTGGTAATTGAGCCAATGGCGGGAAGAGAGGTTCATGTATCGTTCGCCTTCAACATAGTTAAAAACAATGCACCACTATATTTTTATCCATTTTAGAAATTCAAGGCAAATCCGTACGATTGAAGAGTGGAAAGAGGATGATCTTGAGGACGCTTCGACTTTACTCCGTTTCGGTTTTGGCCCACGCACTCTTGCTGTCGCTGGGGTTGTGGTTTACACCGCGCCCGCCGGCGGAGACGAAGATCCCGCTGGTGGACCTCGACGATGTTCCGATGGAGGTCCATCCCGACCCGGAAAATCAGCTCGCGGAATCAGAGACCGCGCCCAACTCGGGAGTTCCCAACAAAAAATCTCTCTACGGGAAGCGCAACCAAGTAGTTGAAGAGCAAACCCGGGCCGCACGAAATGGCCGCTTCTCCAGTGGAACGGACTCGAAGGCCTCCGGCGGATCCGCTCCAGGGGATACGGGTGGTCTCTCTTTGCGGGATCTCGGTCTCGTGGCGCCAGATGAGTCGAACCGATTGGGAGCGGCCACCGATGATCTGCTCGAGGGCGTGAAGGTGGGGCAACGCACTTTGCTGAATACCCGGGAATTTCAGCACTTCGGCTTCTATGAAAGGGTGAAGGATCAGTTGCGGACCTATTGGAAGCCGGAAGTTGAAGAACGGGCCCTATTCCTTATGGCCAAGGGCAAGCGGTTCGGGAGTCGAAATTTGGTTACCCGTAAGTCAATTGTCCTGGACGCCGACGGCAGAGTGCAGCGGGTGACAACTTCTCGTAGCAGCGGTATTGCGGAAATTGACGACGCGGCGACCAAAGCGTTCGAACTAGCGCAGCGCTTCCCAAATCCTCCCGCGGGGATGGTGGGAAAAGATGGAATGGTGCATCTGGAATGGGAGTTTATCCTTGAGGCGCACGGTCTGCCCAGCGTGAAGCTAGCCAATATGCAGGAGGACACTCCGACTCGACGCGTCGACTGATCTCCTCTAGCCCACCCCTCAGAAAACCGAAAAGAATATGGATAGCGCGAAGTTCAACCAATCCGAACCGAGAAAATCAATGGGGCACCACAACGTCTCGCCGACCCGATTAATGGTTTCTCTGCTGGGTAGTGAAAAGCGGGAGATCGGCATTGTACTCACCTATGGAATCGGGGTGGGGATCCTGTCGCTCGCTGTCCCGGTTGGCGTTCAAACGATCGTAAACACCGTTAATTTTGGATCGGTAAATCAACCGGTCCTCTTTCTCGTTTTCGCCGTCTTCATGGGGTTAGCCGCGGCCGCATTCCTGCGTGGAGTGCAAATCATGATCGTGGAGTTACTTCAGAAGCGATTTTTCGCCACCGTCGCGCTGGAACTCGCCTATCGCATTCCTCGCGTGAAATTGGACGGTAAATCGCAGGGGCGCTTTCCCGAGTTAGTGAATCGTTTTTTCGATGTGCTGACGGTGCAAAAGAGTGGCGCAACCCTTTTACTCGAGGGCTTTGCGCTCGCGCTCCAAATCGCGCTGGGCCTACTGCTGCTAGCTTTCTACCACTGGTTTCTGCTGGCCTTTGCCATCGTGTTGGTAATCGGCGTGGCCTTCATTCTCTTTGTTCTGGGGCGAGGTGCGGTGGGAACCAGTATCGAGGAATCGGTACAAAAATACCGAGTCGCGGCCTGGCTCGAAGAATTGGCGGCTCGCCCCCTTTTGTTCCGATCGCGCGACGCACGGGAACTCGCGCTCCGCCGGGCCGATGAAGTCGTAGGTTCCTACTTGACCGCTCGGGCCGATCACTTCCGCATTCTCATTCGCCAGGTAGTGGGTTCCCTCGCGTTGCAGGCGGCCGCCAGTTCGGCACTCCTAGGAATTGGAGCTTGGCTGGTCGTCCGAAATCAGCTCACGCTCGGGCAGCTGGTTGCGGCAGAAATCGTCGTGACCACGGCGCTCGGCTCACTCGCGAAATTTCAAAAGCATCTCGAGGCTTTTTACGATCTGACGGCCGCTCTCGATAAATTGGAAGGCCTCATGGAATTGCCGCTGGAGCGCGAGAACAGTGAATCACTCTCCTTTCCGACCGGACCGGCGCGCCTCACCGTGAAGGATCTGACGTACGAATACGAAAGCGGCCGACCGCTTCTGGATATGCTCTCCATCG
>JALHOQ010000131.1 GCA_022842925.1 Bdellovibrionales bacterium
CACCCGGGGATCGGCGGCCTTGATTTGGTTCAAAGCTTCGAGCCCGTCCATCTCCGGCATTCGCACGTCCATCAGAACCAGGTCGAAATCCAACTTGGCGACCGAATCGACGGCCTCGCGCCCGGTGGCGGCTTCCTGAATTTGAAATGAGAACTCCGGCATGGTGGAGGACAAGACCGAAGCCACCGACTTGCGCAGTTCCGCTTCGTCATCGACGATGAGAACGCTTACTGTTTGAACCATAAAAACTCCTATGCTTGCAGCGGCAGAGTGAACCCAACACGGGTCCCCTTGCCTATATCACTTTCTAAAAAGACTTCGCCACCGTGAAGTTCGACAAAGTACTTCACCAAGAACAAACCGAGGCCGGTGCCCTTTATGTTGCTTTGCACGGCTTGACCCCTGAAAAACTTCTCAAAGATATGTTCACGGTCCTTGGCCGGGATACCCGGTCCGGAGTCGCATACGGCGAAGATCACCTTATCGTCCACTTCCTGGGTTTTGACTTCGATGTGGCCGTCGTTGGGTGTGTATTTGATGGCGTTCTCCACCAGATTCATCACTACTTCTTGAATCAGCATCGAATCGACTTCGATCGAGAACATTGGCTCAAGATCGATATGGAGGTCCTGGCGCTTATCGGCCGCTAAGGCCCCGAGCTGTTCGACCACTTTCTCCACCACCTCATTCAAATCCGTGGCCTCTTTGCGCAGCTGAACGGAATTCGATTCGAGCCGAGACAGCTGTAGAATACTTTGAATGTACCGGTGAAGTTCCACGCTTTCCTTGCGCAAAGAACCCAAACCGTCGCGGACGTCTTCGGTCACCTGTCCGGCCAAAAGCCGGTCGCAAATCGCCTGAATTTTAGCGATTGGCGTTTTTAAATCATGGCTGATCAAACTGACGAAGTTGTTGCGCAACTGATCCAGCTCCGAAAGAAGCTGCTTTTCCTGCTGCAGACGCCACGTCTGGTTCTCTTTTACCGAAAGCTGATAGCCGATCAGAATCACGTAGGCGATCAGCAGAGTCACCAACGGCGAAATAGCTGGCACCCAGAGATAGAACGAGTCGAAGATCCACAGCGAGAACGCCGTGGCTCCCAAGCCCAGCCAAATCAAAAACACAAACCCCACAGTCTGTGGGTATGTGGTCAGAATGGAAATCGCCACCAACAGAATCAGCAGGATGTATCCGGAGGCAACCCAAGGACTGATCCGCGTGATCCACCGTTTCTCGAGCATATTATCCACGACTTGTGCGATCAATTCAGCGCGACTGAGTCGGCCTACCGGCGTTTGAAAGAGATGCGACGGCAGGGACGCGCTGCCGATGATTACGATTTTATTCTTGAAAAAATCAGCAGGAACATTTCCGCGCAAAACGTCCAGAGCGGAAATCGAACGAAAAGCGGAACGCCCGCCGCGGAAATTGATTAACCGAGTTTCGCCGAGAAAAGCGTTGAGCCGCTGGGGATCGCCGAGGTGGGCCGTCTCTAAAAGTTTCAAACTTAAGTGCGGCAGGGGGCCCACGGTCGCGGAAAAGCGGCGCAGAGTGCGATCCTCGTCTTCGCGCAGATCGGTGAGGGCCACGTTGTAGCCGTAGGAATTCGCGGCCAGCGGCATAACGGGGCGGCCCTCGCTATCGAGTTGTCCGGTCCAAACCACGCGCGGATCGTAGAGATGAGTGAAGCGAGAATCGATGCTCGGCAATTGTTGCGAAAAGAAAAAGGCCACGCCGACCGCGACGGGGTTCTGCGCCAGCATGTTGGCGAGAAGCCGGTCCCAGGTCTCGGCTTTCCAAAAAAAACTATCGCTCGGAACGGCGAACTCTTTGATCGCGCGTAAATAGTAGGCGCTGGGCCCGTGATACGCATTCCAATCGGCCTGATCTAAATGAACGATGACGACTTCTTTGGCGGCCGGCTGGGCGCCACGCAGGCGAAAACGAAGGTCATAAGTGTCGGCCTCGTCGAAGAACGGCAGTGTACTTCCAAGTGCCCAACAAAAGAGCACGCGGAGCCAGAGACCTTTAGCGGATTTAAGGTGTTGGAACATCACGACGCTTCGTATCAAAAAAGCCCTGCGAATTCAATTGGTTCCCAGGAAAAAATCAGTCATTTTAGCCCCATGCGCGTCTGGAACGATTTAAACGGTGATCCAGGTCAATACCGGGGCGGGACGGTCACGATTGGCAAGTTCGATGGCCTGCATTTGGGCCATCAGGAGCTGCTTCGTCGGGTCCTTCAAGGCCCCAAACCGGGAATCGTGCTCACTTTCGATCCTCACCCTATGCAGGTTCTGCAGCCACAACTGGGTTTAACGAAGATCTTCCCCAAGGCGGACCTCACGGAGCAGTTGCCCTGCTATGGGGTCGATCTTCTCGCCATTCTTTCGTTCACACACGAGCTGGCCGGTTTGACCGCGGCCGAGTTCGCCGAACGGTATATTGGGATTTTTCAGCCCCGGCAGCTAATCGTCGGTTACGATTTCGCCTTCGGCCGCAAACGTGAGGGCAATATCGATTGGCTGAAGAAGTGGAGTGCCGGCAGGCAAGTCACTTTTACGGTGGTGTCACCCATCGAGGCGGGCGGATCGCCCGTTTCGAGTCGGCGCGTGCGCGAACTGATCCTCCAGGGCGCTGTAGATCAGGTGCGCCCTCTCTTACAAAGGCCGTTTTATTTGCGCGGAGTGGTCGTGAAGGGCGCCGGGCGTGGGCGAACGATTGGAGTTCCGACGCTGAACCAGCAAGTCGAGAATGAAACTCTCCCGGCCGCGGGCGTGTATGCGACCCGAACCAAGATTGGCCATCAGCTTTTTTCCAGCGTCACCAATGTCGGCGTGGTCCCGACTTTTACCGATGGAAAGCAGGTGCAGGTCGAGACCCATCTGATCGGTGTCAGCCGTGACTCTTACGGTGAGCGGGTAGACGTGGAGTTGATCAAGCGCCTCAGACCAGAAATGAAGTTCTCATCCGTCGCTGACTTGAAGAAACAGATCGAAAAGGACATCCTGGAGGCTGAGCGGGAGCTTCAAGCCGATGAAAAAATGGACGTCCATAAGCCCCACAAATGAAGAGCTGCGCTGGCAGAGCCTGAGCAAGGTCCTAAATGATCGCGGCGCGGTCAACCAGTACGTGGAATGGAAGGGACCGACCAAGGACTTCGAAGACATCAGCACTCTTGACGAATTCGATCACGTCCGCCTCAGCAGCAGCATCGGTCCGCAGGTTCTAAAAAGGCTCAAAGTCCAATCCTCCTGGGCCACTTTGATCGGCGTGATCGACGGAATGGTGAAGACCGAGCACGGTTGGTGGCCCCTCTGCGCACTGTATGAGAGTTTCGGCCAGATTTTGATCCGTGTCGGGCAAGAGCTGGATATGCGAGGAAGCGTTCTTGTGGCGGGGGCCGGAGGCATCGCCCGCACGACGATTTCGGCCTTTTTCAAAGCCGGATTTAAAGATTTTTTGGTCACAAATTTCAAAGAGGACGAGGCCGACCGGTTAATTAAGGACGTGCGCAGCAAACTCTTTGGTCTACGCATCCAATGGGTGCCGATGGAAAAGATTGTTCTGCTCCCCGGCGATAGCACCGCGCTGGTCAATTGCACACCGAGTATCGAAGAGAACGAACTTTTGCGGGAGCTGTCGTATCTAAATTTTCTTAAGCGTCCCGGTTTCCTTTTCGACTCGAACCGTTATCCGAAGTCCAGTATTCTTGTGCAAGAGGCTTACGACTCCGGCGTGAATGTGATCGACGGCATCGAAATCGCGTCGCGAGCGGACGTTCTTTGGGCTAAGTGGGCGTTCGGCGTGGATTTGGCACTAGACGACTATCGCAAGGTCTTTCAAGAGACCCTGAAAGCCTAAGGATCTGAACTATAGTCCAGTTACAAAAAACGTCACTCCGATTACGCTTATATTAGGAACAAGTGTGAGGTTGGCGCGTGTCCGCTGCTGCAAAAAAGAATTTAGCTGAGCTTTTGGTCTCAAGCAATTTGATCGATTTGGAACAATTGGACCAAGCCCGTCGCGATCAACGGCAGAACGGCGGCCGTTTAACCACGGCTGTCATACGGCTTGGCTTTGTAAAAAACGATCAGCTAGTGGAATTTCTGGGCAAGCAGTATAGTTTGCCCACTATCGACTTGACCGGTTTCGAGGTCGACCCTGAAGCGATTAAATCGCTCTCGCGCCAAGTGTGCGAAAAACACATGGTCATTCCCGTATCGAAGGCGGGCAAAGTTCTGGTGGTGGCCTTCGCGGACCCGAGCAATATTTATGTAAAGGACGACTTAGCACTTCTAACCCGCTGTAAGATCGAAGCTGTGGTTGCCAGTGAGACTGCGATTCTCACGTCCATCGACAAATACTACGGTGGCTCCTCGAAAATTGAAAATCTAGTATCCGAAATCGAAGATATCAATGCGGGCGGCATAGGACCCGCGGGCTTTGGCAACGTTGAGGTAGTCGATCAAGACAGCGGCGCCGATGACGGTCCCATTGTGAAGTTCGTGAACGCCATGCTCGCGGAGGCGATCAAAACCCGCACCTCCGATATTCATATCGAACCCTATGAGAAGCGCTTTCGCATTCGCTTTCGGATCGACGGCGCGCTGATGGAAAAAACGCAGCCCCCGCAGAACGCGGCTGCCGCCATTGTCAGCCGTATTAAAATTCTCTCCCGCCTCGACATCGGTGAACGCCGCAAACCTCAGGATGGGCGCATGAAGGTGAAGATGCGCAACGGACAGGAAGTCGACTTCCGGGTCAGCTGTTTGCCCACTATCTTCGGCGAAAAGATCGTGCTTCGTCTTCTTGATAAGGCGAACTTGCAGGTCGACATGACCAAGCTGGGTCTGGAACGCGACGACTTTGAAAAGTTCATCGAAGCCATCCACCAGCCGCAGGGCATGGTTTTGATCACGGGCCCGACCGGTTCTGGTAAAACAACTACAATTTATTCCGCGCTCAACGAGCTCAACAAATCCGACGTGAACGTATCGACCGCCGAAGATCCGGTGGAATACAACCTCGATGGCATCAATCAGGTGCAGATGCAGCCGCAGATCGGCTTCAATTTCGCCGAAGCGCTGCGCTCCTTTCTTCGTCAAGACCCTGAAATCATTATGGTGGGAGAGATTCGCGATCTCGAGACGGCGGAAGTCGCATATAAAGCCGCCTCGACGGGTCACTTGGTTGTCAGCACCTTGCACACCAACGACGCCGCAAGCACGGTCTCACGTTTGGTGGAGATCGGCGTTGAGCCGTATATCATTGCTGAGGCCACCACCATCGTCGTGGCCCAGCGACTACTCCGTCGCAACTGCACGAAGTGCGCGGTCGAGATCAAGCTCCTTCCCGAAGCTTTAACCAAGATCGGTGTCGCTCCGGATCAGGTGCCGCTTTATACCAAGCTGAAAAAAGGCGAAGGTTGCGAGGAATGCGGCGGCTCGGGACTCAAAGGCCGTATGGCGATTTTTGAAATGATGACGATGTCGACGTCGGTGAAAGAGGGCATTTTTAGAAATGCTTCGCCGATCGAGTTAAAACGTATGGCCATGCGGGATGGAATGCGTACACTAAGACAAGCAGCCTTACTCAAGTTGAGAGCGGGATTAACGACAGTGGAAGAAGTGCTGAACACCACGGTCGCAGACAACGTATGATTACATTGCACCAATTGTTGAAAGCAGCCGTGAAACAGGGAGCCTCCGACTTACATATCGTCGCGGGCTCGCCGCCCGTCCTTCGAGTGGAGAGCCGCATCGTGAGGGTGCGTTCGGCCGATCTGACGGCGGATCAAACCCGGCAGATTTGCTATTCGATTCTTTCCGACGCGCAGAAGAGCCGATTTGAAGCCACCAAAGAGCTGGATTTTAGTTTTGGCATCAAATCCATGGCCCGCTTCCGCGCCAATCTTTTTTTTCAGCGGGGAGCCGTGAGCGGAGTGTTCCGTCGCATCCCCATCGACATTCCCGATATCGAGGTTCTCGGCCTGCCGCATGTCGTGACGGAAGTGGTGAACTATCCGAGCGGTCTGGTTCTCGTGACTGGCCCGACGGGCTCGGGTAAATCGACTACGATCGCGGCTTTGATCGACAAGATCAACCGGGAGAATCGCGGCCATATCATCACGCTCGAGGACCCCATCGAATATGTTCACCCCCACAAGAGCAGCATCGTGAACCAGCGCGAGATCGGCGTGGATACGGTGAGCTATCGGTCGGCACTCAAGCACGTCCTCCGTCAGGACCCGGATGTCTGTATGATGGGAGAGCTGAGAGATTTGGAGACGATCGACGCGGCCATGAACATGTGCGAAACGGGTCATCTCGTCTTCGCGACTTTGCACACAAATTCGGCTATTTCGACCATCAACCGGATCGTGAACGTATTTCCCGCAGAACAGCAGGATCGCGTGCGCACCCAACTGGCCATGACTTTGAACGCCATCATCTGTCAGCGCCTGCTTCCGTCGATCAAAGGCGGGCAAGTGGCGGCCATGGAAATTCTGATTATGAGCCCGAACATTCGCAATTTGATTCGGGAGGGCAAGCTGCACCAGGTTTACGGAATGATGCAAGTCGGGCAAGACAAGTCGGGAATGACGACTTTAAATCAAGCGCTCGTGCAGCTGGTTCTCAAACGCAAAATCGACGTGCGCTCGGCTTTTATGAACAGTGCGGATCCCGAAGAACTCGACAAACTTTTAAAGACTGCTGGAGTGTAAGTGCCGATTTTCGAGTTTCAGGCCAAAACCGACGACGGACGCGTGGTGCGGGGCGAACTCAATGCCGCAAACGAGTCCGAAGCCCGCATTCGGATGCGCGCCCAGCGTCTGACGCCCCTGCGTATCGATTTGAAAAAGGGCGGGGGCGGTGCGGGCGGATTCGACTTCAAGAAGCTCGCTGTCTTCGGTGACAGCGTGAGCCAGAAAGATTTGCAAGTTTTCACCCGACAGTTCGCGGTGCTTGTCGGCGCCGGCGTCCCCATCGTGCAAAGTTTAGAAGCCATGGCGAGAGGGGCGCGCAGCGCCGGTATGTCGAACGTGCTGAAACTTGTGGTGAATGATGTGGAGCGGGGTCGCCGTCTGGCGGATGCCCTCAGTGCGCGTCCAACTGTTTTTGATCGTCTTTATGTCAACCTGGTCAAGGCCGGCGAAGAAGGCGGTGTGCTCGAAACCGTGCTCAATCGTCTGGCTCAATACATCGAAACTTCAGTTAAATTAAAGGGCAAGGTGAAATCGGCCCTATTCTATCCGGCCGCGGTGATCGTGGTCGCGATTATCGTGATCGCCTTTATTATGGTGTTCGTTGTGCCTAAGATGTCGGCGATGTTCTTGCAAAGCGGCCAGGAACTCCCGGCGCTCACGACCTGGGTGATCAACGCCTCGCAATTCTTTCAGCACTATTGGTACATTATCTTCGCGGTGATTATCGCGGTGCCGATGCTAGGAAAAATGTATTACGACACCGATGATGGTCGCAAAATTCTCGACGCGGTCTTTATCGAGGTTCCGGTATTTGGCGACCTGATTAAAAAAAGCGCTATCGCCCGCTTTTCGCGCACGCTCTCGACCTTGCTCTCATCCGGCGTGCGCATTATCGACGCGCTCGAAATTTCGTCGGCCACCACTGGGAACTGGATGGTGGAAAAGGCGATTCTCGAAACCAAAGAAGCCGTTTCCCGCGGGAAGACTTTAGCCGAGCCGCTGACTAAAATTCCCTACTTTCCAAACATGGTGACGCAAATGATTTCGATCGGTGAGCAAACCGGTAATATCGATCAGATGTTGTCGAAGGTCGCCGATTTTTACGAAGATGAAGTGGAAAATGCGACGGAAGCCATGACTAGCCTTCTCGAGCCGATGTTGATGGTGGTCCTCGGTGCCATCATCGCGGTCATCGTGGTGGCAATGTATCTTCCGATTTTCAACATGGCCAATACGATTCAAGGTTAGGCGACAGTGAATACGATCGAATTTCCTGCTCGTAACTTACGTCTGGTCGAAGCGGCGGAACTGCCCGCCGGCCGCCCATGGCTATTGGTGCATGCAATTCGAACGGCCTTTCTGGTCTGCATTCTCCTAGTTTCGGTGGTGTACCAGGTTCAGCTCGGCAACTTCATTAATATTGAGATTTGGCTTCCGGTTTATACCGTGCTTGGCGCCGGCTTTCTGTTGAACTCGGTTTATCTTTTCTTTTTCGATCGGATTCGAAACCAAACGTACTGGAACGCGGCCCTTTTCGCCCTCGACACTTTGGCCGTAACCCTGCTGATTTTTTACACGGGAACCAGTCAGTCCCTTTTCCTATTTCTCTACCTGGTGAACTTGATTCTCGGAACGCTTGTCTTCGACCGCGAAGGGAGCTGGTTACTCGCCATTTGGACCTCCATCTGTTTCAGCGCCTTGCTCATGATTTCGCCTGAAGTTAGCGGACAGAGTCTGTACTTTTCTTTAACGGTGAATAATATCGCCTTTATCGCCGTGACCTTTTTGGGCGGACGGTTAAGCGAACAGCTTTCAGAAGTGGGCGCCAAGCTTGAGGCCACTCAAAGCGATCTCGTCGTTTTGCAAAACCTAAACGAACTGATCGTGAACAACGTCACGACGGGAATGGTGGTGGTGAGCCGCACAGGATTTGTGCAGTTTTTCAATCCGCCCTCGGCCGCGATTCTGGAATCCTATAATTTTCATCAAGCCAAACTCACCGATGTGGTGCCCGAGCTGGAGTGGCCGTGGAGGAGTCTGATCGAGGACGAGAGTCTCCCGTTCGAGCGCCGGGAAATCCGCATTGAGCGCACCGGTGGAGTTATTAAAATTCTCGAGGTCGTAGCGGCCCGCTTTAAGGACAACGACGGTAAGCTGCGCGGATTTCTTTTTATCTTCGACGATCGCACTGACCAGAAATTGATGGAAGAAAACTTTCGCCAACAAGAAAAGCTGGCCGCCGTTGGGCAGCTCGCCGCCGGCATAGCCCATGAGATTCGCAATCCCTTGGCCAGTATCTCGGGGTCCATCCAGTTGATGCTGGCCAATCCGGGCAATCATAAAGAAGAAGACATCAAACTGATGCGAATCGTGGACAAAGAGATCGACCGCTTGAACCGCCTGATCAGCGACTTCCTCAACTACGTCCGGCCTGAAGTTCGGTCGGAAACCCCGGTGAACCTAAACAACGTCATCCGCGAAGTGCTTGAGTCATTGAAATTCAACCCCAAGCTGCGCCAGGACGTGCAACAGTCCATAGACCTCCGGGCCAAGTCCGATGTCATCGGCAACCGCGACACCTTGAAGCAGGCGATTTTGAATCTGATGATCAACGCCTATCAAGCCA
>JALHOQ010000132.1 GCA_022842925.1 Bdellovibrionales bacterium
TTGGTGACGCCGATCGCAGCCTTAATGGCTTTGCTCTTTTTGTCGCTAGTAGGAATACAGCTCGGGACTTTATTGAGCTTCTTGCCGAAGAAGGTGAGCGCGGCTTTTTTATTAATGTTTTTCGGGATAACGGTCTTGGCTGTGTCCACCATCATGACCCTCTTGCCTTTGGCAGCGGCTTTGGGGGGTGCCTCAGGTGCGGGAGGTGACGACGGTTCAGGCGCGGGAAGGGGAGGCGGCGCCGTTGCTTCTATTGGCGCGGCGTCTGTCATAGGAGTATCGGCGGGTGGGATCGCACCGCTATTCGCCGCATCGGCGGCCATCGCGGCCTCGTCAGAAATTTGTGGTGCCGCTGGGTCGGGAGGTGCGCCCTGCGTGTCGCCCGGCATCGCCGGCGAAGAATCGGCTGGAGGATTACCTTCCTCCGCGATGTCGCTGCCCGATTTCATATCGATAAAAATAAACATCACAATGGCCGCAGCGACCGCAAATAAGGTGCCTGCGATCAAAAGTTTCGGTTTCCCAATAGCCGGGGTCTTGCCCGAACTCAAGGATTGGGCGAGGTTACGTAGGCTCTCAAGCGTGGATCCGCCCGACTTTTTCACCGGCTTCTTTTTTGAACTTTGCTCCGCAATTGCATCGAAAAGATCGGTCAACGAATCTGAAATGGCGAGGAAGGACTCGAACTCCGCCCGCGCTCCCGGATCCGCTTCGACCAATTCGGCCATGGCCTCCGTGTCCGCCTCAGTTAATTCGCCATGTACGAAGGCGAGATAGCGCGACTTATCGCCTTTGCCCTTGTGGCCACGCAAAGTGTTCAGCGCGGCGGTCAATAAGCCCGTCACTTCTTCAATCGAGGAGTTGGAGGCGGCGGCGAGATCTTTGTAGTTTAGTCCATCCGCATAGCGCAGACGGATCACCTCTTGCTCACGGGCCGGGAGCTTTTTTACCTGAGCATGCAGTCTTTCGAGTTCGGCCTTCATGGCGCAGCTCCTGCCCGCAGCGCAGCCGCGTGTTTAGAGTAAAGTTCCAATGCGTCTTCAATCACCCTTAAAGCTTCCGTTTTCTCAAGGAAATGATCAATCACGACTTTCTTCTTCTCCAGGATTTTATAGTCCTCAAAAAACCGTTGGATCTCAATGATTCTGTGCTTCGGCAGATCCTGCAGCGACTCGTATTCGGCATATTCGGGATCATCGGCATGAACTGCGATGATTTTGTCGTCCATGTCGCCTTGGTCGGTCATTTTCATGACGCCGATCGCTTTGGCCCGCATGATGGAAAGGGGAACGACTGGCTCCTGGCCTAGGACTAAAATGTCCAACGGATCTTTGTCGCCGCAATAACTGCGGGGAATAAAACCGTAGTTCGCCGGGTAATGAACCGAGCTCATAAGCACGCGGTCGACTTTGATTAGTCCGCTCGCTTTGTCGAGTTCATATTTCACCTTCGATCCCTTCGCGATTTCGATAACCGCGCGAATAATTCGAGGTGCTTCACTGCCTATTTCAACGTCATGCCATGGATTCATAGTGATTGAATTTTCACGCCAAGCGCGGAATAATTCAAGCCATGTCATGGATGTATATGGGTTTGCATTGGTTGGTTTCGGGCGCCGCGCTGGCCTTAACCGCATTTCTAGTCCCCGGTTTTCGTATCAAGGGTTTTCTGACTGCTCTTATGGCCGCCCTTTTGATCGGTGCCGCGAACTGGATGATTCGACCATTTCTTCAGTTTCTCGCTTTGCCGCTCACCATTTTGACCTTAGGATTTTTCCTTTTCGTGGTGGACGCGGCGATTCTCCGATTGTGCGCGGCCTTTATGAAGAATTTCGAAATAACCAACTGGTTTTCGGCTGTAGTGGGAGCGATAATCTTGACTTTGACTGGTGGCTTTCTTCACTTCCTTCTTTTGAATCCTTCCTAATCGCAAAAATTCCGTTTACGCTTTAGGCATGAACAAATTCTCCGCGACGTTGCGCACGCTTTTCAAAAAGAACATGCTGATCGCATTCTTAATGGGGGTAGCTTCCGGGCTGCCTTTGCTGCTGGCTGGGAAGACTCTGCAGGGCTGGATGACCGTGCAAGACGTCAAGCTTTCCACCATCGGATTTTTTGGCCTCGCCGGTCTACCCTATACCCTTAAGTTTTTATGGGCCCCTCTCTTTGATCGTTTCACGTTGCCCTTTCTGGGGCGACGCCGAGGTTGGCTGGTCGTCATGCAGGTCGGTCTGGTTGCGACACTTTTGCTGTTGGCGGTTCAGCAGCCTAAGGAAACTTTGGTTTTAGTCGCCGGTTTGGCCCTGTTGCTGTCGTTTTTTAGCGCGTCTCAGGATGTGGTGGTCGATGCGTACCGAAGGGAAACCCTGGCGGATGAGGAGCTGGGGATCGGATCGACCTTTTATATTTATGGCTACCGAACCGCGATGTGGCTTTCGGGTGGTCTGGCCTTTATGTTGGCTGGCGAACTGTCATGGAACTCGGTTTATTTGATCATGGCCGCCGTGATGGCGGTGAGTGCAGCCACAACTCTTTTTGCCGACGAGCCCAAGATCGAAGGTCAACCTCCCAGGTCCCTTCGCGAAGCCGTGGTTTCGCCCATGAAGGAGTTTTTCACCCGCAAAGGGGCCTTGATGGTCCTCTGCTTCATATTGTTTTACAAAATGGGCGACACTCTGGCCGGCGCGATGGCCACGCCGTTCTATCTTAAGATCGGATTCACCAGCCTCGAGATTGGCGCCATTGCCAAGACCTTTGGGTTTTTCTCATTGCTCGGCGGACTCTTTCTTGGCGGGATGCTGATTTTGAAGTGGGGGATTGAGCGTTGCCTTTGGGTTTTTGGTTTCTTGCAAGCCTTTTCGACGGCCGGTTTCGCCGTGTTGTCACAAGTCGGACCTTCAATCCCTATGCTGACCTGGGTGATCGCCTTTGAAGACCTAACCGGCGGTATGGGAACAGCCGCTTTCACGGCGTTTATGGCGGCGCAAACGAATAAGCGATTCACCGCGACTCAGTATGCGCTCTTGACTAGCCTGATGGGCGTGCCGCGGGTCATCTTTAGCAGCTTTACCGGGATCATGGCCGAATCCATGGGCTGGTATGCATTCTTTATTTTCTGCACGGTGATGTCGGTTCCCGGGATGCTCTTGCTCTACTTCATGATCAATCCGTTTAAAAGTCGTCGACCCGCCGTCGATTCTTTTTAATCTCGCCCCGCCGGGTTTTAGCGTCGCGCCGTTTCGCCAGTGACGATCGGGTCGGCCGGGTTTTCTTTCGCTTCTTCGGAACATGAAAGGCGTCCGTCAGATGCTGGACCAGTTTTTCAATACAACGGCTTTTGTTTTGGGGCAGATCCCGAGATTCGTCGCTGCGCATGTAGAGCAGCCCTTCGCTATTGATCATGCGCGCGAGTTTGCTGCGCACCATGCTCTTTTGCCAATCGTTGAGAAGTAGGGAGTTTTCAAAATCCCAATACATCTGCGCGGCGCTGGCCGTGCGATTGACGTTTTGACCGCCGGGACCACGGCTTAAGACCGCATCGAAAAAAACTTCGGCTTTGAGGCGTTGGGGATCCATGATTAGATAATAAGGTGCCCGTCGACTTTTTGCAGCCCACTGCGGCAGCTATGCCGCTGTGGGCTGCAAAAAGTCGACGGGCACCTGTGGGGGAAGCATGGGTCGAGCAGCGTTGATTGTGTCCTTGGTTTTGTTTATCACGTCCTGCGCGGAGGAGAGCCATCAGGTCCCGAGCGCCTCGCCCGAAGGCGAAAACAATCCGCAAAAAGCGACCTACACGACTCCGACTCGACTTCTGGCCGCCAAAGACTACCCCGTGTTTAGCGACGACAAGGACTTCGCCGGCCTCAAACTCGCGATCACCCGGCAACTGATCCGCCTCGCCCAGAAGAACCTAAACGGCACAATCAAAATGGGCACAAAGAGTTATCCGCTGACCAAAGTTAAAACCAGCCTCGAGATTCTGGATCGGATGATCGACGGATTCAACAGCTGCAAAACCAATAGTACCGTCGCCCGCTGCTACCAGGATTTTAATTCGGCACTGAAAGCTCGATTCGATGTGTACGTCCCGAATCTCGTCAAAGGCGACCCGCGCTACGGAGAAGAAGATTCGGCGTTGTTCACCGGCTATCACACCATGCCGATCGAAGGCACCCTTCAGCCCAGTGGAGATTATAAGTTTCCCATCTATGGGAATCCGGGCGATCCCAAACTCTTCTTCTCGCGTCTCGAGATTGATTTCCTCGGCAAGCTAGTTGGTAAGGGTCTGGAGTTGATCTATACCAAATCACTCTTTGATATCTATTTGCTGCACGTTCAGGGGTCGGGACGGGCGACGTTGGTCAACCCCGATGGCAGTAAAACCGGTTTCTATCTCAACTATGACGGAACGAATAAGCAAAAGTGGGTGTGGATCTCCAAGCACATGATGGACAAAGGCTACATCAACAATCCCTCTATCCCCGCTCAGCGCAAATTTCTGCGTGCGCGGCCCGATTTACATCAGGAAATCTTCGCCACGTGTCCCTCATACGTTTTCACCAAAATGACCACTGACCCGCCCATGGGCAATGACGCCGCGCCGGTGACCGACGCCCGTTCCATCGCCCAGGACTCCGGTCTCTACTCGTTTAAAGGTCTGATTGCGTATGTCGACACCACAAAACCGGTCGAGAACGGCCACTACGATCTCGAAATCGAAGACCCGGCACAGGTGCCATTCGCCCGCTTCTCACGATTCTTTCTGGACCAAGACACAGGCGGCGCGATCAAAGGAAAAGCGCGGGCCGATATTTACTTTGGCGAAGATCTCTACTCCCAGTTCTCGGCCCAGCACATGAAGCAAACGGGCAAAATTTATTATATGATAGCGAAATGACCGAAGCTGAAATTCTCCGGGCGCTCAACTTCGTGGCCAAGAGTGTGGACTTTATCGAACTTCGCGACGGCGTGGGTTTCAAAGTCGATTTACGCTATGCCTCGACCAATAATATCACCGGCCGCAATGTCTATGGCCCCTTTAACAAGGCCTTTCTCCATCGCATCGCCGCGGAAAAGTTGTCCCATGCCTATCGCCTACTGCGCGAGTCGCATCCCGGCCATGGCTTGATCATTTTTGATGCCCTTAGGCCGGGTTGCATTCAGCGCGTGATGTGGAATCACGTTAAGGGAACTGAAGGGGAGAGATATTTTGCCAATCCTGAAATCGGATCGGTGCATAGTTATGGCTTTGCCATCGACCTCTCGGTGACCGATCCGCAAGGTCGCGAACTGGATATGGGGGCGGGTTTTGATGACTTTCGCGATATCTCGGCGCCGAGTCTGGAGGCCAAGTATTTGGCCACGGGTCAGCTCACGACTGAGCATGTGGCGAACCGAAAGATATTACGGGACGCGATGGTCGGAGCCGGCTTTATTCAGCTGCCCCATGAATGGTGGCATTATGACGCTCTTCCGAAGGTGGAAGTGCGAACTCAGTTTCGTTTAATCGAGTGAAATACCGGCCGAGCGCAGGATGGGACGCACGCGTTCGAGAAAGCTGCGCTTAAGTAACACGAAATCGGCATCGAAAGAGGACACAGCGAAAATGCTGATCTCTGTTCCAGTGACACGGTCTAAGATCTGACGGATATCAAAATCCCAGTCGCCCTCGACTTCGAGGCAAACCCAGCCTGATTCTTTCTTCTGCATACCGGCTGGGATCAAATCGCTTTCACAAACAACGGTGACCTCGTTCTTAGTCCGGGTGATGGAGCAGAACTCTCGGGTATAGAGCCCGTGCAAGGGGGCGTCGGGCGCGTAGCGCGCAACGGTGAAGTCGCCTTCGATCTGTCGCAATCTCATACGTCAGTTCTTCGGCTCGCTGTGCAGCTTTCTTTAATTGACACAGGACTTGCGACGGGCGGCTCAATTTGCTTTTAACCCGGGGATTCGATTGCCGATAAATAAGAAGCATGAACTTTCCCGGCCGAAAATCCTTAGCTATAACCACCGGCATCGCGACCGTATTGATGATCATGGGCCTGCTATTTACGAACGCCCATAATTCGCCGTTGGATGAACTTGGCTGTCACAAAGATCCACCGCAGGGAAAGTACCACTGCCACACCGGCGCTCTGAAAGGCAAAGAGTTCCCCAGCAAGGAAGACGCCGAGCGTACGATCGCCGCTGTTCGTGCGGCGGACGATGAAGCTGATTTTGCGGTGAGCGGCTACGATGAGCCGGTTGAGCCGCCCGCACGGGGACCGGCCAGCAGTGTCGGTGACAAGTTGAACCTTCCGCCGCCGCCCGCTCCGCCCACCGCGGTCGTAAATGCAAACCTGCTCAAGATCGTTTCGTGGAAAGTAAGAAAGCGCGACAAGATGGACGTGGATCGAATCGCCAACGTGCTCGCCGAAGTCGACATCGCCGTACTACACGAGATCGATTTAGACGAAGTCGGCCGCGGCCCCCTCCACAAGATGGGCGATCTGCTGCAAACTCGAATTGGCGAAAAGATCTGCCGGATGTGGTTTAAAAACGCTTCCGGTGGAAAGGAAAAAATCGGCATCCTCTGGCGCAATTCTACTATTTCGCACGTCGACACCGCCGGCGCGATCAAGGGCAGTTGCGGTGAGATGGCCGTGATCGTGCCGACCACTTTCAAAAAAGGCGAGCGGGGCTTGGCGACGTCTCTGTTCTTTTCGAAAGTGCAGAAGAAAATGTTCATGCTCGGCGCGGCCAATTTCGAGTCCAAGCCGGCTCACCTGACTTCGGTCTTTAAGAGTCTTGAAGCCTTGGCCTGGCCCACAATCGTGGTTGGCGACTTGCGCGTGGCCAGTGCCTCCGCCGCTGGTGATCTTAAGAAAAGCCTGAACTTCAAAGCCGCCCTTAACGGCGGCAAACGCGGAAAGAAATCCTCGACCGAGAATTTCTATACCCGCAATGCCAAGGCGGCGCGGGCTGTGCCGATCAATCTCTATGATCGTTTTTCGGAAGTGTCGGCCAAGCAAATCGATACGACGGTTTCCGACACCTTTCCGATTCTCGCGGAAGTCGATCTCGTGCCCGACAGTTCCGACAGCGCGCCCGCCATTTCAGTCGCGCCCGAGAAAAAGCCCGGCAAGAAGGGCAAAAACAAGGAAGCGGCCAAATCGAAAGTGGTGTCAGACGCCAAACCGTCTGTAGCCGAGACCTTTGATGATCCGAGCGAGGACCTGGAAGCGGAAGCCAACCGGGCCGACGGCGAAGACGAGAAGAGAACTCCCGCCAGTAAGACTGCGCCCAAGAAGAAAACCACAAAAAAGAAAAAGCGCTGATTCGACACCCACTGGGTTGAGCGCAAAAACGGCACCGCCGTGTCTCAAAATCGAACACTAAGAATCCATATTCCTCAGTAATTTCAATGGTTCACTTGGCGATCTTATTGCGATGGAAGGGGGTATGAGAACACCCAAGGCCCCCTTTTTATTCGTTCTAATGGTTCTGTTTCAACCCTTTCCGGCCCTAGCTGAGAAGACGGCGACCGGAGGCAGCAGTTTTATGATGGGTAAGAGCTTCACTGAGGTCGTTCGCAGCGCTTTGGGTGGCGGGGGGCCTACCCTTGAGTATAAAGAGCGCGGCGGGCGCCGTCGCAATGGGAACCTAGTGGCAGTGAATGGTTGTTCCAAGTCCGCGCAGTTTAAAACGTATTACGGCAATCCGGGTGGCCGCCGTGGTCGCGGTCCCGCTTGTGATAAAGCGTTGGCTATGAATCGTCATTATGTGGAGTTTGCCAATAAACATCTTCAGGCCTGCGCCCAGCAATCCGCCGACCGGGCCTTCGGTCACGGTCAAATCCTGACCAATGGCGGAGACAATGCCGTTTACCATCATGGCTGTGTGGGTGACTCTAGACATCAGAAAACAGGATCATGGCACAATGAGGGGCTGGCCTGGGATGTGACCGCGATTAAGATTGGCGGCAAGGTATTAAAGTATTCAGACGCCCGTCGCGACCGTAAGGTCGGCTCGTTTTACCAGCATTTGCGCAAGTGTTGGGGCGAAAAGGTCGCCGCCAACGGCAAAAGCTGCCGTCAGTCCGGTAAGAAGAAGGGGATTCCAGCGGGGACGATCGGCTACGAAGATCGCCGTCATCGTCACCACTTACACCTGTCTTTACCCTGTAAAGCCCTTTCGAACGGCCGAGCCACTTTTACCGCATCCCATCCATTTTTTGAGCAGCTTTTCCCCGTGGCCCACGTGGAAGAGAGTGAAGATGAAATGGATGGAGTGTTGAGCTGCTCCGTACCGACTGTTAAAACTGAATCTGTTTCGTGATTCTAATAAGGATGGATATGAAAAATTTAAAATGGATGATGTGTCTCGCTCTCAGTTTAAATGCCGGTCTCACGCTGGCCGAAACAACCGCGCAATCCAGCACGGAGACGAAGGGAGCCGAGCCAGCCACACAAACTAAGCCCTCTTTACAGGTGCTGCAGAGTCCCGCAAAAAACGCGAGAAAGGTTTTTAACCTGACGAACGCGAAGGGCGAAACTGTAAACGTGACCTTGGACGTCAGCACTTACGAAGGAGAGGGTCCACTGAACCGCGACGTGACGATTGAAGTCGACCTTCGCTGTAAAAGAGGATCGAAGGAAGAAACTTTTAAACGAGCTTTTCGCGCGGAAACCTGCGTTTTCAGCCGGTTTGCTTATGATTCCCTTACCAATAGTCTGCTTGTCGACTACATTGACCCTCGAATGCAAATTCCCGGAGAGGCGAGGCCAGGTACATTGAAATGCGACAAGGAAGAGACAAAAGCGATTCTGTTGGAGTGCCCGACCGAACCCAAGAAACGGGTCGAGCGCCGCAAATAGTTGTCGTCGGCGCCGGTTTCGCGGGCATAAACGCGGTTCGGGCACTGGGCAAGAACTCCTCATTTGAGATCACGCTGATTGATCGGCGCAACTACCATCTGTTCCAACCCTTATTATATCAAGTGGCCACTGCGGGTTTATCGCCCGCTGAAATCGCGACGCCGATCCGCTCAATCTTTTCTGATTATCCTGGCGTGCACGTCATCCTTGAAAACGTCAGATCGGTTGACCCTAAACGCAACCGGATTCAAACCGGTGCAGGGGAGATCGAATACGACTTTCTCATACTCGCCTGTGGCGCGAAGCACAGCTATTTCGCAAATCCCGAGTGGGAATCCGTTTCGCCTGGCTTAAAGACGTTGGAGCAGGCCACTGAAATCCGCCGACGCATTCTTCTGGCCTATGAGTTGGCCGAAAAAGAAACCGACATCGAAAAGCAAAAAGCTCTGCTCACCTTCGTGATTGTGGGC
>JALHOQ010000133.1 GCA_022842925.1 Bdellovibrionales bacterium
CAACTCATCTTAATGGACATGAAGCCGGACGATGCTTTACGTTCCGACATCAAGAGCATGGAGCAGGCCACCCTTCGCTGCCGGGACATTGTTCTGAACCTCCTCAGTTTCGCCCGCAAGCAGGACCTGGGCGACTTCGTCAATATTGACTTGAGAGACGTGATAGACAGATCGATCCGTTTGATCGAGTTGCAGTCCAAGTCCAAGGGCATTCCCATCGAATGGAAAAGCGGACCTGAGACCAGGGTCTCCGGCAGCGCGAACGCTCTTTCGCAGGCCCTGTGCAATATTCTACAGAATTCGATCGACGCGCTAACCGAGAAGCAAACGGCCGATCCACTTTTCGCGGGCGCGATTTCAATCGAGCTGGAGGAGAATGAGAGCCGCGCAACGATTCGAATAGCCGACAATGGTACAGGAATTCCGGCGGCCGTACAGAGTCGGATATTCAATCCGCTGTTCACGACTCGTGATCCTGGACTCTTCAGCGGCATGGGCCTGACGACCGCCTTCACAATTATTTCGGAACATCATGGAAGCCTGGAGATTCTTTCCCAGACTGGATCTGGGACGACGGCAATCATTTCCCTACCTATCTCTAGAAAGTCGAACTTTTGACGCAAAAATTTGACGGCGCCAAAATCTGACTCTTACTATGAGAGTATGCATACAATCGGAAAACGAATTTTGATCGTAGACGACGAAGCCTCATTACGAACCGCGCTGTTCCGCACCCTCGACCGTAAAGGCCATCAAGTTATTACCGCCTCGACCGTCAAAGAAGCCGAAACCATCAGCCAGTCCGACAAAGCCATCGACCTGGCTTTGGTGGATTTGCGACTGCCCGACGGCGACGGGATCGAGTTGATGAGCAAGCTTCGCACCCTGCATCCAAATATACAGGTCGTGATTCTGACCGGCCACGCTTCGATCGAAAGCGCCGTTGAGGCCACTCGCAAGGGCGCGTTTCACTTCGTGACCAAGCCGTGCAACCTGGATGAGATTACGACGGTGATTGATCGCGCGATGTCGCTTGGCCAACTCACAGTTGAGAACCGGCACCTCCGTCACGCTCTGCACGCCAAATATAAGTTCGAAAACATCATCGGTCAGTCCGAAGCCATTACTCAGGTCTTAAGCATGATCGAGCGCGTGGCCGAAAGCGATTCGACCGTTTTGATCACGGGCGAGAGCGGCACGGGCAAAGAGCTGATCGCAAAGGCTCTGCACTACAACTCGACGCGCGGACGTGAGCCTTTCATTCCCATCAACTGCGGTGCCATACCCGCCGAGCTGCTCGAGAGCGAGCTGTTCGGGCACATCAAAGGCGCATTTACGGGGGCGATCGCCAATCGCACGGGCCGTTTTGAAATGGCCGAGGACGGCACTCTCTTCTTAGACGAAATTGGAGATATGAGCCCATCGCTGCAGGTGAAACTGCTGCGGGTCCTGCAAGAGCGCTGTTTCGAGCCGGTCGGCTCGACCAAGACCGTGGAAGTGAATGTGCGCGTGATCGCCGCCACCAACGCGGATCTCGAGCAGGCGGTTGACGACGGCCGCTTTCGCGAAGACCTCTTCTATCGCCTGAATGTGATTCCGATCCGCATCCCCCCACTACGTGAGCGCCGCTCCGACATTCCAATTTTGCTTCATCATTTTATCGAGATTTTCAATCGCGCCCGCGGCCGCCAGCTGAAAGGCGTGGCTCCCGACGCCATGGAAATGCTGAACCACTACTCATGGCCGGGCAATATCCGCGAACTCGAAAACCTCGTCGAGCGCCTATCCATACTAAAGGACAACGGATTAATCGAGGTTTCGGATCTGCCCGAGCGTTATCGCAAGCTCACGGTCTCAAGCGAGCCTGGCAAAGTCGAAATTCCCGAGAACGGCGTCGACTTCAACACCGCGGTCGATGCGTACGAGAATGCTTTGATTATGCGCGCTCTGGAAAAGACCGGATGGAATCGCAATCAGGCTGCGTTGCTGCTGAAGCTCAATCGCACGACCCTCGTGGAAAAGATTAAGAAAAAGGGGTTACGTCCGCCCGAAGCCGACGTTTAGTCGAGTGCACGGAAACGGGCGGCACCGGTTGGCCCGACTTTCGTCACCCACCAGGTCGCAACCCTTCGCTTTTGGCCTGCCGCCGACGTTCGTTCTTGGTAGAATTATCACGTATGAAACAAAATCCGGCTGGCTTTTCTATCGTAGAAATTATGATCGGCGTAGGGATTGTGGCGACGGGCTTTGCGGCCATGTTCTCTTTAATGGAAGCGCAAGTGCGCAACCAGAAATACATCACGCAAAAGTACGAGACCCAGGAACTCGCCTCACAGCTAAAAGCTCGGCTTCCCTTAGGCAACTTCTGTAGGTGCAATTTTCCTGGAACGCATGACTTCTCCACGCCTCTTCTCGAACGACTGGTTCAGCGCATCTTCACTCCTCGCGACCCCACGGGGACAAACTGCACCGATGCCGATGAGTTGGTACCCGTAAGTGGCGAAATCCCCTCCTCTTCGGGACTTAAAGTAAGATCGATGAAGTTAAAAAATCTCATTCCTCTTCCCGTGCCCAACAGCGCGAATATGGATTTGGAAGTCGTTTTTGAACACGAAGCGAAACAGACGCCTTTACGGCCGATCCTTATTCCCGGAATTCCGGTCACGACCTAGATACCTCCGATGCTTTTCCTGTTTGAAAGACAAGCCGTTTTTAGCTCCGCTGCGAAGATTCTCTAAGTCCTCGCCACTTAAGCTCATATTCAACCGCACCGCAGGCGCTGTTGTAGATACCGATTAAATGCCGACACAAGCGAGTCAGGATTACCCATCGATCGGTTCAACGCACGTTCAAATAGTTTATTCAAACCGCAGCACTCCCAGCCAAGATCGGCTCCCACTTATTCATTTCAAACTCTGCAACCAATAGATGACTCCACTCGATCAGCCCAGCTTCCTGCCGATTGAAGTCGATATATTTAAGCACGTGATCAAGGTGCCGACCCCAGTTCACGACCTCCGAATGCGGCCGATGCAGCCACTCGACGCCCGGGACTTGACGGGCCAGCAGCCCAGTTGTCGCACGGATCCAACGGCGGTACAGAAGCTGGCCGCCGAACTGAACCGCGAGATGCAAGTGATCGGCCTGTATGGCGAAAGAGTAGATGCGAGCGCCGACTCGTTCACTTTGAGCGCCCAGGATCTTCTCAATGGTGGCTTTATGATTTAACAAATGCTCTGAGCTTGTCGCTTTGAGAGTGAGAAACAATGGTCGGCGACTGTCGATTGGTCGCGCTATTTTGCGCCGACCGCTCATGTTTCCTCCGCCGAATTCAGTTTTTTGTTTATTGAAAAATGAGAGTTGTTTCATGGCCATGAAGATATTGAAGCCGCGCCAAATCAATCAAGTAGTAATTGATATACAAAATATATTTATTGGTAAAGAGATTCATTTATGTAATTGATGGCCTTGGAAAAATGAGTGCGGACTCTCCGTATGCAATGGTGCGGATTAAGCCTTGGTCAGTTGAGGTGGTTTTTGGCGCGGCGCCTGCGGTGCGGTTGAATATGGGTTTGAGTTGAAAGACTAAAGGGATCGTCGAAGCGGAAAAAAACGGCATGCTGTGTGGATTCGAATAAAGTCGGAAGTCTTTTCTGCCCGTCTGGAGACTAGGTCGAACGAATTCCATTCGTGTCGCCGACGTGGATTTTGGGCGAAGCCCTTGAGTCGAGGGAATCGGAAGACCAAAGTTCAACGATAAAAACTCAGATCGATTTTATGACTTCGCCCCGCCCGCTCGACCGGCACACGCACTCAGCCCACCGCTCGCATCCGAGGCCCGAGACCCAATCACATCCCGTGCGTCAGTCGCAGCACCTGACCCGTCAGCGAGCCGGATGCATTAGACGCCAAATAGGCCATCGACGAGGCGATGTCCGTATTCTCAAGCAGCTTCAAGCCCGGGCAACGCCCCTGCAGTTCAAGCAAAGACTTTTTAATCGAGCCGCTCTTCGGAAAGTGCTTCAAGATAAAATCCTCGGTCACACCGACCGCCACGCCGTTCACGGTGACACACTGATCTTTGAACGCCATGGCACTTACCGAAATATGTTCGCAAAGCTCCTCTTGATACGAGGACACGAACTTTTCGGCGCCGACCGTCGACAAACAAACATCTTCGAAAAGATAAACGATCCTCCCCCGCTGCCGAGCCGCAAAAAATGGCGCCAGCGCTGCCGTAACCACGCCTGAGAAACTCAGTGCGTGGGGAACATCGGAAGCCGCGGTCCAACTCAATGGCGAGGCATCGATTAGCACGTCCATCCGTCCAATGCCTTCGGCTACGCGGCCGAGCGCCTCGCGCACGTCCTGCTCGTTTCGCAACGGCAAGCCAAAATGCGCCGCCCGCCCATAATCCGGGCGCGCTTCCCGGGCCTCGTTCACCCCATCGCAATACTTGGACGCCATCGGGGTTTGATCGTTGACGAAGGCAATATCGGCCCCAAGCTCGGTCAATGTGCGCAGCAGGGCCTGCGTTACACCGTTGAAGGGGCCAATAAGCAATATGGTTTTGTCTTGAAGTCGAATCGCGGAATCTCTACTCATGGGTATCTTAAAATTATAGGCCGCTTCCGACCCGGTCAATTGACTCTGAGCCTTGGCCTGACTTAAGACCTACACATGCGTTTTTTGGTATTGGGCCAAGGCGGCCGCGAACACGCCATTGTCAGAGCTCTAAAGTATTCTTCCTCAGTCACGGAAATCCACGCCTGCCCCGGCAGTGACGGGATTTCACGGGATGCGATCTGCCATCAAGTGGACCTCACGGATGCAAAAGCGGTCGAAAGCTTCGTGAAACGTCATCAGTTCGACTGCGTTATCGTCGGCCCAGAAAAATACTTAGTGCAGGGAATCAGTGATTTACTCCGCAGCCTTGGTGTGAATGTGGTCGGCCCGAGTCAGGCCGCCTCTCAACTTGAAGGTTCAAAAATTTTCGCCAAAGAATTTATGGTCGGTGCCGGAGTTCCCACCGCCGCGTACGAAGTCGTCAGCGATGTTGCCGGCACTCTGAGAGCCGCCCAGAAATTCACTCCTCCGTATGTCCTCAAGGCCGATGGTTTGGCCGACGGCAAAGGCGTCTTTATTTGCCCGACACTTCCCGAACTTAAGACGGCCGCCGAAAACCTATTTGAGAAAAAAACTCTGGGCATGGCGGGGCAAAGCGCCGTACTCGAACAAGCGCTGCATGGTTTCGAGCTGTCCTTTCTTGTTCTGACCAATGGTCACCAAGCCGAACGGTTGCCATTGGCTCAAGATCATAAGCGCCTAAAAGAGGGCGATGAGGGACCCAACACCGGTGGCATGGGCGTGGTCGGACCGGTGAAAGTCGATTCCCTGCTCGAACAGCGAATTGAAAAGGAAATTATTGAACCTTGCCTGCGCCATCTGCAAGGGACTGGCTTGCTGTACAGAGGCGTACTTTACATCGGCATTATGGTGACCCCAGAGGGCCCTAAGGTCCTTGAATTCAACACCCGCTTCGGAGATCCCGAGGCGCAGGTGATCCTGCCTCAGCTCGAGGGCGATTGGGGCTACGTCTTCTCTAAACTGGGCAATGGCGAGCTGGTGCCACTTAAGTGGAAGTCCGTCCATGTGGCCTGCGTGGTTCTCGCCTCGCCGGGATATCCAAGCGAACCCAAAAAAGGCGTCGTGATCGAGGGCGATCTCGGTACCCAAACCTCTTCGAGCTATTTTCTTTTCGCCGGCGTCGGCAAGTCGGATCAAGGGCAATGGGTCACGAACGGTGGCCGGGTCCTGAATTCGATCGGCCTAGGTTCGGATTTAAAAGAAGCCGTTCAGGCCGCCTACTCGCAAGCCAAAAGCGTAAAGTGGCAGGGCCTGCAAATGCGCCAAGACATCGGAAAAAACCAACTCTAGCCGGAGGATCTAATATGAACGTTCTAAAATATCTGCTCGCACTGTCGCTCGCTTTCAGCTCGAGCGTGGCTTGGGCAGAACCTAAAATCTATGTTCGCTCCGACGGTCAGTTCGTAGCCAATGGCAATGAGTACGCCCGCGGTTTTTGGATTCCCAAAATCTACGCTGCCGAAGAAGTCTTTGCTATCGATCCCGCCGCGGCTGAAGCTTACGAAATGCACAAAAAGCGGGCTGTTTGGTTCTCTGCCCTGAACTGGGGAGCGGCCGGCGCCGCCGGAGTATACGCGATCGTGGCGGGTGATGATTTCGACTCGGGTACGTTCTGGACCGTCTTTTTCATTCCCTGGATCGGTGGCATTTTTGCCGGCGCCAGCTCGAATCGGCACCTGATTAAAGCCATCAATATCGTCAACGGAGTTCCGGCCGAAAAGGCGAACTGGCGTCTGCCCATTCACCATCCGACCCAGTTGGCGAAGAGCGAGTTCAGCCTCCCCGTGTTTACCTATAATTTCTGATTTTTTAATAGTTCGCTCTTATGCAGGCCACGGCCGAGCGATTCCAGGCGCTCGACCGAGGCGCGCAGCCGGGAGATCAGAGACCTCTGTTCCGGCGTCTCGGCCGGCAGCAGATCCAATCCAATGGTCAGCGTTTGCAACGGAGTATTTAATTGGTCGCGGATATGAATCGTCGTGTCCAGCGCCCGAGCCAGCTGGGTTTCTTTGCGGCGAAAGTCTATGGCCAGCTCAAGCGACATCAGCATCGCCAATAGTGCGGTCGCAAATTCAATTGAATAGGGCCAGTTGCCCCCGACCGCGTCCCGGACAAGATCCAGCCCCAGGGCGCTGAGGGTGATCATGAGTGCCGCAAACACGAGCTTTTTGCCCGGCTGCAGCCGCCGAATTTGATACGCGCCCCAAGAGTGCGTCACAGCCCCAAAAGCAAAGAGAGCCACAACAAATCCATTTAACGGAGCCTCTAAGAGATGAATAGTATCGGCTCCAATCGGGGTAATCGTTGAAATTTTTGGAGGTGCGGTAAAGTAGAGCGTATATGGTGAAACCCAGTTCGCGACAAATAGGATCAACAGGTAAGCCCCCGCCCCCCATGTGAGAAAGCGATGGGGTCGCCAACCGCTATATAAACAAAGGAAGGCAGCAAACACGCCGTGGTAGAGCAGAGCGACGTTAACTTGCCAGCGAACGACCTCGATTTTAAAATTCAAAGAGTCCGAATTATAAAATGCTTGTTGGAGGGTGAAATAACTCGCGAGAAAAAACATGGCCCCGGCAAAGGTAATATACTTCCAGTCTCGCGGCTTACTCATTCCGAGTGCCATAAACATAATCGCGCTCGCACACGCAAATCCGCAGCCGGCCCATAAAAATGCCGTCATGTCTTAGCTCCCCGCTCCAGCAATCGACGAAGATCTTCGCTCCGCACCGGCTTCGAAAAAACAAGGGTGCCGGTGATCGCAGCCGCGGTGATCACTCTCGGATCATCATGAGCGTGACCAGTCAAGAACACGACCCGGCCCTTAAAATCTTGATCCTCCAGCCAATAGAAAACTTCAACTCCATTCGGCAGACCCGGACCAAGATTGATATCGAGCACGGCCAAGTCGAAGGCATGAACCTCGCCACCCAATTCTTGAACTTCTCTCAGAGACCCCAAAGTTTTGCAGCTGCGGGCGCCCAAACGAAGAAAGGCGTCGTGCATAACGGCACAGAGATCAGGATCATCATCGACGAATAAAACTGCGGGCAGGGATTCTGACATTAAATCTGAAAGTACACCTTGCGATTTTCAATCTCAAGCTCTAGCAACTCCGCACAGTTGCGTTACGGGCAAACGCAACTCGAAAGTCGAACCAAAACCCAGAGCGGACTCAAGCAAACGCAAATCACCCCCCAATCCGGTAGCCAAGGAACGTGACAGCGCTAAGCCCAAGCCGGATCCCTCTTGCCCCTTTGCTTCGGCGCGATTCTCGCGCCAGAAGGGCTCAAACACCAGTTCCGCCACTTCAGGAGACACGCCGATTCCCGTGTCTCGAACGTGAATCACCAGCATGCGGCCGTCCACTTGGACCTGAATCGAAATTTCGCCCAAATTCGTGAATTTTGCCGAGTTGCAGAGAAGATTAATCAAAATCTGTTGCAGCGTGAGGGTATGGATTCGGATCCGATCCGGCAGGCCGGGGTCGATCTCGATATTCAGACGTAGGCCTTTTTCGCGGATGCGTTTACTCACCACATCGACGGCCAACTGAATCTGCTCCCGAAGCGAGGTCTCTTCTAAAGAATCGTCGATCAGATTCGAATTTGAGCGCGAAAGGAGAAGGACGTTGTCGACCAACTTCTTAAGGTATTGACTGTTGCGATAGATGATATTTGCGTATTCGCGCACCGCCGGCGCCGAGGCGGGATGATCTCTTAGCACTTCGGCAAAGCCGACGATTGCCGACACGGGCGTTCGAATCTCATGACTGGCGTCGTTTAAGCGATGAACCAAGTCTTCGTTCTCTAGCCCCAATTCGATCGAGCGGATGGTCTTCCGGTGGACATTTCGTCCGACCATGGTCATAAAGAGCATAAAACCGGCACTCATAATCGATTCCATAGGCATTCCTTCCCACCACAACCGGAGGGAAAACGGGGCACAAAGAAGGACAACCATAAGGACCATGAAGCGCAGTTGAATGGCGTAGGCGCCCACCATTCCGGCGGCGATACCGGAAAGTAGAAAAGTCGTGATCGACAAATGAATCGGCTTCTCTGGATGCAAAAGAAACCCACCCAGTATGCCCCATAAAACTGTCGACACGCCAATTCCGATTCGCAACCACCGCATCTTGCGGTCCATCTCCAGCGCCGTGTATTTCGGAAGCTTCCGTTTCCAGCGCAGATGCAGAACTCCGCGCGCAGCGGTCACGAGAACCAATAAAGCGAACCAGGTCAGAAGAAGCCCTCGGTCCACAATATTCCAGCTGATGAACGTATACACAGACGCGTTCAATAGCACGGCCAGTAAGGCGACATGACTCTGATCGAAGATCAGGCGTAGAGCGGCAGACTTAAAGCGGACTTGTTTGGCATCGTGCACAGTGCGGGCAATATACACATGGCCCCACCGGCTGTCGACTGTACGGATAATCGACAACATTTGATCTATTTACAGAGAACGCGACCCAAAACTAAAGTTAAAGAGTTTGTAAACACCGTTCGGCGCATTCAAAGTCCTCAGGAGCGACATAAAGGCGGTCGATACTGCGCGTGTTCTCGTATCGGGCAAAGATCTCCGTTGCCTCTTCGATCGGAAACGGCCGTGCCTTGAAGTCATACTGATCGA
>JALHOQ010000134.1 GCA_022842925.1 Bdellovibrionales bacterium
GTGGCGCGTCAATTTTTGCCCCCCCCCCGCGCCAATTCAAAACGGGGGGGGGGGGCTCCAAAAGGTCGACGAGCACCTTCAACGTAGTCTGGGGTGGTATATTTGTCACCATCCTTGAACAGTGGCGCAAAACATGGTTTTTTTGTCCCCTTGACCCGGAGGTTTTATGGAGGCGGGAATGGAAACGCGACCCGTGCAATTGGAAAATCCGCTCGCATTGGATGGTATCGAATTTGTTGAGTATGCGGCGCCGAATTCGGCCGAGCTCGAACAGTTGTTCGTTAAGCTTGGCTTTCAAAAAATTGGCGTGCACAAACGTAAGCAGGTCCTGCTTTACCGGCAGAACTTGGTCAACTTCGTGATCAACAATGAGCCGGGAACGTTCGCGGCCAAGTTTGCCAAGCAACACGGGCCCTCGATCTGCGCCACCGGCTTCCGAGTTAAAAACGCCCAGCGCGCCTTTGACCTGGCGGTTCAACGCGGGGCTCGGCCGATCGAGACCAAAAACGACGCCGCCAGCCACAGCTTTCCCGCCATTTACGGGATTGGCGACTCGGCCGTGTATTTCGTCGACCGCTATCGCGCTCCGGTGCATTTCGATGACGATTTTCGCTACCTGGTTCCCGATCGCACACCCCGCGGCCGCGGCTTGACGGTGATTGATCACCTAACCAACAACGTGCCGAAAGGCGAAATGCAGAAGTGGTGCGACTTCTACAAACAGATCTTCAACTTTCAAGAGGTCCGCAAATTCGACATAAAAGGTGAGCACACGGGCCTGACATCGAAAGTGATGCGCTCGCCGTGCCAAAAAATTACGATTCCAATCAATGAGCCGACCGAGGGCAAATCGCAGATTCAGGAGTACCTCGATGAGTATCGCGGGTCGGGAATCCAGCACCTGGCCATGTTGACCGGAGACATTATTCAGTCGGTCCAACAGCTGTCTGACCAAGGAATCGGCTTTCTAGATTCTCCTCCCGGCACCTACTATGAGGCCATTTCCGGCCGCGTGCCGAATGTGAAGGAAGATTTGAAGACGGTGCAAGACCTAAGTGTTCTCGTCGATGGCGACGAAACCGGATACCTGTTGCAGATTTTCACCAAGAATCTGATCGGTCCGATTTTTTTCGAAATCATTCAGCGGCGCGGGCACACCGGGTTCGGAGAAGGCAACTTTCAAGCTCTCTTCGACGCCATTGAACGCGACCAGAAGAAAAGGGGTTACCTGTAATGCATCTGTATTATCAGGGTCTCTACACGCGCCAAGCCCATAAGGCGATTCCAGATGGGTGCTATGAAGAGGAACAGGGCTTGAAAGGATTTTTCGGCCCAGTCTCACACCTGATTAAGCGTCAACCGAGCACACGGTGGACCAAAATTGAGGGCCCACTGCGGCCCCATATGTACGACCTCGTGAAAATGGATGAGAGTGAAGGTTGGCGGCGGATGCTCTACAACCAGCACCTGACCATCGCCATGTTGACCCTGGATCCGAAACCCGAACATGCTCGCCGGGGCCTGCGCAGCGGCGACGGCGACCTTCTTTACTTCTGTCACAAAGGAAAAGGCGAAGTGTGGACGGAGTATGGGCTGTTGGATTACCGCAAGGGCGAGTACATCGTGATCCCGAAGTGCATCACTCATAGCATTGTGCCGCAGGAGCGGAGTGTGTTCTTTACGGTCTCGAGTGACACTAGCCACTATGAAGAACCCGACCGCGGCTTGGTCGGACGCCATGCGATTTATGATCCCGCAACTCTGGGTAAGCCAGATCTTGAAAAACAGGAGGAGCGGGTTAAGGCGCAAAAAGGTGATGTGCGTGAGATCGTCGTCAAACGCGACGGTGAGTTTACGCGCTTTGAATTCGAATCGCACTACTACGACACACTTGGCTGGAAGGGTGATTTGTATCCCTTCACGCTTCACACCGAAAACATGATGCCGCTAATGAGTCACCGCGCCCATCTACCACCGAGCGCGCATACGACTTTTGTGGCCCGGGATTTTGTGATTTGCACTTTCCTTCCGCGTCCGCTCGAGACCGACAAAGACGCTCTCAAAGTTCCGTTCTATCACCAGAATATCGATTATGATGAAGTGCTGTTCTACCATGAGGGCGACTTTTTCTCGCGCGATAACCTGCATGCCGGAATGATGAGCTTGCACCCGATGGGATTTCCTCACGGTCCGCACCCGAAGGCGATGAAGTCCGTGCACACAAAAACCGAGACGAACGAAACGGCGGTCATGGTCGACTCGCGCTGGCCGCTTTTGATCGATCCGGCTCTTGAAAACGTGGAATTGAAGGAATATTGGCAGTCCTGGAGAGGTTGATGGGCCCGCTTGCTCCCGAACAGGCCATGATGATGGCCCTTGAAGAGGGGAGTAAGGGCGCGGGTTTCGTTTCGCCTAATCCGCTGGTCGGCTGCGCCATTCTTGACCAAAATTATCAGTTGATCGCTTTGGCTCACCATGAGCGGGTCGGTGAGGGCCACGCCGAGGTCAACGCGCTCAAACAAATTCAGAATACGACGCTTCTCAATGGCGCCCATATTTATGTGACTCTCGAACCCTGTGCTCATGAGGGGCGAACCCCATCGTGCGCGAAAACTTTAGCCGAGCTTCCGATCGCGAGCGTGACCTACGGTCTCGAAGATCCCAATCCTCTCGTGTCCGGCAAGGGCGCGGAAATCCTGCGAGCTTCGGGTAAGAAGGTCCAGATTTTTGACGGGCTGAAGGATGAGCTCGAGGAACTCGCGGAAATTTTTCTAATGAACCAGCGCCAGGGCCGACCGTTCGTGGGAGTCAAAGTGGCTTCCAGCTTGGATGGACGGATCGCGCTTGCGGACGGCACCAGCCAATGGATCACGGGCGAAAGCGCGCGCACGCAGGTGCAGTATCTGCGCGGCATTTATGATGCGATGGTCACCGGCGCGGGAACCATTCTCAAAGATGATCCGCGCTTGAATTCCCGCGATCCCCGTTTCGCGAACAAGCAGCAAAAACTGATTGTTCTCGATCCAGATGGCGAGACTTTGAGCCGAATCGCCGAATGGAATTTTGCCAAAGCGCGCTCGAGTGACGATATTTTCGTAGTCGTACGACCGGGTCTGGCGCGGCCGCTGTCCGTGGGCCGCGCATTGGAGGTTCCGGTCCTTGATCAGGGATTTGACCTCAAAGAACTTCTGCAAACCCTGCACGAACTCGCCATTCATTCTGTCTTGGTCGAGGCGGGGGGCTTTACGGTGTCGCGATTTCTACGAGCGGGGCTAGTTGACCGTTTGTACCTTTTTATGGCCGCGAAAATTCTCGGCGAGGGCATGTCCTGGACAGAAGGACTGAAAATTAGGACGTTGGCCGAGACTCCACGCCTCAGAAAAATCCGCGTGCAAACCTTTGGCGAGGACCTGCTTTTGACGGCTCGGCTCCGGTCTTAAGGGCGAAAGTCCAAACCGCGTTTAAGCGCCTGTAATCCCGATAAAAATGCGCCGATATCTATAATTGCATGAAGCATTTCAAAGTTCGGCTTTCGCTACGGTTAAAACTTTTGTTTTTACTTGTATCGTTGCCGCTCATTTCACTCGGGCTGTATCTCGTCATGGCGATGGGCTTGTTTCAAGAAGACAAGATCGCCTACGTGTATGATTCCAGCGCCGCCGTGAGCCGCTCCTTGGCCACGCAGACACGGATGGAAGTGCAAACCGCCTACGGAGCCTTTCGCACGGTCGCCGAAAACTATGACATCTCGAGCGCCGATTTCACGGCTGTCGGTAAGGATTTCTTCCAAAAAAATCCTCGTATGCAAGCCATAGTCATGATCCGCCGTCAGGCCGACGGAACTTATAAAAAGCTCGGCGCCATGGGCAAAGACATTCCCCATGCGCAGACATTCCTTGGCAACACCCAGCTGATCGAAAAAACTCGCGCGGACGCTATCGCCAATACCGTCGTGGTGCGCGAACATCCGGGAGCGGCGGGCGTCCTGGCTACGGGCTTCCGCCTTGGTGAACTGAATGAGCCCGACCACATGGTGGTGATGGGTCTGTACCAAGATGATGACTTGATCAATGCGTTTCAGATGTCCGGAAATTACGCGAGCTTTGTCGTCTCGCGCGCCGGCCAAGTCGCCGTCGGAGCGATGGACGTGGTGGATACCGATCTCGAGATCTTGAAGCCGATCATCGGTAAGGTCGATGGCAAGGACGGCGTGGCGCAGATCGCGCTTTCAGACGGCATAACGTATCTCATCTCCCACGCCAATGTCGGTCTGGGTGAACTGGTCGTGGTTTCACGCGTGGATAAGAGCAAGGCTCTGAAAGCGGTGGAAGTGCTTCTCGCCAAATCCGTTTTGTTCTTTATCGTGCTCCTCGCCAGCACTTTGTTGATCAGTATCTTCGCGTCGAATCAGCTCACTTCGCAGCTGCGGGAACTGTTCGAAGCCACCAAAAAAGTGGCGCAAGGTGACTTTAATATTCAGGTAAAGGCCAAGTCTCGCGATGAGGTGGGCGGTCTAGCTGAGAGCTTTAACTGGATGGCGGCCGAGGTTTCCCGTCTATTAAATGAAACGGCCGAAAAAGCTCGGATGGAATCGGAACTTTCGACGGTTCGAACTGTTCAGGAAACACTCTTTCCCGCGCCCCAATCTCAATTCGGCCCGATTGCGATTATGGGGCACTTCGAGCCGGCCAGCGAATGCGGCGGCGATTGGTGGAGCTATTCGCGGGTCGGAAATAAAATCTTCTTGTGGATCGGCGATGCCACGGGGCACGGTGCTCCGGCGGCCTTGATCACCAGTGCCGCGCGATCCGCTACGGCAGTGATCGAAGCGATGCCCGACATGACTCCCGGCGTGGCGCTCTCGATTCTCAATCGCGCCATTCATCAGACATCGAAGGGTTCGATTATGATGACCTTCTTCGTGGCCAGCATTGATCTGGATGAGAATAAATTCACCTATGCCAGCGCGAGCCACGATCCACCCTATTTCATGCGCAAGTCCGGCGATAAACTGGTGAAAAAGGACTTGGTTCCTTTGAACGAAGTGAACGGACCACGCTTGGGTGAGTCCAAAGACTTTATTTACGCTGACACCAGCGTGGACTTTGCTCCAGGCGATATGCTCTTCTTATATACGGATGGAATCCTCGATGTGCAGGATCCTGCGGGCAAAAAGTGGGGCGAGCGGGCGTTTTTAAAAACGCTGGTCGACCAAACCAATTCCGGTGCGAACGTAGAAGTTCGCCTGAACGGCGTGAAAAAGACAATGAATGATTTCAGGTCCGGTAGCCAGCTGATCGACGACGTGACGATGGTCATGTGCGAATATGAAAAGGTGGCTGCTTGATGGGAGCGCGCAAGATGGCCGCCGAGGCCCCCAGACAGATCGACCTGATGCAGGGTGTATTCTCCCCGACCGATCGCGCCCATATCGGACTGGGGAGCGGTCTTTCTCCCGAAGACCTTTTGCGCTTTGCGACTGATCACGGGTTTCAGCACCTCGTGCAAAAAGATGGTTTTAATTTCGATCGCGAACTGAAGGCGGCGGAAAACATGATCTTGAATCCGGAATCCTTTTTTCATAATCCGATGTCGTGCATTCTGAAGCCCGAAAACGTGGGGGCGGAGAGCGACAAATCGGTGATTTGCTTTGATGAAAAATTCGACTCTTCCGGTCAGAAACGCGGACTTTTAGAGGCCATCAGCAAATATTTGGAATCCAAAGGCCTTTCTCAAACACTGATCGAGGATGTTCAAGCGGTTGCTGACGAATTCATCACTAATGCTGTTTATAACGCTCCCTTTATCGATCCGAATACGCACGTCAACCCCGGTCTTAGCCGTACGGAAATGGAAATTAAGCTGAAAGGTGGCAAGCAAGGTCGTCTTACTTTAGCACACGATGAGACGCAGCTGGTGGTGGGTTGTGAAGACCCCTATGGCAGCTTGAATTTAGAAACGTATCTCGCGAAAATCCGTACGACGTATTTACGTGGGCCGGCGGCCACAATGAATTTTGGCTCTGGTGGAGCGGGACTGGGCAGCTACATTATATTTAACGCGGGCTCGAGTTTGTTTTTTGGTGTGAGACAGGCACGTGTTACGCTCTTGTGCTGTTCGATCCCGCTGAAAATGAGTTATAAAAAACGGGTCGTGTTACCCAAGCATTTGCATGTGATTCAACTGTGAAACGGCTAGAGGAGTAGTTTATGCCATTTTCCATTACTAAAGTTTCCGAAGGCGCCAAGGTGGTGTTGCAGCTCAAAGGCAATATTGACGAAGACGCGAACTTCGCTCCTCCCGATTTGACCGGTGCCGGCGCCGTCGTTCTGGATTTAGAGGGCGTCAGTGCCATCAACTCGGTTGGGATCCGTGAGTGGATCAAATGGGTTAAGGCATTTCCCAGTTCGGTTCAGTTGAGCGTGCGCAAATGCCCCAAAATCATCGTGGACCAAATCAATATGGTCGCGGGGTTTTTGCCACCGACAACGGTCGTCGAGAGTTTCTTCGTGCCCTATTATTCTGACAGCAGTGGGAACGAAAAAATGGTGCTGTTTGAGAATGGCAAAGAGTTTAGCAGCGGTGAAGTGAATGCCCCGCCAGAAGTGAAGGACGATGTGGGCGAGATAATGGAAATGGATGTAATTGAAGCCAAATATTTTAAGTTTTTAAAGAATGGTTGATTTCGCGGTTTTCGACTATTTATTGGATTCGGTTTTTATCGTCGATGGTGACGGTAAGATCGTCTATTGCAACGAGATGGCGGCCACATTCTGCCAGTCCTCGGTGCGCCGCTTAAGCGGCAAAGCGATGATGGTCGACCATTTGAATTTTGCCGAGTCGGGCTTGCTTCCCTTTACTCCGGAGTCGCATGGTCGCACGGCCCCGTCGCCACAAATTGAAACCGCCTACACCATGCCGAAACTCGGCAAAACCGGAAAAACTCAGCTCACCGTACGCCCCATGGGCGACGGCCAGCACTGGGTTTTCTTCTTACACGATGTGAGCCTCGAGGAAACGCTAGCTGCCAAATACAAGGCGGAGCTGCAGAAGACCGAAGAGTATGCCCGCAACTTGGAAAAATTGGTTGAAGCCCGAACCGCCGAGTTGCGCAAAGTGAATCAGACTTTGAACGCCATTCTCGACTCACTCGGCCAGGGTTTCTTCACATTTAATGCCGAGGGCGTGTGCGGACCCGTTTTTACAAAGGCCTGCCATGACGTTCTTGAAGGAACCCCTCCGGGCAAGAAGGTAGTCGAGATGCTGCATGTGCCTGCGGCGGAAGTCGAACAGTTCAGCAAGTGGACGGAGGGGATGTTCAAAGAGTTTCTTCCGTTCGATGATATGAAGGGACTCGGCCCAAATCTTTTTCCGCACTCGCAGAACCGGCAAGTGATGCTGGAGTATTACCCGATCCGTCAGGACGGAGCGATTTCGGAAGTGGTGGTGGTCGCCACTGACAAGACGGTCGAGTTTGAGGCGCAAAAGGCCCTTGAGGCCGAGCGGCAGTTCGCCTCCATGGTCGTGAAATACATGAAGAACAAGGATCAATTCCTCCAGTTCCTCGCTAGCGTTCGTCAGAGCTGCGCCCGTTTGGATCAAATCGCGGAGCGCGCGATGCAAACGCCCGAGGTGGCAGAGAGCTTTCGAATTCTGCACACGCTTGAAGGTGAAGCGGGCACGTTTTCGATTCGAGAGCTGCGGCTTATGTCCCGCGAGAGCCAGCATGTTCTCGAGCCCTATAAGGATCAGGGCGAGCTAAACGGCGGTCAGCTTGCCTTGTACCGCGAGTCATTGAAGCGTTTAACGGCGTCTTTTGAAACATTCCTGGCCGAGAACAAAGATATCATTCGACTTCCAGCCGGGGACGTTACTCGAACGGTTGAAGTGGCGACCACTTTGATTGAGGACTTTCTTAAGCAGGTTAGTCGCGTGCCCTCAGGCGAGGCGTTAGTTAAAAAAGGTCAGGATCTCTTCCTTAAAGAGCCCATCGAAGGCCGACTCAAATATTTTGACGGACTTATGCAAACCGTGGCGGAAAAGCTCGGCAAAAAGGTTCGGCCGCTGCAAATCGAGGGCGGAAATTTGCGAATTTATCCCGAACCCTATCAGAAAATATTTTCTGCCATGGTCCATGCTTTTCGAAATGCCGTGGATCACGGCTTGGAAGGGCCCGAAGATCGCGAGTTCGCCGGCAAAGATCCGGCGGGGTCGATTGTAGTCAAAGTGAGCGAAAAGCCCGATGGTCTGTACCTCGACATCCGCGATGATGGGCGGGGAATCGATCCGGCCGCGATTCGCGAAAAGCTGAAGGAAAAGTTTCCGGACCGGGATTTTTCTAAGCAGTCGGACGGGGAAGTCATCCAAAACGTATGCATGCCTGGGTTTTCGTCGCGGGACTCGGTCGGGGAGTTTTCTGGACGAGGGGTTGGACTTGATGCGTTGAGAGAAGAAGTTTTGAGCGTCGGAGGCACGCTTTTTATAGAATCGAATGTAGGGCTGGGAACCACTTTAAGAATCTTTATTCCGCCCCTCAGCGGCGGAGCCGCATTGTTAAGGAGCGCCTAAGATGTTCAGCAAGGAAACGCATGTACTCGTGGTCGACGACTCGCTGAATATTCGGCGTATCGTTGTCGATTCCTTGCAGCGCTTGGGTTTCTCCAAGATCACAACCGCAGAAGATGCCGTGGAAGCGCTTGGCAAGCTGAAGTTCTTCGTTAAAACACCACACGCCATCGGCTTGGTGTTATCCGACTTAAACATGCCCGGTCCAAGCGGTCTGGATTTTTTAAAACAGGTTCGGTCTGAAAAGGACTTTATTACGTTGCCTTTCGTACTGGTCACAACGGAGTCCGAAAAAGGCGCGGTCATCGAGGCCGCCGGCGCCGGCGTGTCCGGTTACGTGGTCAAACCCTTCAACTTGGAAACACTGACCAAAAAAATCAAAGAGGCCTGGAAAAAGCACAATCCGGATGCCTCCTGATAAGTGCCCGGTCTGGACCTAGGTCTATCGTTTTTCGCCGCGAAAATTCCGATAAATTGAACAATGAGGAACGCCGCAAAAGTTCTTATTGTGGACGACGATAAATCGAGCAGCCAGATGCTGAGCGAGGTCGTCAAACGCATGGGATTGAAACCCGTCGTGGTGAATAAGCCCACCGATGCGATCAATGTGGTAAAGCTACAAACTTTCCATGCGGCGATCGTCGATGTTCTGTTGCCCAAAATCAGCGGTGTGGAATTGGTGATGGAGTTTCGCAAAACGAAGTTCGCC
>JALHOQ010000135.1 GCA_022842925.1 Bdellovibrionales bacterium
TGGCCGGAAACATCAACAGCGAACTCGCAAAAATGGGCGGGATCACGTTGGAGAAATTGATTTTCAACGGCAAGTGCGAAGATTGCGATTGCGCCATTCCCTCACGGGTCGGAGCCCGTTGCGAATACTGGATGGGAATACGGCGCTGCCCGACTTCCAAAAATACGATAAGGCCGATAATCGCGACCATGCTCAATACAAGAATCAGGGCAATCAAGCCGTTGATTTCGCCCGTCTGAACCATTTGCCACAGGCGGATCGTTCCGCTCGGAAGGCCGGCTGCGATTCCTGAGAAAATGATCAAGCTCGTGCCGTTGCCGATACCACGCTCAGTGATTTGCTCTCCTAGCCACATCACAAAGCAGGTTCCCGCCACTAGGGTCATGATCGTCATGAGATGGAAGTTTATGCCCGGGCCAAAAGAATGCGTAACCACAAGCGGCATATTGTTATGACTCTGGTTCACCAAGAAGGTGGCCATGGCATAGCCCTGAATGACCGCCAACAAGATGGTCGAGTATCGCGTGTACTGATTGATCTTTTTACGTCCGGACTCCCCTTCCTTCTTGAGCTGTTCAAGGTAAGGAACCGCAGTTTGCAGGAGCTGAAAGATAATGGACGCCGAGATGTACGGCATAATCCCAAGGGCGAAAACGCTAAAGCGCTCGAGCGCGCCTCCCGTGAATGTATTGAACATTCCAAAAATCCCACCGGCCTGAGCTTCAAAGAACGCCAACATCACGTTGGCGTCGACACCCGGCACGGGGACGTGCACGCCAAGGCGATACACGACCAGAATCATCAATGTGAAAAATATCCGTTTTCGCAGTTCCTCAGGGATGCTGACACCAGGTGCTGCCATTAGATGACCTCGACTTTTCCTCCAGCTTTTTCAAGCGCAGTTTTGGCGCTTTCGCTGAACTTGTGTGCGCGAACCGTAAGCCCCTTAGGAGCATCTCCACGGCCCAAAATCTTGATGCGAGCGGAAGCGGTGACAAAGCCGGCCTTTTGCATTTCTTCGGGACCTACGGTTCCGGAGAAGGAGGCCAACTGGGTGAGATTTAAAATTTCATAGCGATTGGCGAAGGGCTGGTTGCTGAAACCGACTTTCGGCATCCGGCGGATTAGAGGCGTTTGACCACCTTCAAAGCCACGACGGATGGGAGCACCTTTACGGGCCTTCTGACCCTTGCCGCCGCGAGTGGAGCGGCCACCCTTACCTGAACCTCGGCCACGGCCAAGAGCCTTAGCTTTGCGGCTCGAGCCGCGGAATTTCTTTAATGATTCAAGAGCGCTCATAATTACTTCTCCACTTTCACATCGACGAGATGTTGGATCTTCATGATCTGGCCACGATTGGCCGGATTATCGACGATCACCTTCACGTCATTCGGACGGCGAAGCCCTAGGCAACGGGCGACGTCCTGCTGCACCTTCGTGGTGCCGATCAAACCTCTTTTAAGCGTTACGCGAAAACTCTTAGCCATAAATTACCTCTGTTACTCAGCCGACTTGGTCGGACGCTTATCGATCAACTGGCTCAAGCCGTCCATAGTCGCGCGAACGGCATTATTGGGATTGGTCGTGCCGACGCATTTGGTAAGAATATCTTTGATCCCAACAGCTTCCAAAACCGCGCGAACCGGACCGCCGGCGATTACACCGGTACCGGGCGCAGCTGGAATCATGATGACTTTCGCAGCGCCAAAGCGACCGATCACCTGATGCGGAATCGTGCGATTCTCTTTCAAAATCATTTTCTTAAGCGACTTTTTTGCGGTCCGGCCGGCCTTACCTATGGCCTCCGGGACTTCGCCCGCTTTACCGGTGCCGAAGCCAACTTCACCCTGGCCCGTTCCCGCTACTACAAGCGCGGCAAACGAAAAGCGGCGTCCGCCTTTCACCACTTTGGCCACGCGATTAATGGCGACAACTCTTTCTTGCAAATCCGATTGAGTATTTTCCACTCATTGCTCCTTAGAAGCTCAATCCCGCTTCGCGGGCGCCGTCGGCGACGGCCTTGATTCGACCATGAAACACATAGCCGCTGCGATCAAACACGACGTTCTTGATGTTCTTGTCCATAGCCCGCTTGGCGATTTCCATTCCCACTTTTTTTGCACTGTCGACGTTCTTAGTTTTAAGATCGCCTTCCAGAGTCGAGAAAGCTACCAAAGTTTTGCCATTGGTGTCGTCGATGATCTGGGCATAAACGTGACGGCCTGAGCGATAAACGCTTAGGCGGGGCCGATCGCCATGACCATCCACTTTCTTGCGGATACGGGCCTTGTTCTTCAGCCGCTTGGTCACTTTGTGCGCGGTCTTATTCTTCAGCTTTAAGCGAATCACTTTCTACCTTCCTTACTTACTTAGCCGCGGACTTACCGGCTTTACGCTTGATGGTTTCATGAGCGTACTTAACACCTTTGCCCAAATAGGGCTCCGGCGGACGGAAGCTGCGGATTTTCGCCGCCACCTGGCCCACTTGCTCACGGTTGGGTCCATTCACGATAATTCGCGTTTGTTTTTCGACGGTAATCTCGATACCAGCCGGAATCATATAAACCACAGGATGGCTGAAACCGAGCGTGAGCTCGAGCTTCTTACCGCTGATGGCCGCTCGGTAACCGACGCCGTTCAGTTCCAGCTCACGGGTCCAGCCTTTGGACACTCCAGTGACCGCGTTCTGAATCAAAGCGCGATAGAGACCATGAAAGGCACGAGTCGTCGGCGCTTCGCCCACAGTCGTGAGAATCACTTTACCGTCCTCGATCTTCGCTTTGATCTCGGGACGCATGGGGATGGTCAAGGAGTGCTTCGCACCTTTAACCACGACTTCATTTTGGCCCGAAACGCTTACTTGCACAGCTTTGTCGAAGTAAACCGGGGATCTTCCTATACGTGACATATTTCACCTACCACACACTGCAAATCATTTCGCCGCCAAGCTTTTCCTTCTTGGCGGTTTCTCCATCAACCACACCGCGGTTGGTGGAGAGAATCGAGATTCCGAAACCATTACGAATTTCCGGAATATCGTCGGACTTCAAATAAACACGGCGACCAGGACGGCTCACGCGATCAATCGCGGTGATCACCGGTCGGCCTTTTTCGCTATACTTCAAATACACTCGCATCACGCCTTGCTTGCCGTCACGGACGACCTTGAAGGAGCGAATATAGCCGTTATCCAAGAGGATCTTGGCGATTCCGACACGCACATTAGAAGCGGGAATATCCACTTTCTCATGGCGGGCGGCACCGGCATTACGGACTCGAGTTAAAAATTCACCGATTGTATCCATAATCTAAATCACTCCTCTTAGCGCTTTCTGAACGGCATGCCCAAAGCCTCGAGCAGCGCGCGTCCCTGATTATCATTGGCGGCGGATGTGCAGATTGTAATGTTCATACCGCGCACGAGATCCACTCTATCGTAGTCAATTTCCGGGAAAATGATCTGTTCCTTAAGGCCCATGTTGTAGTTTCCACGGCCGTCAAAACCGCGGGCATTTAGGCCACGGAAGTCGCGCACGCGCGGTAGCGACAAGTGGATCAGTCGCTCAATGAAAGCCCACATACGCTCTTTGCGCAGGGTCACCATTGCGCCAATCGGCATGTTTTCACGAAGCTTGAAGTTCGAAATCGACTTCTTCGACTTTGTGATTACGGCCTTCTGACCTGTAATGGCGGTCAACTCGTCCACGGCGTTGTTTAACACCTTGGGATTCTTCACAGCCTCACTGGTACACACATTAATGACGATTTTTTTCAAGCCCGGAACCTGCATGCGGCTCTTCAAGCCCAACTCTTTCATCAGCGCCGGAATCATTTCACTCCTGTAGCGCTCGTAAAGCTGAATTTTGCAATCCCGCTCAGTGGTCTTTGCGCTTTCCGCGCTTTTTTCTTTTGCCATTAGATCACCTCCGGCGCCAGCGACACGATTTTCACGAACTGCTTGGCTCGCAGTTCCCGCGCCACAGGTCCGAAAATACGGGTGCCGATCGGCTCTTTAGCCGCATTGATCAACACCGCAGAATTATCGTCAAATCGAATATAGCTGCCATCCGCCCGGCGCAACTTATGAACAGTGCGCACGATCACGGCCTTGGCCACATCGCCTTTTTTTACCTTCGAATTCGGCATGGCGTCCTTGACCGACACCACAACAATGTCGCCAATGGCGGCATAACGGCGCTTGGATCCGCCCAGAACTTTCAAGCATTGGACTTCACGAGCACCCGAATTGTCGGCGACGCGAAGACGCGACTGCATCTGAATCATACTTGAACTCCTTCAAGCTCGGCCGTTCCGCGCTCGACAACTTCCATCAAGCGCCAACGCTTGGTCTTACTGATGGGCCGACCCATTTGGATACGGACTGTATCGCCTTTTTTGGCTTCATTTTTCTCATCGTGCGCCTTGAATACGGAAGTCTTCTTAACGAACTTTCCATACTTGGAGTGACGAACACGGCGGTAGATCAGGACGGAGATAGTCTTATCCATCTTGTTGCTGATCACTTCGCCAACCACTTCCAGCCGGCGTTTGTGCTCGGTCTGCTGCTTTTGCGTTACCTTTGCCATTTCCTACCTCTACTTCGCCTTCTGCTTTTGAGAACCCAGCTTCATGTGCAGGGCTGTCTTCAGCCGGGCCAAATCTTTACGCTTGTGGCGGATATCCAACGGGCTGCCCAATTGGCCGATGGAGTGCTTCATGCGCGCTTCGAAAAGCTCTTCACGCAACTGCACCACGCGCTTTCTTAACTCGGAACTTGTCAGTTCTTTGATCTCTTCAAACTTCATATCCATTACTCCCGCGCCACAAAGCGCGTTTTGAACGGCAGTTTATGGGCTGCCAAACGGAAGGCCGCTGCGGCCTGTTCACGGGTCACACCGTTCATTTCAAACAAAATTCGTCCCGGCAGAATCTTACAAACCCACAGTTCGGGATTGCCTTTACCGGACCCCATCCGCGTTTCGGCGGGCTTGCGGGTCAAGGGCAGATCCGGAAACACGCGCAACCAGAGCTTACCGCCGCGTTTAACGGAACGGGAAACTGCAATACGACCCGCTTCCAACTGGCGGGCGGTCAAACAGCCAGACTCTGTCGCAGCCAAACCGAAATCGCCAAAAGCCAACTTGCTTCCGCGCATAGCCATACCCTTCCAGGTACCGCGATGCTGACGACGCCACTTTACTCTCTTAGGACTTAACACGGCCTGCCTCCTCGATCTCGCGGGCCGAGTAAACGTCGCCGCGGTAGATCCATACTTTCAAGCCGATCAGCCCGTAGGTAGTTAGGGCTTCGGCGGTTCCGTAGTCAATATCAGCGCGCAGAGTGTGAAGAGGAACGCTCTTCTCATTGTACCACTCCGAACGGGCGATCTCGGCGCCGTCCAACCGGCCACTCACGCGAATTTTAATTCCGCGTACGCCACCTTTGACGGCCGAGGCTAGCGCTTTCTTAAGAGCGCGGCGCCATGAGATTCGTTTTTCGAGCTGCAAAGCGATGTTCTCGGCCACTAACTGGGCGTCGAGATCCGGCTTGCGAACTTCTTGAATATTCACGAACACTTCGTTCGTAGTCAGTCTTTGAACATCGGCCTTCAAGGCATCGATACCGGTACCCTTTTTGCCGATCACCACTCCCGGTCGAGCCGTAGAAATGATAATTTTGACCTTGTTCGCGGCACGCTCAATTTCAATCTTGGCGACGCCGGCATGTTTCAGCTTGTCCTTGATAAACTTACGCAGACGATGATCTTCCAGGAAGTTGATCTGATACTGTTTGCCTTTAGCATACCAGCGCGAATCCCAAGTGCGAATCACACCTAAACGTAAACCGATTGGATTAATCTTCTGTCCCACTAGTCAGCCTTCCTTATTTCTCGTCCAAGACGACGTTGATGTGGCTCATTTTCTTTTTCACCTGGAATGCACGGCCTTGAGCGCGCGGACGGAACCGCTTCATGCTCGGCCCCATGTCCACCCAAATCGACTTCACATAGAGATTATCCACGTCGATCGTTTTCTTGTGTTCCGCATTGGCTACGGCCGACTCGACCAACTTCTTGATCAAACCCGCGCCCTTCTGCTTCATAAACGTCAAAGAGCGGATCGCCTCATTGACGTCTTTGCCGCGAATCACATCCGCAACCAGACGAGCCTTCTGACAACCGATTCGCGCGAAACTAAGAGATGCTTTCACTTCCATGACTTAACCCTTTACTTCTTCGCCGCAGCGGGAGCCGCAGCGCCAGGAGCCTGAACTTTTTTCTCCGAGTGGCCGTTAAATGTACGCGTAGGAGCAAACTCGCCGAACTTATGGCCGATCATATTCTCGGTTGCATAAACCGGAATAAACTTGCGGCCGTTGTGAACGGCGAAGGTCAAGCCGACAGCTTCAGGCAAGATGGTCGATCGCCGCGACCAAGTCTTGATGACCTTCTTGTCACCAGTCGACTTGGCGTGATCAATTTTCTTAATAAGATGATGGTCGATAAACGGACCCTTTTTAACTGAACGTCCCACGTCTTACTTCCTTTGCTTCCGCTTCGCGCGGCGCTTGATGATCATACTGTCCGTGCGCTTGTTGTGGCGGGTCTTATAACCTTTGCAAGGCTGACCCCACGGAGTCACCGGGTGGTGACCTTTACCAACGCCTTCACCACCACCGAGCGGGTGGTCGATCGGGTTCATGGCCTGACCGCGAACGCTCGGGCGGATACCGAGCCAGCGCGCTCGGCCCGCTTTACCCCAGCTAATGTTCTCGTTATCGGTGTTGCCGACTTGCCCGATCGAGGCCCGGCAAACGCCGAGGATCTGGCGGACTTCGCCGGAAGGCAGTTTTACTTGTACGTATTTTCCGACTTTACTGACCAGAGTAGATTCCGATCCGGCACCACGGCCAATTTGGCCACCCTTGCCCGGACGCATTTCGATATTGTGAATGATCGTTCCGGCCGGGATCAGGGACAGGGGCAGCGAGTTCCCCGGCTTGATATCGGCGCCGTCTCCGGACACCACAGTGTCGCCGACTTTGAGGCCGATGGGGGCAACGATGTAACGCTTTTCTCCGTCCTTGTAGTGGAGAAGAGCGATACGACAGCTGCGGTTCGGATCGTATTCGATCGCCGCCACGGTAGCCGGGACATCGAACTTATCGCGAAGAAAATCGATTATTCGGTACAGGCGCTTATGCCCGCCGCCTTTGTAGCGGATGGACTTGATGCCGTGGTTGCTACGGCCCGCAACGCGATGGCTCCATACAGTCAGACTGCGTTCGGGTTTTGTCTTTGTGATTTCCGCGAAGTCATAGCCAGTCATTGCTCGGCGGCCGGGACTGCGGGGTCGGAAATTCTTAATTCCCATGATTATGCTCCCTCAAACAAGGTGATCTTCTCACCGGCTTTCAATCGAACGAGCGCCTTCTTCCACGAAACCGGCTTGCTGACGCCCACACGGGTGCGCTTCATACGGCCGCGGCAGATCGAGGTGTTCACCGACTGGACCTTCACGCGGAAGTATTTCTCCACCGCCTGCTTAATAGCCGTCTTATTGGCATCGCGATCGACTTCGAAGACGTACACGCCTTTTTCAGCCATCATGCTGTTTTTCTCGGTAATAAGAGGACGCTTGATTACGTAATACATGATTATCTCCCCTCTCCGCAGCGCTCGACGATTTTCGCGATCGACTCTTTCGAGATGATGGCGTTGTCGTACTTGAGTAGGTCGTAAACATTCAGACCTTCGACTCCGTAGTATCGGAAGTTCTTAAGATTGCGGGAGGCACGGTTGAATTTATCGTTAGAGGCGGCGTCGATCATCACAGCTTTCTTCAAGCCGAAACCTTCCAAACGCTTGACGAGATCTTTCGTCTTTCCTTCGCTATCCATGGAATCCACCACGAACAAGCGGCCTTCTTTACTCAGCTTCGACAAGGCTGTGCGGAGGCCGAGACGGCGAACACGCTTTGGAAGCACATAGCTATAGTCGCGTGGCTCCGGACCGAAAGTAATACCACCACCGGGCATCAAGGGCGAACGGTTTGAACCCTGACGGGCGTTACCAGTTCCCTTTTGCTTAAACGGCTTCTTACCGCCACCGCTCACTTCGGCGCGGGTCTTGGCCTTATGGGTACCTTGACGGCGGCAGGCCAACTGCCAGCGAACCACAGTCTGCAAAATTTCTTCTTTAACTTTAATGCCGAAGACGGAAGCGTCGAGATCCACGCTTCCTACTTTCTTCTTGTCCCAGCTTAATACATCTACAGTTACCATGTTTTACACTTTCGTTAAGCGGATAAGAGTGTTGCGCGCCCCAGGAACCGAGCCTCGCACCAACACCACGTTTTCTTCCGGAATCACATCCACGATCACCAGATTACGGATCGTGACGGTTTCGTTACCCCACTGACCGGCCATGCGCTTGCCGGGCATCACTCGGCCAGGCCAAGTTCTGTTCCCGACGGAACCGGGTTTGCGATGAAAACCAGAACCATGCGTGGCGGGACCGCCAGCGAAGCTCCAGCGGCGAACCGGACCTTGAAACCCACGTCCGCGGGAAAGACCGGTCACCTTAACCACATCACCCTTTTTTAGGGTATCGATACCAACTTTGGCGCCGACACTCGCGCCGTCGACTTGGTCGACGCGGAATTCGCGCACAAATTTGGCGCCATTTTCGAACCCGGCTCCCGACATGTGCTTCTTTTCAGCGCCACTGGTCTGCGAGGCACGGTCCGCGACGAAGCCGACTTGAATCGCTTGATAGCCATCGTTTTTGCTCGTCTTAACCTGGCTGATCGCCATCGGCTCATACTTCAAAACGGTCACGGGAATGCGCTCACCCTCTTCGAACACAGCGGACATTCCGACTTTGAACGCGAACAATCCATTTAACTGGGCATCGCCAGCCGTGGTTGCATCAGTTTTTGTTTCTGTAGTTTCACTCATGACTGCTCAGCTCCTTAGACAACCGACAATTTGATTTCGACGTCCACACCGGCCGACAGGTCGAGTTTCATCAACTGGTCGATGGTTTGTTGAGTCGGTTCGAGAATGTCGAGCAAACGCTTGTGCGTGCGCACTTCGAATTGCTCGCGCGATTTTTTATCCACGTGGGGAGAAC
>JALHOQ010000136.1 GCA_022842925.1 Bdellovibrionales bacterium
TTCACAGCTGCCTAATTGAGACTGCGAGCTGGATAGCAATGCACCGGTCGCACAATTCACATTGGCAATCCAATGTAGCGCCGGGGCGACAAGACTTCCCCCTTTGCAAGGAAAGCTGTAAATCATTCGGCAGCTCGCGGCCTGCGCTTCGCCAACACCCAAGAAAAGCATACCAATGGCGATCTTTGTTAAAAGGTTCATTGTCCCCCCCCTAATTTGAAATAGGTCCGTTAAAGTCATGATAGGTCGAGTCCAACCCTAAGTGTTCTCACAAATTTGATTCGAAAATCTGATTCCGCAGAATGGCTGTTTTATAATGAGCCAGTTTAATTTATTTATGTCAGCGCCATGATCCTCAACACGCTCTATACTAATGGTTAGGGGGGATGCATGACGTTTTCTAATCGACCCGTTCGAATCGGAATGGGACTGTTTATCGCGGTTACGCTAGGCTTGTTTCAAAACTGCGGCAAATTTGCGGCCATTGATTCGGACACTGAGACCCTTTCGGATTCTTCGGTTAGTCCTAACCCATTGCCTTCGCCCACTTCCCTGCCTGCCATTACGCTATCCATTAATGACAGCGCCGAAGTCCAGAGTCGGCAGGCTCGGGTGACTGTCACGGCCAGTCGCGCAAGCACCTCACCCGTTAACATCAACTGGAGCACGGAAAGCGGTACGGCCGAAAGTGGAATTCATTTTCTGGCGAGCCAAGGAACCGCAACTATAAATGCGGGTGAAACCAGCACAAGCATTGCCGTTCCTCTGATTCGCTCGGACTCCTTCGATCTCCGATTTAATATTCGAGCGCTTAGCACTTCCGTCGGCGAGCTCAGCCGAACTATCGCGGCCTTCACTCTCAAAGCCGATTCAGCACCTCATCTGATTCAAAACATGTGGAAGGCGATCGCCACGGCGGCGGCACCCCAAGCGCGCGTCGACCACACGGATGTGTGGACCGGAAAAAAAGTCGTGGTATGGGGCGGACTGCTCAATACCGGCGGATTCACTAACACGGGCGGCGTTTTTGATCCGAGAACAAATACTTGGAGCGCCACAAGTCTGACCAATGCCCCCAGCGCCCGCATTAATCACACGGCGGTTTGGACTGGTTCCAGAATGATAGTCTGGGGTGGCGTCGGACCCGGGGGTGTTGTTCTAAACAACGGTGGGATTTATGATCCCGTCAACAACACATGGGAAGCCATTTCCGCCACAGGTGCGCCCTCTGCCCGGCACTCGCATTCAGTCGTTTGGACTGGAAATCGTATGTTGCTTTGGGGAGGCTCAGGAAATGCTGGCTTTACCACTGCCGTTATCCCGGGGACAAATGGCGCCCTCGTAGGCTATGTCCTTACCAACAGCATTTACCAAAACGACGGTTTTTCCTACGATCCCGCAACCAATACATGGACTGCAATTTCTAGCACGGGAGCGCCGTCCGCTCGCGCTTATCATGCGGCCGTTTGGACTGGATCCAAAATGATTATTTGGGGCGGACACGACGTCACGACAGAAATCGCAACTGGCGCGATCTACGATCCAGCAACCAATACTTGGGCGGCGGTCTCCAATGCCAATGCGCCCGCCAAACGATCGAACTGGCATGCCGGTTACTATTATCGAACAGGCACCTTCGCCGTCTGGACTGGAGATCGAATGCTGATTTACGGAGGACAGCAGAGAGCCGTGGCCAGCACACTACTTTACACTCCAATTGGCGGTGCACTCTATAATCCTGCCAATGACACGTGGACGACGGTGAATACGAACGGCGCTCCTCGGTCTTCGGCCAATCCAAATTTAGTGTGGACCGGCTCTCACGCGGTTGTGTTTGGCGGGTGGGAATTTTCGATCGGAGCTTTTACAGTGATTGCATTTAACAGTGGAGGAATTTTCGATCCCAAGACCAACACTTGGCAAGCCACATCCACGGTCGGCGCGCCAACGGGTCGAGATATGCAGACCGCGACCTGGATTGGTGACGGCATGTTTATTTTTGGCGGCTCCGAACGCGGCATCAACGATTTTGGATTTTTCAGAGCGAACGGCGGGATTTTCTATTGAGAGTTCTCTTACCTCTTAGCGGCCGCGCATTTGGGGGTCAAAGGCGTCCCGCAACCCATCACCGAGTAGGTTAAACGCGAGCATGGCCACAAAGATGGCTACGCCAGGTGAGATCATCAGATGAGGATACGACTGCAGCGACCGCCAGCCGTCGTTGGCGAGAACTCCCCACGACGAGAATGGCGGCTGGAGGCCGAGACCCAAAAAGCTTAAGAAGCTTTCGTATAGAATATTAGACGGAATTTGAAACGTGAGCAAAACGATCACCGGGCCCATAATATTGGGCATAATGTGCTGGCTGACGACTCGGGTTCCACTCGCACCCATTGAGCGTGCGGCCTCGACATAGGACATCTGCTTCACTTGCAAGACCTGGCCTCTCACCACCCGCGCGAGCGAAACCCAGCTGGTTAGCGAAAGTGCGAGCAACATCCCGGTCAAAGCCTTTAACTCCGGATTGCCGATCACATCAAAGGCATCAAAAACCAGTTTTACTAAAATCAGCAACACGATGGAGGGAATCGAATCCAGAATATCCACCGAACGCATCATCACGGAGTCGGCCCAACCACCGAACCAGCCCGAAATCGCGCCATAAAACGTGCCGATCAAAAGTGAAATCACCGCCGTGATCACACCCACAGCCATCGAGATCCGCGCTCCATAGATCAAACGCGAAAGCATATCGCGACCCAGGGAATCAGTACCCAGCCAATGTTGAGAGCTGGGCGGAATCAGGACTCGGTCCAGGAATTGTTCGTCAAATGGATAGGGCGCTAGAACCGGGGCGAGCGCACCCACCAGACACACAAAAAGAATCACCACGCCTGATACGACGGCCGATTTATTTTTTAAAAGTCTATCGAGGGCCTCACGCTGCAGGCTTTTGCCTTTTTTAGGACCTGCGGAAGCCGCCGGTGGCGAACTTGTCGAAGCCAAAGTCGCGGTACTCATGACATTTTTACCCGAGGATCGACGATCGCGGTTAAAATGTCCGTGATCAAATTCGCCACAATCAGAAACAACGAAAACACTAGTGTCGCGCCGAGAATCAAAGGGTAGTCGCGATTTGACACACTCAACACCAAATGTTTGGCCACGCCCGGGATGGCAAAAATCTGTTCGATCACAAACGAGCCGGTCAAAATGGCCGCGGCCAACGGTCCCGACAACGACAACACCGGAATCAGCGAATTGCGCAGCACGTGTTTAAATAAAATCGTTCTCGCGGCTAGACCCTTGGCCTTAGCCGTACGGATGTAGTCCGAATGAATGACTTCTAAAACACTCGCCCGGGTCAGCCGCGCGATCACCGCCGCCGGTCGAATGCCCAACACGAGCATGGGCAGCACATAATAGGCGGGACCTTCCCACAGCGCCGGCTCAAACCAACCCAGCGTCTTAACAAAGATCAGAATAAAGATTGGGGCCACCAAAAAGCTCGGCAGCGCAATCCCACTAATGGCGAAGGTCATGCAAGAAACATCGACCGCCGAGTTGGGCTTCCAACCGGCAAACACGCCCATGGGAATCCCAATCAGATAGGAAACAAGCAAAGCGTAAACGCCGAGTTGAATCGAGTTCGGAAGGCTTTCTGAAATAATCGAGGTGATGTCGCGACTGATATACTTATAAGACTGCCCCAGGTCCCCACGTAGTAGACCGCCGATATAATCCAGATACTGTTGGAACAAAGGCGCGTCCAGGTTGTACTTCGCCGCCAGGTTCGCCATCACTTCGGGCGGCAAGGCTTTGTCGGAATCGAAAGGCCCTCCAGGCAAGACTCGCAACAGAATAAAAGTCAGAGTGGCGATCACCAATACGGCGAACGCCGCTTCAAACAGGCGCCGGATCACATAAAACGTCATCCCCTGCTGAAAAACAAAAACCGCTGTTCCACCAAACGCGACGATTGAAAAAAGCCACCACAACGCGGTGGGAATCTCGTAGGCGAAGAAACTCAAGAGCACCACGGTCGCGAATAAAATCGCGACCGAGAGCCCCCAAACGCGCGTGATCACTTCAGCGTCACTCCCTTTAAGGCGTAGTGTTCGATCGAGTTGTTCGGAAAATTCTGAACCCGTTCCGACAGCAGCAAGTGGCCCACGGTCGAATAAATCGGAATTACGGGCACGTCCTGTTCGGTCAAAATCCTTTGCGCTTCGGAGTAAATTTGCCGGCGCTTGTCTTTATCCAAACTGCTCGCACCTTCCGCCACGAGCTGGTCATAGCTCTTATTGCCCCAGCCCGTGTGGTTGTTTTCTGAGTAGCTGGTCATCAACTCCATGAACGTGGCCGGGTCGGGATAATCGCCCAGCCAGCCCATGCGGTAAATATTGGGCGTGTCGTTCTGCAATCGCTTCAGATAGACTTTCCACTCTTCGTTTTCGATCTGAATCTCGATGCCGAGATTCTTCTTCAACTGGGCCTGCACGTTTTCCGCGACCCGCTGGTGGTTTTCGTTCGTGTTAAAGGCCAGCCTCACCCGCGGAAACTTCGAGCGATCTTTAAATCCCGCTTCATCCAATAATTTCGCGGCGGCCGCGGCGTCAAACTTGGTGCCGATGTCATTCTCGTAGCCAAACATGCCGCTCGGAACCCAGCTCGTCAGCGGCGCATGGCCAGCGGCCAAAAGGTCGGTGACTTGTTTACGATCCACGGCCATCGAAAAGGCTTTGCGCACCTTAAGATCATTGAATGGAGGCTTACGGGTGTTTAGACCGTAATAGTACATCGAGATCAACGGGGTGGCTCGGTAGCCGGGAAAGCCCCTGTACTTGGGAAGTTCTTTGAACGGGAGTGTGCGCTGGAAGTCGAGCTTGCCACCTTCCATCAAATTCAAAGCCGTCGAATATTCGGTGATCATATAGCCCAGAATATTTTTGATCTTGGCCTTTTCGCCATAGTAGTCGTCATTGCGCTCGAGTACCATGGCCCGGTCATGGTCCCAAACCTTCAATTTGTACGCGCCGAGGGTCACGATATTGCCGGGTTCGGTCCAGCGATCGCCGTGTTTTTCAACCACATCCTTTCGGATGGGATATGTCGAGTGATGAGTGAGCAACATGGGGAAGTAGCCCATCGGTTTCTCAAGCTCCACCACTAACTGTTTCTGATCGTTTAGTTTTATGCCGACTTTGCTGAAGTCTTTCAGTTTGCCGCCGTTGTAATCGCGAGCGCCTTTCACCGGAAAAAGAAAGTACGCGTATTCAGACGCGGTAGCCGGATTCAACAGGCGTTCCCAACCATCGATCACATGTTGACCCGTGAATTCCACTCCATCGGTCCACTTCACTCCTGAGCGCAAAGTGAAGGTCCAAATGCGACCCTTATCCGATGGCTTCCATTCCGTGGCCAAAGCGGGCGCAGAACCCAGATCGCGATCGCTCAAATTGTAACCGACCAGGCCTTCCATGATGTTCATCTCGACTAAGGATGAAGTCGTGTCCGTCGACTTGCTCCAGTCCAGAGATGGAGGCTCGGTTTCCAGATTGATCCGGAGGGTCTCATTCAAATCGAGGCCATACTCGAGCTTGGATGAGTTCTTCTTGGTGCAGGCTGCGGCGAACAAAATCGTCGATAAGATCAGTAGAATCCGCTTCATAAATCTCAGCTCCTAAAGCGAAGAGGAAAACAGAGTTTTCCCCGACGGGAGCCGGTCAAGTCAAAGAATATTGAGGATTTAGCCGTTAGAGGGAATCCCAGCTTTCGCGGGTGGAGGCGCGGGAGGGAATCGGAACTCCGTGGCCCTTGGCCAGGAACTCCACGATCTTCTGATCCTTTGCGTAAAGACGCCGGTAAAAGGTGTGATTTCGAACCACTTTCTTTACGTAATTCCGCGTTTCGAGGAATGGAATGTGCTCGATGAACTCGTCTGTTTCCAAATGACCGAAATTGACCAGCCAAGTCTCTACGCGATGCGGCCCAGCATTGTAAGCCGCCGCGGCCAGCGGGAGCGAACCTTTGAACTTTTGCTTCAGCCGCGCCAAATATTGGGCTGGGGGTCGATCAAATTGGGAGCTTCGTTTTCGGCATCACCGGCAAGACGGGCCAGGTTGCGCCCGGTAAAGGGCATGATTTGCAGCAGACCTTTGGCGCCCACCGGTGAGATCACATCGTGTTTGTACAGGCTCTCAGCCCGCATAATCGACCACACCCATTCATGCGGCGTCCCGGCCCGATCCGCGAACTTGGTGACCCAGGGCTTAAACGCCTGGGGAAAGGTCGACATCCACAAGGCCCGCCCACCTTCGAGCCCCTGAGCTTCACGTTCACGCCCGAACGAGAGTTCGGCGATGGCGGCGGATCGGTGATAGGACGAGATTTTCTCGTAGCCACTGATCAACATTCGCAAATAGCTGACGTTCCGCGTGCGTTTCTCGACTTCGATCAGTTCCCAGCGCGCCAGTTCGTGCAGCCCCAGCGCGATCAAGTTATTGGCGATATCAATGCGTGCTCGCAAAGCCGGATCCTTAAAGCTGGAAGCCTGAATTCCTTCCGGCTCACCGCCCTCTTCGGGCTGCAAGGGCTTCGCCTCCTCAGATTCCTGCTCGGCGATATCCTCCTCGCTTTCGCGGGCTTCGGAGACGGGGGCCACGGGGGCCGCCGCGACCTGAGCTGGCGGTGGCGCCTCGCCTTCGCTCCCACCAGGACCTTCGAGTGGAACCGCGCGAATCGTTTTGGCCAGCTTGGGCTTGTCGCTCAGCTTGCCTTTGATTGATTCGAGCCGCGCATGCGCCGCCAGTCCGTAAAAGGAGTATGCGTTTCGGCCGATGATGGATTCGAGAGCCGCTCGCGCTTCATCCCATTCCTTCAGGCGAATATGCGACATCGCCGTCCAATAGGCGAGGCGCTCCTGCAGGCTGTCGGATTGCTTGCGTTTGGATTTGTAGCTCTTGGCTACTTCTTCGAACTTGGCTAGTGCACCTTTGAAGTCACTGCGCAGGTAGAGCAGCCAGGCCAAGTGCCACTGAGCATCCTTGGCCAAACCCGATTTGGGATTGGCTTTGATAAACTGTTGGAATTTACGGGCGGCTCCGTCGTAATCCTGATACTGGTAGCTGATGTAGGCGGCCTGATAGAGCGCCTCTCGACCTTGGCGGGTCGTGGGCGCGAGAGAGTGGGCGCGCTCATAAGCCCCGACGGCAGTTTGATATTCGCCGGAACGGGCCGCCGCCTTGCCAAGCAACATTAAATAACCGCGATTGCCTTTCTGTTGAGGATAATAGCGGATCAAGCTGTTGAGAGCGTCATTGACCGAGCCCTCACTAACTAAGAAGTTGGCGAGGATCAGATCCAGAGCGAGACGGTCCGCGGGCGCGGCCTTACCGAGGAGTTCCGTGATCTCACGGTGCGCTTTTTCTGATTCGCCGGCCCACTGCAGGCTTTTAATTCGGTCGGTGAAATCCTCACGACGGGCTTTGCAGGGCAGCTTTTTCCCATCGATTTCGACGCTCGAAAGATCGCCGCCCCAGTGGATGACGAGAAAGTTTGCGGGATGATCGGCATAGAGCTTACGCGCGCGCGCGCAAACACTGGCGGTGCGATTCAGTTTGAGGTCGGCGACCATCAAACGATACAGCACTTCGGGGAAGCGATAGGACCGCTTCCATTTTTTCTCGAGCTTGGTCAGCCGAGTGATCGCTTCAGAGTATTTCTTTTGGCGAAGGGCGGTCTCGCCGAGCAGGAATTGTGCTTGGTACTGGAGTTCGGTCGACGCCTGTCCGCTGAGAAGTTTCACAAACTCAGCCTCAGCCTCTTTGTAGCGGGCCAATTCCAAATAGGCCTGGCCAAGAAACCAGTGTTTATAGAGAGAAAGATAGCCGCCCAGCTCCGGCACTTTTTCGAGTTCTTGGGCCGCCTGGTCGAAGTCCTTTTTTTGAAACAGGGCGACGCCCTTCTTAAAGGCGGCCTTCGAACTGTCGTCGTCCGAGGGTGAAGGCGGAGCCGGGGAGGCCGCTACAGCCCGGCCCGCCGTTTTGCCGGCCGCATGGACGACCGGAATCCGGCCCGCTTCTCCGGCGAAAATGAAACAAACCAACCAAGCTGAAAATTTGCGCATCGATGCGGTCATGGGTGTCATAAATAATCGGCTGAATTTCGTCGAATTTCGAGGCCAGAGTGTGGTAGCGGTTTTATATGGCAAAAAACAAGACCGTTTTCGTGTGTCAGAATTGCGGTGCTAAACGCGCCAAATGGGAAGGCCGCTGCAACGATTGTGGCGAGTGGAACACTTTCGTCGAAGAAAAACCAGTTTTAGAGCGAAAGGGCTGGGTGCAAAAAGGCACGCAAGCGACGCGCTCGACCCAGATGGACGTCTATAATTTGATGGAGTCTCCCAGCCTCGACTCCGGCACTCGGGTGACCACCGGAATCGGAGAAGTGGACCGCGTCCTAGGCGGAGGACTGGTTCAAGGCAGCTACATTTTGCTCGGAGGCGATCCGGGTATCGGCAAGAGCACGCTTGTCATGCAAATCGCGGGCAAGCTCGCGGCCAATGGAAATTCAGTTTTGTATATCAGCGCCGAGGAGAGCGTGCAGCAGACCGCTCTGCGCGCCCGCCGTTTGGGATTGAGTAACGAACCTGTGGAGCTCGCGTCGGAAAGTTCTCTCGATGCGATCTTCGATACGGCTGTGCAAAAACTGCCGGCCGTTTTGATTGTCGACTCGATTCAAACTGTTTTCACCGCCGACGTGGAATCCGCTCCAGGATCTGTTTCGCAGGTGCGGGAATGCGCGGCTCGGCTGCTCACCTTGGCGAAAACCAAGGGTGTGTGCGTGATCTTGATTGGTCACGTAACGAAGGACGGTTCGCTGGCGGGGCCCCGCGTGCTCGAACATATGGTCGATACGGTTCTGGCCTTTGAGGGCGATCACCATCAGCAGTTTCGCCTGCTTCGCGCTTTAAAAAATCGCTTTGGCGCCACCAATGAACTCGGCGTGTT
>JALHOQ010000137.1 GCA_022842925.1 Bdellovibrionales bacterium
CCAAAGACTCGGATCATCAGTGGGTCGACAATAAGGAAACGAAAGACAAAGTGGAAACGCTGAGCGAGATCGCGAACGCGAGTCTGCATATGGCCTGGGTCAAGATGCAGGATCGAATGGGCACGGATGTGAGTCAGTGGAATTTTAAAAATTGGAATCGCACACGAGTCGAGCATGCCGCGCGCTTTCCTGGTTTCGGCACCGGAATTTTAGAAATGGCTGGTAGTGCCGACAGTATTCGCGGCAATGCCGGCAATCATGGTGCTGTCTATAAAGCCGTGATCGCTCTCGGCGATGAGCCCAAGGCCTGGATGCAGGTTCCGGGCGGAAATGCGGGTGATCCGTTCAGTCCTGACTTCGATAAGTTTGTCACCGATTGGGCCGCGGGAAAGATGCGGGAAGTGGAATTTTATAAGACTCGCGAGGAAGCGGAAGCCAAGGCCGTTCGTGTGATTCGCTTTCAACCGGCGGGGGGCAAATAAAATGGTCTTTGCTTGGATCGTGTTGTCGTTTCTCCTATTTAAATTTTCACCTTGGTGGGGAATCGTTCTCGTTGGCTTAGTGGTCGGCTTCGCGCGGCCCGGAAAACTTTTTCTCGACCTGCAGCTGGCCTTGGTTTCGGGCGCCGTTGCCATGGCGATGGCCTTTTACTCGGATGGCCGTCACCTCGGTCTCATTTCGAAGCGCATGTCCGGATTGTTTTCTCTTCCAGTGCCGGACCTGATGTTCGCCATGATGTTCGTGCTCTTCTTCACCACTGTGCTTCTCGCGCTACAAAGTGGCCGTGCGGCGCGGATGTGGTTTAAAGTCTCACAATAAAAAAGGGCGTCTTGCGACGCCCTTTAGAACAACTGACTTAAGGGAAATTAAAATCTAAACAGCGCGACGGAGCGTAGTGCGCTCGGTGTGCGTCGGCCAGCGGCGCTTTTGGCTATTGAACTTGCGCTCCATTTGGCGGCAAGTCTGGGTGTAGGTGCGAGTGTACTTGGTGAACTCGCGATCCAAAAAGCCGTAGTAGGCCTTATAGATGTGGTTGCCCAAGAACTTGCAGAAAAAGGCGGCCGAGGCGCCCTTTGGCAAAGCATAGCGCTTCGAGAACTTGCGCACTTCCGTATTCATCTTAGTCCACCAGGCGTTGGCTTCTTTGGCGTGAATGAAGTTACCGACGAAAATCTGGGTGCCGCCGAACGTGAAGCCCACTTCCCAACCTTTGCCGGCTGGTTTTTTATAGGCTTTGCAGGTGTGCTTGCCGTACTTGTACGTAGTCGTAGTCATTTGACCTCCTGAAATTTTCTCTCTATCGGTCTTCCACTATAGCCAGCATAAGAATTTATTTTGATATTCTTTTATTAATCTAGACTAAAGGTTGAATGCGGGGCGCTGGGAATTAGACAGAAATAGTTTAACTGACTTGCGGATCAGGGCAATTCGACGACTTAAGGTTCTTCATGTATTCGTCGTGAAACCATTTGAGCATGTGGTTCAGATCACCAAGATCCTCGCTCATCGTTGTGGAACCCGACTTCCCAGTGATGCCGCCCGTGGCCGTCTCCTGGCACTTTCGAGTGGCGGCGTCTGCATTGGCTCCGCAAATCTCTTTGAACTTTCGTTCTGCATCTTGCGAAACCCGTCGAATTTGTTCGCAGCGCTTTGGATCGCCCTCGTCAGGTTCATCGAACTTAGGCGCAAACTGAAAAACGAACTTGGCGCATTTCTCTTTGAATTCTTGAACAGCCAGGTTGCAGGGCGTTTGATTCTGCGCGTGCGCCTGTAACAGAAGAATGAGTAGCCAAGTCATACATCGATGCTGGGGCCCAATGCCGCCTTTGTCTATAGCTGCTTAAACACATGTTTCAAGTTGAAACATAATCATTGATCTCCCAAGTAGCGATTGCGAGAATCTTTAAAAACCAACGCAACCAAGGAGTTCGGATGCGACTGCTACTAGGGATGGCACTTTTGCTATCGGCGCCGGCATGGGCCTCGAGTACCTGTTACCTTTCCGAGACGGGAAAGACCAAATATCAAAACATGGAGCTGAAGTTTTGCGACACCGAGACGTGTGTCGAATTCACGCGGATCAATGGTCGCAAAGGCGAAGAAATGTTTAAGTTCACGGGCTGTGGCGGCCGATACTGCCTTTACGAATCGAAATCCTTCAATCTCGTATTTCCGGCCAACGGGCGTGGCACCGAGTATGTAGGAAATCGAGACGGCAGCGAAGTGTATTTGATTTGTCCGCCGAGGTAGAAATGTTCAAAGTCGATTCGAAACTGGTCATCTTTGGTCTTGTGGTCGTGGTTTATTTTATAGCGGGATGCTCAAGTACGCCCGAGCCGCGAACAGAGCCAGTTTCGAACGCGTCCGAGCCGACTCAGCCGACGACAGGACATTTAATTCGGTTTTCCCGCTACATCACCATTGAGACGTGCTATCGACGCGCCAAAAACTGCATCGGCCCCGTGGCTAAAGAGATCGAAAAGGCCAATGTAATCCTCGCCATGGAACCGTTTGCGAAATCATATAAGAACGGACTGACTGTAGTCGATGAGGTCCATGTGAAGGAAGAGGATTTGCCCTTTCAAGGCGAAATCCGCATCTCAAAGACCGACGACGGTTACTACGTTTATATGATGTTACGCTCTGGTGTCGGAACCGAGCGCCACGGCCGAATTAAGACATTCAAGATCCCAGACCTCTCCAAACTGACCGAAATCGTAGTGGAAGACGATCCCATCACTTTTAAAGGCGGGACCTTAAAGGCTCAGCTGGTGATGGGGCCACCGCTTCCGTTGGATGTAAACACGCATTAAGCCCAAGGCATGCTAGCAAAACGCCATACGGCAGTACTGCTGGCGTTCGACGGCGCCGCCGAATCCCGGTCTACCTTGAGTCATGCAAGCGTCATAGCCGGTGTCGCTTCGGCAATCGTGAATATTAGAGGTCGAGTTGTCGCAAAAACTTTTGCGCACAATACAGCTGTCGCCCGGATATCGCGCCAGGCAGCCGGCCACGGAACTTGCTTGCGCCTCCGTCTGCGTCGCGCCACTCGCCACGCGGTAACGGCCCTCGTTGGTGACGGCTACGGACACACACTCGCCTGATACTTGTTCGATCACGCCGCAGGAGCGGCCACCCTTTCGCCGGCAGGCGGCCATGGCCCGGTCCTCCGCTATGACCATGGTCGGTTGATTCCATTCGACCGCCACTACGAAATCAATCGTGTCGGGATGAAATGAAAATGCGATCGCTCCGTGCGCGAAGGCGGACGGCGCGGCCGCGAGGAAGCTCACCAGAAATAAAAGTGGCGTCAGCGCGGATCTCATTGTTTTGCGTAGCGGTTGCTGCGGGTGAGGTAGGGGAGCGGGTCGATCGGTTGTCGGTTGTGCATCAGTTCGAAGTGCAGGTGCACACCGGTCGCCTCTCCGGTCTTGCCCATGGTGCCGATCTTCTGACCCGATTTCACCACCTGGCCGGCTTCCACTTTCACATCCTCGAGGTGGGCGTAGAGTGTGGCCCACTCCTCTCCGTACTCCACAATCACCATATTGCCGTAACCGCGAAATTCGTTGCCGGTGTAGATGATCACGCCCTCGTGAGCCGACAAAATCGGTGTACCGGCTTTGCCGCCCAGATCCACTCCCTGATGTTTGGGATCACTGGATGGTTTAAAACCGCGATTGATTTTGATTCTTTGCACGGGCCACACGACTTGAAAGGGTCCGCTCGGCTGATAGGGCATCCAACGTGTGTTTAAACCATCAGACGCCGGACCACGCGAGGGCGATTCCCCCGCATAATCGCTGGGAGCCCGGTAATCGCCGGGCCCTTTGTAATTCGCGACATTGGAACGGTAGGTGCTGCAGGATACGGAACCGAAAAGTAAGAGAAAACCCAAGACCCCTAATTGCCCCATGGTCTTATATTAACTTTTATAGAGCGGAAACTTCAAACAAAGCTCGCGAACCTGAGCTTTGATCTTGGCCAGTTTGGACTGGTTCGTGTGATCTTTTAAGACCTCCGCGATCCAACCGGCGATCGTGACCATATCGCCGTCTTTCATCCCGCGGGTTGTAAGGGCGGGCGTACCGATGCGAACGCCAGAGGTGACGAAAGGTGAGCGTTTTTCATTAGGTACCGTATTTTTATTAACCGTAATACCCGCATGGTCGAGGGCGATCTCAGCATCCTTGCCCGTGATCTCGCGATTCGAAAGATCCACGAGGATCAGATGATTGTCCGTGCCGCCGGTGACCAGATCAAAACCTTGGTCGAGCATCGCCTGGGCCAGAGCTTTTGAATTCTTAACGACTTGCTCAATATAAGTTTTGAAATCCGGCTTCAGTGCTTCTGCAAAAGCGACCGCCTTGGCCGCAATCACGTGTTCCAGCGGACCACCTTGAATCCCAGGGAAAATTTTAGAGTTGAGCGCCTTCGCATTCTCACTGCTGGTCAAAATAATTCCACCGCGCGGACCGCGAAGAGTTTTGTGAGTCGTAGAGGTCACATAGTGGGCGTGCGGCACCGGCGAAGGATGAACCCCCGCCGCCACCAGACCCGCGAAGTGGGCCATATCCACAAGAAGTGTGGCACCGACTTCATCGGCAATCTGCCGGAAGAGCGCGAAATCGAGAACGCGCGGATAGGCGCTGTAACCCGCGATCAAGAGCTTGGGTTTTTCTTTTTTTGCGGCATCACGGATTTGGTCGTAATTGATTCGTCCGGTTTTAGGATCAAGCCCGTAGTGCACAGCCTTGAACAAGATGCCCGAGAAATTGACCGGGCTCCCGTGGGTGAGGTGCCCGCCATGAGCCAAGTCCATGCCCATAATCGTGTCCCCCGCCTTGGCCGCGGCCAGATACACGGCCATATTGGCTTGCGATCCCGAGTGCGGCTGAACATTCGCGTGCTCGCAACTAAAAAGCGTTTTACAGCGGTCGATGGCCAGCTGCTCGATCTGATCGACAAACTCACAGCCCCCGTAGTAGCGCTTGCCAGGGTAGCCTTCAGCGTACTTGTTGGTCAGGATCGTACCTTGGGCTTCCATCACGGCTTTGGAGGCATAGTTTTCTGAAGCGATCATCTCGAGGCCGTATTCCTGACGGTCCGTCTCCAGCTTTAAATACTTCGTCAATTCGGGGTCTTGCTTCTCGAGGTACATGGAACTCCTTAGCACATCAGTTTGTCGACGCGCCCCTGGTGGCGGCCGCCGGCAAACTCAGTCGTGAGAAATTTATCGAAAATCTTTTCGGCTAGAGGAAAGCTCAAAAGCCTTCCGCCGAGGCAGAGCACGTTGGCGTCATTGTGTTCTCGCGTTAGGTGGGCAGTCTCTTCACTCCAACACAGGGCCGCGCGGATAAAAGGAAAGCGGTTCGCCCGCATCGCCATACCTTGGCCGCTGCCGCAAATCAAAATTCCGCAGGAATCTTTAAGGCGACCCTCCATCTCACGACAGAGCTTCGCCGCATAGTCAGGGTAATCCACCGAGTCCGCGGTCATCGTGCCAAGATCGTGAAAGGGCAGACCTGGAAAGCGACTGAGAAAGTGCTTCTTCAAGTCCAGGCCCGCATGGTCTGAGGCTATAAAAATAGTTTTGTAAGGTGTCTTTATGCCGTTTGCGCTCATGAAATCCGTCCGAACAATAAACTACAGTTCGTTCCACCGAAACCGAAGCTATTGTTCAGCACGTAATTCATTTTTTTCTCGCGCGCCGTTTTGGGCACGTAGTCGAGGTCGCAGTCCTCGCTGGGGTTATCCAGATTGATTGTAGGTGGCACCGCGCCGGTCAATAGAGCCTGAATACAAATCACGCTTTCAACGGCGCCCGCAGCCCCTAGAGTGTGTCCAATCATGCTTTTGGTCGAAGAGACCCAAAGTTTTCGAGCGTGATCGCCAAATACGCGTTTCACAGCTTCCGTTTCAATTTCATCGCCGGCCGGCGTGCTGGTGCCGTGAGCATTGATGTATTCCACTTGATCCGGATTAATTCGGGCGTCTTTCAAGCTCATGATCATGGCTTGAGCGGCGCCGACACCACCGGGCGAAGGCGATGTCATATGGTAGGCATCGCTCGAAACGCCGTAACCGCAGACTTCCGCATAAATCTTAGCACCCCGCTGAGAGGCCGCTTCGTAATCTTCCAGAATCAAAATGCCGCAACCTTCGGCCAGTACAAATCCGTCGCGGTCGCGGTCCCAGGGACGAGAGGCAGCAGTGGGATTGTCGTTGCGCGTGCTTAACGCGCGCATGGAGTTAAATCCACCGATCGCCATGGGTGTAACCACAGCCTCTGAGCCACCGGCGATCATAATGTCGCAGTGGCCGTCGCGAATAAAGCCGGCCGCTTCACCAATCGCATGAGCTCCCGAAGCGCAAGCGCTCGAAATCGCATAGTTTGGACCTTTAAGCCCATAGGTCATGCTGATCTGGCCAGAGGCCATATTGGTGATCACGCTTGGGATAAAAAACGGAGACACGCGGCCGGGGCCACGATCTCTGAGAATGGAATGTTGGGTTTCGATATAGGGCAGACCGCCCATGCCGACGCCGACCAAAGTTCCCGTTCGAATTTTATCTTCGTCATCGAGTTCTAACTGAGCATCGTCGATGGCCATTTTGGCCGCCGCCAATGCGAGATGGATAAAGCGATCCATCTTCTTTTGCTCTTTTTTCGGAATATACGTGTCGGGGTTAAAACCCTTCACTTCGCCCGCGATCTTGGTGTCGAACGTCGAGGCATCGAATTGAGTGATGGGTCCAATGCCGGACTTTCCTTGTACTAAAGCGCTCCAGCTCTCGGATAGATTCAATCCAAGGGGAGAAATCAATCCCATTCCAGTGACGACCACGCGGCGCTGGGGCTGCGCGGGTCGAACAAAGATATTTGTCGCGCTCAAGATGGCCTCTCTAGCGGATCGATCCGCTTAGGCTTTTCCCTTAGTTTGCAGATACTTCATCACGTCTTGCACGGTGCGAAGCTTTTCGGCGTCTTCATCAGGAATTTCGATTTCGAATTCCTCTTCCATCGCCATCACCAATTCCACGATGTCCAAGCTGTCTGCGCCCAGGTCATCAATGAAAGAAGACTCCGGCTTTACGCGTTCCGGATCCACACCCAATTGCTCTTCAATAATCTTCATTACTTTTGGTTCCAACGACATTGTCCTCTCCTTAAGAGTTAAAAAACCACTTCAAAACGTAAAAATAACTTATATCGAACCGGACCCCGTCCGTCCAGATCACATATATAGGCCGCCGTTAACCTGTAAAACCTGTCCAGTTATGTAAAGGGACATATCACTGAGCAGGAAGGCTACAGGCCCTGCCACATCATCCACGCTCCCCAAACGCTGGAGCGGAATTCGCGCCGTAATTGCGTCTTTTTGCTTATCATCGAGAGCGTGGGTCATATCCGTTACGATAAAGCCCGGAGCCACCGCGTTGACCCTAATGCTGCGGGAGGCCACTTCCATGGCGACCGAGCGGGTGAGGCCCTCTAAACCGGCCTTTGACGCCGAATAATTGGCCTGACCTGGATTGCCCATCTGACCCACTACGCTAGAAATATTCACGATGGAGCCAGTTCGAGCTTTAAGAAAAGGCCGCATAACCGCGCGGGTACAGAGAAAGGCGCCTTTGAGGTTGGTGTTGATCACGGCGTCAAAGTCCTCGTCTTTCATGCGCATCAGAAGTTGGTCCTTGGTGATGCCCGCATTGTTGACTAGCCCATCAAGGCCACCGAACTGAATGAGAATATCCTCGAAGCACTTCTCGACTGACGCCGTGTCACCGACATTCAATGCGACTGCGATATGGCCTTCGCCGGGGAGTTCACTCAATATTTTTTCAGCCTGATCTTTGCTTGAGGAGTAGGTGAGGGCCACGCGAGCCCCTTGATTGGCTAAGTACTTTGCGATGCCAGCACCGATTCCGCGGCTTCCGCCCGTGATCGCGACGCGTTTGCCTTTCAGCATGATTATCCGCCTTTCAGCGCGGCTTCGGCCGCCCTTAAGTCATCCATGGAATTCAAATTCAAAACGTTGATGTCGGGTGCGATTTTTTTGACTAACCCAGCCAGCACTTTACCGCAGCCAGTTTCAATAGCCCGGCCGGCGCCACCGCGGTGGATCGTCTGCACGCATTCAATCCAACGCACAGGAGCGCAAACCTGTTTGACCAGATTTTCGCGCAGCAGTTTGGCCTCTTGCACCGGTTCGGCGCTCACGTTCTGCACGATCGGGAAGCGGGCTTCGGAAAATGGAATGTCATTCAGAACCTGCGCCATTTTCTCTTCGGCGGGCTTCATCATCGCGCAATGAAAGGGCGCCGAGACTTTAAGAGGAATAAATTTAACTCGCGTGACCCCGGGGATCACGTCGGCTTTAAAATTCGCCGCCATCCAATCGAGAAGGGTCTTCCTTCCTGAAATCACAATCTGTCCGGGAGCATTTAGATTGGCCGGCGACACGGGCGCTTCACCGGTCGTTTTTTCGCCCCACTGGCACAGCGCTTCGACTTGCTTGGGCTCTAAACCCATAATCGCCGTCATCCCACCTTTACCTACCGGGACAGCCTGTTGCATGGCCTGCCCGCGCAGGCGCACCGCTCGAAGTGCAGAGCGCAAATCCATCGCAGAGGCCGCGACCATGGCCGAGTATTCACCGACCGAGTGTCCAGCCGCGATTTGAGGGGCAAAGCCGAATTCTTTTTCTAACACACGATATGTTACAGTGCTGACCAGGACCAGCACGGGCTGAGTATTTTCTGTAAGTGCGAGGTCCGATTCAGACCCGTCAAAACA
>JALHOQ010000138.1 GCA_022842925.1 Bdellovibrionales bacterium
CCTATATGTGTGTTCAACCGACCTGGATGAAAGGCCAGTCGATCGGCGACAGGAATCAGTGACCGATCTGAAACTTAAAGTTCTGCGAACAGATTAAGCGACTGTCATCCTTCAAACGCACGGTGTAGGTGCCGGCTTCTTTGAAGTCGAAGAAATCCTCGGCTTTAAAATCGTCAAAGGCGTTGAGGTTCGTATCCTGCGCAAGGGGCTGCAGGCGCCGGAATGTCTCGAGCTTTTTCTTACCCGTTTTTGTGCCTTTGAATTCGATTTCGAGAACGGCTTTCTTCACGTTTTTCGCGGCTTCGACCGTGAGAACGAGGCCATCATACTGCGCGTTCGGATCCCAATCGGGAATTTCGAAGATCGAATGTTTCAGCACGATCTGGCCGTTGATTTCGTCTTCCCAAAGATTAAAGGCCTGGAGATGCTTGGCGCAGTCCTGGGCCAAGGCAGGGAGGGCGATCAGGAGAGTGGCTATATATAGTAAATAATTTTTCATGACTTCCCTTTACTCCATCCTAGTTCGGCCCGCAAACGCTCGCGTCATACTTGTAGTTCGCACAAACGTCTTTGGTTTTTTTATTCGCTTTAAAGCAAATATGCATGTGGTTGCTGTGCCCGTCCCAATATTGACCGCCGGCCTTGGGATCGTTGTAGAGCACGGGGCTTGCGCCCTTGGCCTTGGCCATTTTGATAAATGCGGCCGTGGTGGCCCGATCACTGTTCGGGTAATTGAGTGGGGCGTTGTCAAAGGAGCCATTTCTCATGGGGCGAAGATCAATGCAGGTGCCGTCTTTATGGCTGCTGTGTCCGTTGAATCTTTGCGCCGTCTTGTGCGAGATGTCGCCCCAGGCGACGCGGCAGCCCTTCTGGCTGTCGGGGCAGCGTTTCTTCCAGTCCTGTAACAGCGACATAAACGCGCACGCGGTCAGTGGGTTGGTATAGTTGTCCACCACTTCGCCGGATTTCTTATCGCGGTCGGGATTGTAATGAAAGCTGCCGCACGGGCCGATGTTGCCGCGCTCTCCTCGGGTCGGCAGTTGCACGAGTCCGCGGCTGCGCTTCCAGCTTGAGAGATCACCGATGCGCAGTTGGCCTTTGACCACGGCCTGCAAATCGCGCAGGTTTTTTTCCATGGGTGAGCAGGATGTGCACGGCTGCTTGCGCGTGTCGGCTTCGGTTATGGCGTCGGCCGGAGTATTGACCGGTGGCAGTCGCGGTGGAGCAGGTGGTCTGCTTTCGGGCGGCGGCCGCTCGGGCTTGGGTTTCACGGGTGGTCGCGGTATCGCAGGCGGGCGTTCTTGAGGTGGCGGCGCCTCTGGGACAGATGAGGGGCGGCTGAACTGATTGGGGTCGAACATAAATTGGGATTGCGCCTGAGCGTTCAGCGCGAAGAGCATCAGACCGGCGAGCATGGTCGCGAAAGTTTTCATCTTTACTTTCCGGTGTTGGACCGTTGGGCGTGCTTGAGGATGTCGTGACCTTGTTCCACCAGAGTGCGGGCGCGAGTGGCGCCGCCGCTGCCACAAAAAAGACAAAAACCGGCTTCCGTCTCATCGTCCGCGAGTTCTTGAAACGCGGGAATCTCAACCGCCGCTTCAACCGACGCCGGTCCACGAGAGGCCTTTGGCTTGGGCTCCTCTTTGAATTCCAAACTCTTGGCCGCCGAAGGATTCAAATTCTCGGCGTGAGCCGAGATCACAGTTTGAAATAAAAAGGCGATGGCGAACGCGCGAATGAGCATGTCTACTTATCGTAATTTGCCGTCTATATATTGAGGAAGCGGATTTAAGGGCTCGACCTTGGGCGAGCGGATCAGACGGCTTTTTAGGGGTCGGCCGTAAATGATGAAAACGGCTGATTTTTTCGCAAACCCGATAGGGGTCGTCTGGGGATTCGGGGCTCCGTCGGCTGCCCAAAAGTTTGGCAGTGGAGGTCGGGGACCTTCGCGCAAGTTGTCCGGAGACCACGATGACCGACCAGATTTCGCGATTCGCGAACACTACCTCGGCGGGCTCCTCGCGCTCACCCCGAACCCGGCGCATCCGACAGCGACATCATAATCGGTCCGCGCATCACGATTTTGGCTACATCACGGGCGTATCCCATGCCCTCGAGTTGATTTAGGCGGATATATTTAGTCAGGTGCTGCCACGCCTCGCGGCCCACAACCACGCGGGTGTAGGGTCGCAGATCCCAGAATTTAATTTTCAGTTTCTTCCACCGACTCATACCCGTAATAGCCATGGCAATCGCGGCGGTCACCGCGCGAATAAAGGGTTTATAACCAAAGCGATTGCCCAGTTTAATATGGAGGTGAAGGTGATTGCCCACATTGGCCACCGACAAAACTCGAACAGCATACTTCACCGAAAATTTCTTAAGAACGCGATCTACTTTTTTCGGATTTTCTCCCGTGCGAAATGACCAACCGCCCTTTGCATGAGAGGAGCGCAGCACCAAATGCATCGAGTTCTTAGTGTCGAGCGGTCTTGGACCCATGCGGCCCTTGCGTTTTTTGAGTAGATCGCCGCCGTAGGCCTTCGGTTCGGATTTAAGAAGCTTGAGTTGACTGCGCATAGTGTGAACGAAGGTATATCGAGGGAATGTGCGATGATCAATTCTTAAGAGCGTTGAAGCGATGAGTAAATGGAGTTCCCGCTTCAATTGCGCGACCTCCGGTGGTGTTTGATCTGTGTGCGCATGTGAGCGAGCCACTTAATGCAGCGGCGACGAGGGGCGCACCTGCCCTTACCTTCGTTCCCCGCACAACAAAAAAGCCTCGTCGTTTAACGAGGCTTTCAGCGGCGGCCGGGACTAAGCGGCTTCTTAAGCCGCTTAGAATGTCTCGATCGCGGGTTCTTCTATGTCGCTAGTGGCGTCCGATGCTGACGTCTTTTTGCGCGGAAGGCCGTCGATCGTCTTGCCGTGGGGATCGCGGCCGTTCATGTTCTGTTGAATAAAATCGATGCGCTCAGAAATTTTCTCGTCGACCAGGGCCGAGTTCTGCGCCGGATTGCGCACGATTCGCGGCGTGATAAATACGACCAGATTGGTTTTGGTGCGGCCTTTAGTATTAGACTTAAACAGCCAACCTAGAATGGGGATGTCCCCCAAGATAGGAACTTTCGACGTCTGTTCATTGTCGTCGTCCTTCATCAAGCCGCCCAGCACGGCGGTGTCGCCACTGTTGACCACGATTTGAGTTTTTATTTTACGGGTGGAGGTCGCGATCGCATTTTTCGCCAGTTCCGTGGCCCTAATGTTCACTTGGGCCAAGCCCTTGACCTCTTGGTCAATCTTCATCTGCACGGTATCCGTGTCCGGCGAAATGTAGGGCGTGATCGTGATTTTGGTCGTCAGGTTCTCCCTTTCGACGTTGGCCTGAGTGCCGGTGGCGGTGGCGCTTGAGTTCAGCGCGACAGGAACTCGTTCACCGACCTCGATAATCGACTCTTCGTTGTCGAGCGCCATCACCTGCGGAGTGGATAGAATATTGGCATTGCTGTTCGTCTTCAGCAGACGGATCAAGCCGGTCAGCGAAGTCACTTTGAACTTGCCCAGCGTGCCCAAATCCAAATCCACCAGTCCGCCTGAGCCGAAGCCGAGAATCGCGCCTTGGTCGCCCGCGGGAGAGATAATATTGCTCAGGTTATCCGAACCCCGAAATCCGATCCGGCCCACGCCGTTGGTGTCGGCCGCAAATTTGTAATAGTCGATGCCCCAGCTGGCCGAATTGATCGCCTGCATTTCCATGATGATGGACTTAATAAAGACCTGATCGCGGGGAATATCGATTTTCGACAATAGAACTCGGATCGTGTCGTAGTCCTGCTTAGAGGCCACGATAATCAGTGAGTTCGTATTTTTGTCAGCTGAGATTTTGACATCGCCGCCAAAAATAGCGGTGGCGGCGGGGCCCACCTGAATTTGTCCAGCGGGGCCACCTAAGGCGGGGGCTTGCTTGCCGGCCGCGGCCTCCTGCGCCTTTTTCGATTCGCCCGCGATGCCATTTAAAACGTTGGCGATCGGTTCGGCCTCAGCGTGGCGTAGATAATAAACGTTAAAGCCGCCCTGTTCATCGGGGCGCATCGGGTAGTCGAGGCGCGAGACGAGTTTGCGGATTTTTTCGATACCGGCTTTGTTGCCGACCACGATGATCGAGTTTGTGCGCTCATCCGGCACCACGAGGTTGTAAACTTCAGCGCCTGAACCACCACCCGCATCCGGCGCACCGGCCGGGCGGAAGCGGGGAACCCCGGCTCCGAACTGATTTTTCTTCTCACCTTTGTTGATGATCTGATCGACCAGATCGGCGATATCCTTGGCACGGGCATAACGCACGCGCATCACTTCGAGCTGCTCTTCAAAGCCTTGCACATCGAGTTGATCGAGAATCTTTTGAATGCGGTCGATGTTGGCGCCGTAGTCCGACACGATCAGCGAGTTAGTGGGCGTGTAGGGTACGAGTTCGCCATTGGTCGAGGTCAGGATCCGCATCTGCTTGTTCACTTCGTCCGCCGAAATGTACTTCAGCTTGATGATCCGGGTGATCATCTGATCGCTCGACGGGTAATAGGCGCCCGAGAAGGTGTCGATATTGTCGCGCTGAGCGGCTCGCGCCTGCTTGATCTTGTAAAAACCGTCTCCGGGAACGACCGCGAGACCATTGATCGCCAAGGCCGACAAGAACGCTTTGTACGCTTCCGCGACCGTGATGCGCGAGGGTGCGATGATCGTAATTTTACCGCGGACCTGCGGGTCGACGATAAAGTTCTTACCCGTCAGCTCGGAGATGGCTTTGACGATATCCGCGATATCGGCATTCGGATAATCGAAGGACTCGATCATGTCGGGAAAGTTTTCGTTGGTGATGTCCTCTATTCCAGAGGCGGCCAAACCTTTTCCCGTCTTTTTTGACACAAATCCGCTCTTAGGCGCGCCGTTATTGCCGCTCGCGCCATTGCCTGGTGCTTGCGCGAAGGCATTGGCCATGGCCAGAGTGAGGATGAGGATCCCGATGCGTTTCATATACCCCTCCTTGGGTATTATAGCCCGAACCTGACTAACTATTCGATGACATCGTAATTAAAATTTTCTTCTCTGCCGTTTCTTTCAACAGTCAGCTTGATGCGGCCTTCCGATTTCAAAGCGTTGTAGAGTTCCATCGCCTTGGTGGGAGAGTTCACATCATCGCCATTCACTTTTTTAATTACGTCCATGGGTTTAAAGCCCAGCTTCTCATAGATACTGCCGGGTTGGATGGCCACGAAGCGGAAGCCGTCGACTTTGCCGCCACTACCTGGAACGATATTCGGCACCATTCGCGCTTGTTGCAAAACCGCGCCGAGATCGGCCGTGTACTTAGCCACGTCTCCCCGGCGCATGGTGAAGTCGAACTCACCCTTCTTCGCCACCTCTTCGCTTCCGCCCGCGACTACTGGGTCCTTCACGCCAAATGTAACCGCCGTGTCCTTGGGAATGTCGATGTACTCAAGCCGGCTATTGTTCAGATTGCGGAAGATCACTTTTCGGCGTTCGATTTTTACGATCTGGGCCATACCATCGATGTCGTAGTCGACCATAAAGGCGCGAGCCTCGTTCTTTGTTTTAAGCGTGATCGTGGCCACGGACTTTTTATTGTTGGAATGTACAAGGGTGCCCTCAAGCTTTAGCGGCAGCTGCGATGGGACCGGCTCATTGTCGGCGAGCGTGTTGCCAGTGTCGCCGCTCGAGAGCTTCGGCGGAATCATCCCGTCTTCGTTAAAGATGTTGCGGTCGCGAATCGGAAAGTAGCGGGTGACATCGGTTATATTGCTTTTGATTTGTCGGGCCGGGCGGCTGGGCGGCGGCTGAGTCGGAAGCAGCGACGGCCGAACATAGAGAATGCCCATATCGGCGATCCAGTAGCCGAGTAGAAGAGCTAGACCGTAAAGATAGAACGCTTCGAAGGGCGGCCGGTGCTTTGGCCCTTTGTTGAGTGAGGAAAAAAAACGAGCACTGTTACGGAGCAGACTCATAATCTAAAGATTAGCAAAAGGGTGTCACAAGTCGTCAATTACATCTCCATGAAAGCTTTTCATAGACATAGGTCCTGTAAACCTACACAGAACCACTTGGGGATCAGCTAGCAGTAAATCGCTCGAGGCACAACCCTTGCTTAAGTGCTTGGCTGGGAGCGGAAAGACACCACGCGGGTGTAAGGCCGCTGATGAGGGGGATTTCATGAAGGCGTTTTCAGCGCTGTAAGAAGAATCCCAGAAAAAATAAAAACGGCTTAACGCAAAGATCTCGGGGGGGAAAATGCGTGATGCACTAGTGTTTAATGGGGCCAGCAATCTCGACTTTCAGGAGATTCGCAGCAACGTGATTCGCATTCCAGAAGTGGTTCAGCGGATTCGCGAAGCGCAGAAGATCTGGGATGCGGAAGGCGGTTCGCCACTCGATCTGGCGACATTTATTGCCGCCGACGATTCGGTTTTTCTCGGGCATATTCGCCTAAAAAGTTTCGCGACCGCGATTGTGCAGGTGGGGCTGCTCGACCGCTATATCAAACAACACAAACTGCCTGAGTTTATAGTGGGCGCCAGCAACGGCGACTCGCCCTTGAAGGTGGCGATTGGGAAATTACCCTTTGCCGATTTGGTTCGCACCAGTCCATCTCTGACCAATCAAGCCACCCGCGTGATCAAGCCGGTGACCGGCGTTCCGGGACTTGAATTGCCGGTTCTCACCGGAATCCAGCTCGTTGAGTATGCGATTTATCAGCGAGCGGAAGGTGGGTACAATCAAGTGCAAAGCGACGCCAGAGAAGTGGAAAGAATGGTCGTCGAATTGGTTGAAAGTCACGATGTCGAGCGCTTAATTATGGTTGGCCCCGGCCATTCCATTTTTGGCCGCAAGATGCGTGAGCTGACGGATCGGGATGTACAGGTGCTTGAGAGCATCGATCTTGATCCGATGCTGTACTGGTTCTGGACGAATTTGAAAGAGGATCGACTGGCTGTCGCGAATTAAGAATGAGACCAACTCGGCCCGGGCCGAGTTGGTTTGTCGAATTCAATTCACTCTCAGCTCATATCAATTGATCTTGTCGGCGGGTTTATGTCCATGTAAGACCGGCGAATGATTCAGTTCCTACCACATCTGATAATTGCGGCTTTTCTATGGATGCCATCTGCATCCGCCTCTGTTGAAGACTGCGCCGAGGCGCTCGAATCGAGACTTCGTCGAACCCAGCAGAAAGTTCTGACACGGGCGGCAGAGATAAAGGGCCAGGAGTCCAGGCTTCTAAATTTCGATGAGTTTGCGGATAAATTTTGGCGTCAGGTTCATGAGCTGCCCGGTGGCGATGTTCCCCAAAAGGTTCGGCCGAATGCAAGAGACTTGGAGGGTTGGAAGTACAGCGTGGAGACGGGCAGGGAGTTTGCCTATATAGAAATTGAGCACGCGGGGAGGCGAATTTATCGCCGTTTTCCTGGCGAAGTCGGCCGTGTTTCAGTAGTTCCTCTTCAGAAATTCCTGATTGGCAATTTAGCGTATCTCTTGAATGTACGGCGAGTCACAGTGGGGCATAGTCATCCACCCCGTCCCGGAGGTTGGGAAGCCCAGGATGAGTACTTTACCGGAAGTGACTTAGGAGCGGCCTTACGACTTAAGCTTCTCATGGAGTTATTGGGATTGTTCGATGCCGAGCTAAGAATTGAGCTCCTTTACCCTGGTGCTGATTCTGTCTTGAAAAAGAGAGGGGTTATCCCCGGACGATTGAGCTGGGCGTCGGGTGATTACCAGATCGACGCCGCAACTCTAACTGCGATCGCGAGTTGGCTTGAATCGGGGCGTCTTTCTGAAGAGGAATAGTTGCCCAGCAAAGGAACTCACTCGGCCCGGGCCGAGTTGTTTAGCTCTTACTCCACTCCACATCGCGCTCGCCGGCCAAAGCGTTGAACTTGCGCGAGAGTAGAAACAACCAATCGCTTAAACGATTCAAAAACACGACGACTTCCGGTTCCACCTCGGTCGACTTCCGCAACTCCACGGCTTCGCGTTCAGCACGCCGGCATACGGTGCGGGCCAGGTGTGAAAAGGCCGCGAGCGGATGGCCGCCCGGCAAAATAAAATTGCGCAATGGAGGCAGTTCACTTTCCCACTGGTCCATATCGGTTTCTAATTCCGGAATCAGCGCGGCATTTGCGCCAGGCAATTGCGCGCGGAGCTGAACGTCTTCGCAGGCGAGATGGCTGCCGAGATTAAAAAGGTTGTCCTGAACGCGTTTTAATCTCGCATTCACTTGATCCGAGAAACGTCCATCTGAAAACGAACGGTTCTGCGCGGCGATAAGGCCAAGCACACTATTCAGTTCATCCAACGTTCCGTATACGTTCAGCCGCTGATGACTCTTCGGGACTCGGGCGCCGCCCACCAATGAGGTTTCACCTTGGTCGCCCCCTTTGGTATAAATTTTGGCTTTCATCCGTCACATCCCCTTGTCAAAGACCCTCTCAATATCCCATGATAAGCCTTCATGAAAGCCTTTTTGATTTCCATCCCCCATTCCGGTGAGCGGGTGCCGGACGAGACGCCTTGGCTTCATCAGCTGCCTGAGCCCGTTTTAATGTGTGATGTGGACCGATTCGTCGACCGGCTGTACGAGCCGGTGTTCCGCGACTTGAAAATCCCTCATGTGGTGACGGAGTGGCATCGCTGCGTTGTGGATTTAAATCGCTTACCCGACGATGTGGACGCAACCTCCGTTGAAGGGCATCCCAATCCGGCCGGCAAATTTTGGAACGG
>JALHOQ010000139.1:0-6905 GCA_022842925.1 Bdellovibrionales bacterium
GGGCCACAGTCACCGACGCCGATTTGAATTACGAAGGTTCTATTTCAATTGACCCCAAACTCTGCGACGCCGCCCGACTGCTGCCATTTGAGCGCGTGGAAATTTACAACTGCAACAACGGCGAACGCTTCGCCACATATGTGATACACGGCCAGCCCGGCGAGATCTGCCTAAACGGCGCCGCCGCCCGCAAAGTGCATAAAGGCGATTTAGTGATTATCGCCTCTTATTGCGACGTGGACCAAACCGAAGCCGCCGCCCATATCCCCCAGCTGGTGATGATGAACCCAGATAATTCGATAAAGAAAATCCATCATGAGTATGAGGGAAAGCTGTAGAGCAGACGCTTAATCAGCAAGTCGTAGAGCGTACCTCACTCCCACGCCGATGGTCAGGCTCCGCCTCACTTTCATAGCGCCCGCCATTTATTGTGAGCAGCGCAAAATAGTCGCAGATTGGCCGACGTGTTCCCCCCTCCCTGGGCAAACGGACGCACATGATCGAGCTCCAGCGCGTGGCGCGAGTCACATCGCCGCCCCGTCATTGAGTCTTGATACTGGCACTTGCCCTGATCGCGCGCCCATACCTGGCGCCTCACATGAACGGACACATATCGACTCGGCTTTTTGGAAATGCTCACATCATCAAAACTTGAGCGCTTCTCTAGCCGCCGCTCAGCCGGTTGGCGATCCACTTGACGCAGCTTTACTTGAGGCGCCTCAAGTAAAGGCGCGTCAGAGAGAGTCACCTCAGTGTTTGTACAATTTCTGTTCGCTGCCCCTGTCGTACGATCGCCTTTCTCTCGGCCAGCGGATTCAGTGGCTCGCAAGGTGGATTTGTCCAACTTGGCGAGAGCAATGTCCGCGATAGTTTCGAACAATCGATCTAAGCGGCCTTCATAATTTCCGTGCGCCAGCAAACCCTTTAACTTTTCTAACTTCGCCAGCTGCGACGAGTTCAGATTGAACTCCACCCGCGTCATCTCTTCCGCGATCGGCTTGATCATCTCGCGAGGCATTGCGGCTTCGGGAAACTGGGCCGCCAAAATCTTTTCGGCCTCACGTGTAGGAATGTGGGTTAGGTTATTCAAAATCGACAATTTATCCTGCCGAGTGACAGGCCGATCCGCCTTTGCCGATCGCATAAAACAGCTCTGGGCCTTTGCGGCCACGGTTAATGATATGTCCCCGGCTGAGAGCTTGGCTTTGACCTCGGGTACGGCCTTCCCCAGTCGCATGGCTTGAATGCGAGAATGCGCTTCGCCATCACTGTATCCCAGTTCTTCCACACAAAATGCAAAAAGCGAAGAATAGCCGCGAGCCAAAAAAAGTTTTCGCCGCTCGACTTCTTCGAGATATCGAAGGAGCTCGACGAGCAACGCACGCTCGGCTTTCACTTTTGCTTTAAGTCTTAATACCAGGTCTTGATCCGACAGATGGGCGAGCATTTTGACCTCCAGATAAGAGAGCCAAGATAGAGGAAAAGACCACAAATCTCACGTAAATTAATTTTATTTAAGTATCGCGTTAGTCTTATACTGATATTCGACTAATCTACAAGAACATCCGGCCGATGATCGGCTCCATGGACTTCAATGCGGCTCGATGAGCCTTATAATGAGGATCGAAGCGCTCGACAAATTCCCAGAACTGAGCCGAGTGATTGCGATGCCGGATGTGAGCCAACTCGTGCACGACGACATAATCGATAATCTCAGCGGGACAGCAGAGCAGTTTCCAATTTAAGCTAATCGCGCCCGCGCCCGTGCAACTTCCCCACAGAGTTTTTTGCCCGCGCACGGACAAAGAAATCGGTTTCACGCCCATTAGACCGGCAAAAAAATGAAGCCGAGATTCGAACCAACGGCGAGCCTCTTTTTTGTAGATTTTAACAACCGCTTCTTGACGCTGTTTCACGTTGGACGTTAGGAGTGCCGTGAGCTCAAACGCAACCTTGCCATGCTCACCGGCGAACGATTTACCCGTTGAGAACTCGCCTGAGAGTCCGCCTAAACTCCCCCGCAACTCCACCCGCCGCGCGCGAATGCGCTCACTCCAACTCCAAATCACATCCAGCCGCACCCGTTCGCCGAACCACAGAAGCGTTTCACCGCTCAAGAACTGCGGCCGAGGATGCAGGCGATCCAGTTCCGCCAACCGAGCCCGCCGTTTCTCAATAAAATTTCGGCAGGAAGCCACAAAAGATAGAATCTCGCGCTGCGAACGGCGCAGATTGCAGCTCACCCGAATGCTGCCGTCAGCGCGCACCGACAGGTTCATATTGCGCTGGCGTGGGCGGCGCCGGATTTCAATCTGACCGATGTCGCGAACAAGAAGTTCAGCCTCAATTTCAGGATTAGCCGTCACATCCCGAGTGTGCTAAACCAACGAACATGGCGCAAGCGGCTTCTTTTTATCAACTCACTCCGGACTTTGTGCTCGATGCCGTCGAGAAATGCGGTTGGCCGCTGACCGGTGAATTTTCGCAACTCAATTCCTACGAGAACCGGGTTTACGCGCTCAGAACCGAAGAAGAAAACAAGCAAGTCATCGCCAAGTTCTACCGCCCCGGGCGTTGGTCGGAGCAGGCGATCCGAGAAGAGCATGAGTTTCTGGCTGAGCTACAATCGCAGGGCGTCGCGGTGGTGGCGCCCTTACAGCAAAATAACCAAGACACCCTGTCTCTTCACCACGGCATGTTCTGCGCCGTCTTTCCCAAGGCCCGTGGCCGCATGCCCCAGGAGTTCCAGCTCGAAGAACTCACTCAACTCGGCCGCGTCCTCGCGCGACTGCACAACACCGGTGCGCAGAAGCCAAGTCGGCACCGGCCCACCATTGATGCCGAACATATGGGCGAAGACGCCTTACAGGTAATAGAAAACCTACTTCCCCACACCATTAAACCGCGCTACATGCAGACCGCCGAACATCTCCTGGAGCTTCTAGATGAAAAACTGGATCCAGATAAATTCCAGCGCATTCACGGCGACTGCCATCGCGGCAATGTCTTGCAAACCGATGATCCGGGTAAACCCCGGGAATTCTTCCTGATCGATTTTGACGATTTCGGCATGGGCCCCGTGGCGCAGGATCTGTGGATGCTCTTCCGCCACGATGAAGACGACGTGGACGATGAGATTGACGCTTTCTTAACAGGCTATACCGAGCTGCGTGATTTTGACGAATCCGAGCTCGAATTGATGGCCCCGCTCCGAGGCCTGCGTATATTGCATTACGCGGCCTGGATTGCGCGGCGTTGGGAAGACCCGAGCTTTCCACAGCTTTTTCCTCACTTCGGCTCCGATGCCTATTGGTTTGAGGAGCTGAAAGCTCTGGAGCAAGTATTGCGTCGCACTGCGGACGGCCCGCCTTGACTAGGGGCGCCGTATTGGCGAAAAAGTAGGCTGATTTTCCCGCGAGAGGCCACTCTTGCGGGTTTATGGCCGGGTCCCATACAATAGCGGATCTTGCGAACCCCGCCAGGTCCGGAAGGAAGCAACGGTAACAAGAGCCCTATGTGATATGGATCGCCCGGCCGCTTTTCTCTGCCGGGATATTGGGAGTAACAATTGTCGTATGAAGTGATCGCGCGCCGCTGGCGCCCGCAAGATTTCACCGGACTGATCGGACAAGATCATATCCGCACGACTTTGCTCAACGCACTCAAGAACGATCGTTTACATCACGCTTTGTTGTTCACCGGCCCGCGCGGAACCGGCAAGACATCAACCGCGCGAATTCTCGCCAAGACTCTGCGCTGCCCGAATGCGGTGAACTTCATTCCCTGCAACACGTGTTCGGAGTGCATGGAGATCACAGCCGGACATTCGGTGAATATCGTCGAGATCGACGGCGCCTCGAATAACGGCGTCGACGCCATTCGCGAATTGCGTGAAACGGTCGGCTACATGCCTTCGAGCGGCCGGTACAAAATGTATATCATCGACGAAGTGCATATGCTCTCGACCAGCGCCTTCAATGCCCTGCTTAAAACACTCGAAGAGCCGCCGCCCCATGTGTACTTTGTCATGGCGACGACGGAAGCCCACAAAATTCCGGCCACGATTCTGTCGCGCTGCCAGCGCTTTGATTTTCGCCGTATTCCCACCCGCGTAATCGCGCAGCATTTGCAAACGATTTGCGAACGCGACCAAGTGAAATTTGAAACCGATGCGCTGTGGACCATTGCCCGCCAGGGCGACGGCTCCATGCGCGATGCCCAGTCTCTGCTCGACCAAGTGATCAACTTTACTGCTGGCGATTTGAAACGCTCGACCGTGGTCGCGACACTCGGACTAACCGATCGCGGCCTGTTACAGGGCGTGTTGGCCGCCATTCTCGCCGCCGATACGACCGCCGTGATCGCGAAGCTGCAGTCGCTTCACCAGAGCGGGGCCGAACCGAAACTGTGCTTACTCGACTTGATGGAACAACTTCGCCATGCCTTGCTGCTGAAGCTCGGCGGCGACCGCACACTGATCGATTTACCGGACTCGGAACAGGAAGCCTTGCTGAAAATGTCGGAGCCCGTCGCCCAAGAGGACCTGCATTGGTATTTTGATATGGCTTTGAAAGGCGCGCAGGATCTGGCCCGCTCTTCGGATCCCATGCTGGTTTTAGAAATGGTTCTTATGCGAATGGCGGCGGCACCCAGAGTGAAGTTCGCCACCGCGGGCGCGACTGCCAGTTCTACATCGTCGCCCACACTCAAAACGGCCAAGGCGCCCAGCCCGAGCGAGCGCGACGTGCCCCCTGCACGTCGCAGCGAAGCGAGTGCCGAAGGCACCGCCGCCAGCGGGCAATTGCAAGCGCCGGGCTTGCCGGGTGAGCGCTTCGCGCAACTCGTAACCAAAATCAAAGAAATCAACGGCCTCGTCGGCGCTCAACTTGAAAACTGCTTTGTCAGCAAACTCGAAGCCCAGAGCCTCACTCTCGGAGTCGCGGCCAAGCATAAGTTCCTTTTTGATAAACTGAATCAGCCGGATTTCAAGAAGAAGGTCGTGAACTACATGGCCACCTTCTGGGGCCCCGGGCACACTCTTGAAATTATCATGGCCGAAAACTCCACTCCGACCGAGGCCGCAAGCCCCAAAGAACTGGCCGCCCAAGCGGAAGAGCAACAACGAATTTCAATTCGACAAGCGGTTGAAGCCCATCCGCTGGTGCAAAGCACGCAGCGCATTTTTAAAACGGAAATCAAATCCATCAAGGAGTTCAAGTTATGAAATTTGGCGGCGGCGGCGGCGGAATGCAGGCCCTGATGAGACAAGCGAACCAGATGCAGGCCCGAATGAAGAAGCTGCAGGAAGAGCTGGCCACTCAGGAATTTGAAGGCACCTCCGGCGGCGGCGCCGTGAAGATCACGATGACCGGAGACTTCAAAGTTAAAGGTGTCACCATCCAACCCGATGTCTTTTCCGCGGGCGACAAGGATATGCTGCAGGATCTGATGGCCACGGCCTTTAATGAGGCCTACCGGGTTACGAAAGCCACGTCCGATCAGGAAATGGCCAAGATCACCGGTGGCGTTTCAGTTCCGGGAATGTTCTAATAGATCTCGATGCTGCTGCAGAAGATTCCGTCACTCAACCAATTGGTGCATGAGCTAAGTCGGCTACCCGGAATCGGGCCCAAGACCGCGCAGCGCCTCGCCTACCACATCCTTCGCTCGCCCAATGATTTCGTGCAGAGCTTAAGGGACGCGCTGAAAGGCGTAAAAGAGCGCATCCACGACTGCCCGCTGTGCTACTCGTTCACCGAAGAGGAATCGCTCTGCCACTTCTGCAATGACCCCATGCGGTCCACCGGCATGCTCTGCGTGGTCGAGGATCCGGCGGATATTGAGCGCATCGAGTCGTCGGGGGTCTTTCGCGGCCGCTACCATGTGCTCCACGGCGCCATCTCGCCCCTCGACGGCATTGGCCCTCAAGATCTTAAAATTCAAGCCCTTTTAGACCGAATTGCCCCCGAAACCACCACCGAACGGGTGCCCGTGACGGAGATTATTTTAGCCCTGGATGCCGATCTCGAAGGCGATACGACCGTTCTTTACTTGGCAAAAATCTTAAAAGACATGAATATCAAAACATCCCGGATTGCCCACGGTGTCCCCATTGGGGGGGATATTGATTACATCGATTACCGGACGTTGGGCCGGGCAATCGAAAACCGGGTGCAGGTTTAAGATAGATGTCATTCATCAATTACAACGCCAAAGAGATCCACTGTAAGATCGTTTACTACGGTCCATCTCTCGGCGGCAAAACGACGAATCTGCAATGGGTTTACCAGCAGACCTCCTCGCCCGAGAAATCGGACCTTTTTTCGCTTCCCGGCGATGTGGAGCGCACGTTGTTTTTTGATTTTCTTCCACTCAATGTCGGCGAAATTCGCGGCTTTAAAACCCGCTTTCACCTCTACACCGTTCCCGGGCAAGTCGTATACGACGCTTCCCGCAAGCTGATCTTAAAAGGTCTCGACGGAGTGGTGTTTGTGGCCGATTCCCAGGCCGAGCGGATGGAGGAGAATCTCCAGTCCATGGACAATCTAAAAAAGAATCTTGAACAGCAGGGTTACGATATCAGCGATATTCCACTGGTTCTTCAGTACAACAAACGGGATTTACCAAATGCCCTGAGCGTGGCCGATTTGCGATCGGCGCTCAATAAGTACAATTCGGCCGATTTCGAAGGCACCGCTTCCGAGGGAAAAGGCGTATTCGAGTCTCTTCGAACCGTTTCCAAATCCATCATAAATGTATTAAAGGGCGGCGACCTCTAAAGGGTTCACCGCGCGTGTAAGCCCATGCAGAGCTTGTGCTGCCGGAGACGGAAGCCGAGTTCGAGCTGGCGACGGGCGCGCGATTGACCCGGCTGAGCCAGCGCCTGGGCAAACTCAAGCGCCCAG
>JALHOQ010000139.1:6915-8723 GCA_022842925.1 Bdellovibrionales bacterium
TTGGGTCAACTCTCCGATTCCATCCGGTTCGAATTCAATGCCGTGGTAGGAATTCGCGCACTGAAATCCAAATGTAGGATTATTCCGGCCTGCGGTTCGCACCCAATAGGCCGAGCTATTCGCATCGGCGAAAAAGTCACTTTCATGATCTGCGATCAAAAGGAGAGTCGGAACTTGGGTCGACCCTTTCCAGTACGCGACTTCTGAAGCCGTCTTAAGTGACCCTGCGAAAAAACCCGAACCGAAGACCGTGGTTTCTGGATACGGCGGATACTTGATTGCCTTGGGATTGCGGGTCAAGTCTTCGACTTTCACTTTAACACCCAGCCGCGATACACCATCGCCGACAAAGGCCCGCGCGGGAAGTCCGGGGGCGAAGCCAATGATCCCGGCGAGTCGCATATCCTTGGGTAACACCTTATTGCGCCAGGTCTGCGCCGTGCGAATGGCGATTGTGGCGCCCGTCGACCATCCGACCAAAATTACCGGTAGCTTGCGATCTATGGCCAACGGACCTGACGTAAAGGAGGGGTGATCGAGAATTTCTTTTACCAAGGCGGCAACCTGATCAATCGACCAAAACCAAATCTGTCCCCCGGAACGGCCGTGGCTCGGATAATCGAACGATAGAACTCGCAAACCGCCATCGTGAAAAAGATGGAGAAGCTCACGATGGTTGTTCATCGTGTCGGCGTAGCCGTGAAGGTAGATTACGGTGGCCGCGTCATCGGTCCTTGGCGAAAACGTGCCGACGTTAATACTCGTTTCCATCACCTCCAGTTTAAACTCGTGCGGAAAAACGTCATTTGCCCACGCCGAGCCAGAGAAAACAAAGGTCACCGCCACTGCCAGAACTCGAAACATAGTATCCCCCGTGATTAGGCCCGCGTTCTAGGATGGTTATCCCCTCCCGTCTATCTACTTCCCTTGTTTTGGAAATAGATTCCAGATACGATTTTGACATGCCTAAGATACGCGCCTCAGCAACCCAGTTTGAATTTCGCACCCTGCGTGAACCAGACGAGTTCTGGCAACGCATCGAGGACTTAATCAAGAAGGCTTCGGCCGAGGATTCGCAGCTCATTCTATTTCCCGAGTATTTCTCCCTGCCCTGGCTGCTCAGTCTCTGCGGGCAGAATTTCAGTGAGGCGCTCGACAAATTCGACGATGTGAAAGTGGATTTTCATCAGCGCTTCGAAGCCCTCGCGAAGCAACACCAAATGATCATAGTGGCCGGGTCGACCCCCGTGTTTATGCGCGTCCGCCGGGTTAACCGCGCTTTCGTTTACCTCCCCGATGGCCGCCGTTTCGAACAAGATAAACAGCACATGACTCGAATCGAAAGTGAAGCTTGGAAATTTTCCTCCGGTCATCCCAATATCCGTTTTTGGGAGTGGAAGGGCGCCGGTCTCGGAGTGGCTATTAGCTACGATATCGAGTTTCCCGCCTACACTCGTGAGTTGACCAAAAAAGATGTGGATATAATTCTAATCCCTTCGTGTACGACGGATATCCACGGCTATTGGCGCGTCCGCCACTGCGCCCAGGCCCGCGCCGTCGAGAGTCAAACCTACGTCGTTATGAGCTCTCTCTTTGGTACCTCGCTCCCTCTCCCTGAAAAACCGGCGGCTTACGGTCGAGCCGGGTTCTTTACACCTTGTGATACGCTCTTCCCTGAAGAGGGGGTGCTCGGGCTCGGGGCTCTTAATCAAGAGGGCGTCACCACTCACCTTCTCGATGTCGGCCTTCTGCACAAAGTGCGGGAAGAAGGCACAGTCCTAAATCGCAAGGAAATATTTTAGGATTCG
>JALHOQ010000140.1 GCA_022842925.1 Bdellovibrionales bacterium
CGCACAACGCGGTCGAATACTTTGTCAGCTATTACGACTATTATCAGCCCGAAGCCTATATTCCCTCGAGCGATACCTTTATTGAAAAAGACTCGGCGATCAACGAGCAGATCGATCGCATGCGCCACTCGGCCACGCGCTCGCTGTTCGATCGGCGCGATGTGATTATCGTGTCCAGCGTGTCGTGCATCTATGGTCTCGGCTCGCCCGAGGCCTATGAAGGCATGATGATTCATATTGTCGCCAATAAAGAGATTCGCCGGGATATTTTTTTGCGCGAGCTGGTCCGGATCATGTACCGCCGCAATGACATTGATTTTTCGCGTGGAACGTTCCGCGTGCGTGGCGACTGCGTCGAAATATTTCCGCCCTATGAAGAAGATCGCGCGGTTCGGGTGGAGTTTTTCGGCGACTATATCGACAAAGTGTCGTGGATCGATCCGTTGCGCGGCAAACTGATTGAAGAGCTGGATCAGGTCGCCATTTATCCCGGCAGTCATTATGTGAGTAGTGAAGATCGCAATCGGATTGCCGTGGAAACCATTCGCTCGGAACTGCGTGACCGTATTGAGCATTTTAAGAATGAAATGCGTTTGCTTGAGAAGGACCGAATCGAGCAGCGCACAAGCTACGATTTAGAAATGATCCAGGAGATGGGCACGTGCCCGGGAATTGAAAACTACTCGCGGCACTTTACGGGCCGGGCGTCCGGCGAACCGCCCCCGACTCTGCTCGAATACTTTCCTGATGAATTTTTGACGTTTATCGATGAGAGCCACGTCACCGTTCCCCAGATTGGCGGCATGTACCGCGGGGACCGGGCGCGAAAGTCCAATCTGGTCGAATACGGCTTTCGTCTGCCGTCGGCGCTGGATAACCGTCCTTTAAATTTTCAAGAGTTCGAGAATCTGGTGGATAAAGTGGTGTTTGTTTCCGCCACACCCGGAGAGTATGAGTTTAAAACCAGCGGTGGGATCGTGGTTGAGCAGATTATCCGCCCGACCGGATTGGTGGATCCCGATATTATCGTGAGGCCGGTGAAGAATCAGGTCGACGACCTTTTAAAGGAGATTCGGGATCGCGTAAGCAAAAAGGAGCGCGTTTTAGTTACGACTCTCACTAAGCGCTCGGCTGAGGATCTCACCTCCTATTTTGAAGGACTGGGCGTTAAGGTCAAATATCTGCACAGTGATATAGTGACGCTGGAGCGGATGGACATTATCCGCGATTTACGCTTGGGGATTTTTGACGTTTTGATCGGCATCAACCTTTTGCGCGAGGGACTAGACATACCTGAGGTGTCTCTGGTCGCCGTGACCGATGCCGACAAGGAAGGTTTCTTACGTTCCGAGCGCTCGCTGATTCAAACCATCGGCCGAGCCGCGCGAAACGTGGACGGAAAGGTCATTCTATACGGCGACACCGTAACTCAGAGCATGCGCAAGGCGATCGACGAGACGAACCGGCGGCGGGAATTGCAGGTTCGCTATAACCAGCAGCATGGGATTAAGCCGACCACGATTAAAAAGCGTGTGTCCGAAGGGCTTCTGGACCTTTACGGCATGGAAGTCGTCTCTAAAGATTCAAAAGAAAAGAAAATGGTTCTGCGTGACAGGCTGGCCGTTTACGCCGAAAGCCCCTCGCAGCTCGGCGCCCAGATTCTAAAATTACGCAAGCAAATGAAAAAGGCTTCGGATAAATTGGAATTTGAAGAAGCCGCCCGAATTCGAGACGAAGTGAAGCGACTGGAGATTTTGGAACTCTCACTCCGTTCCGGCGATACCGATCAGGCTTTTCAGGAAACCCTGGAGGGGAAGAAGGCTTAGATGAGTCTGGATGACTTAAAAGAGCGGGTGAGTCAGTTCCCTACGACTCCCGGCGTTTACCTGATGAAGAACGACAAGGACAAGGTCGTTTACGTTGGGAAGGCCAAGAGCCTCAAGGCTCGGGTTCGCACGTATCTGGGATCGCTGAACGATCAGTCCCTCAAAACCAAATATCTGATGGGTCACGTCGTCGCCATCGATTATATTTTGACCAAAACCGAGGTGGAGGCCTTTCTCCTTGAAGCCTCGCTGATCAAAAAACATCGGCCTCGTTACAACGTCCGTCTTAAAGATGACAAATCCTATCCTTATATCCGCTGCTCACTGGAACATGAGTTTCCCCGCTTCTATCTCGCCCGCCGAGTGCAGCCGGACGGGGGCGTTTACTTTGGCCCCTTTACAAGCGGCTTTACGGTGCGTGAGACGATTCGGTTCTTGAACCGCACGTTTAAGATCCGCGACTGCACGGACTCGTTCCTCAAGACCCGGACCCGCCCGTGCATGTCCTATCAAATCGGACAGTGCACGGCTCCTTGTGTGAAGTTTGTCGACTCGCATGCCTACAGGGCCGATATCGACTCGGCTCTTGGTTTCTTGAAGGGTCGCAATGGTAAGGTACTCAAAACCTTGACCGAGCGGATGAAGTTGGCGGCAGGTGATGAAAAATTTGAGCAGGCGGCTCGCTTGCGCGATTCCATCCAGGCGATCGAGCGGATTTGGGAGCGTCAGACCGTAATCAGTACGAAACAGGACTACGATATCGATGTCGTCGCCTTCTTTGGCGATGCTCGCGGCACTTTGATCGAGATGCTGAATGTGCGCGGTGGTCGTGTGATCGGCTCGCGACCCAATTTTATGAATCGCTTTGACTGCACTCTCGAGAGCGAGGAAGTGAAGGACTGGCTGACGTCTTTCCTCAATCAGTACTACTCCGATAATATGATCCCGGATGAAATCGTTCTGCCAGTGGATCTCGGTGGGGACATGATCAAACTGATGCAGGCGGTTTTTATGGAACGGCAGGGAAAGAAGGCCAAAGTCACGGTGGCCACCGGTTCCGAGGGCAAAAAACTGATGGATTTCGCCATGACGAACGCCAAAGCCCATTTTCAAGATGCGGTAACCAAAGCGGACCGCCAGGCGGTGGGGCTTGAGCAAATCCGCGATAAGTTTGCGTTGAAAGACATCCCCCGGCGCATGGAGTGCTTCGATATTTCGAATTTCCAAGGCTCTCAGAGCGTAGCTTCACAAGTGGTGTTTGAAGATGGCGCTCCCGCCCGCGAACACTATCGGCGCTACAAAATCAAAACCGTCGAAGGCGCCAATGACTATGCGTCGATGAAGGAAGTTCTAAGTCGTCGTTTTAAGCATGTGGAATATGAAGACCCGGATTTGATCGTAATTGACGGCGGCAAAGGCCAGCTGAATGTGGCGGTTGAAATTTTAAAGGAGATCGGCCGCTCGGACTTGAATGTGGTTGGCATGGCCAAGGCCCGCACGACTGGCCAATTTTCGGACCCCGAAATCTCGAACACGGACGAACGTTTTTTTATACCGAATCGGCAGAATCCCGTTACTTTTCCGCCGAATTCCGAGGCCCAGCAGATCCTAGTCGGCTTAAGAGACGAGGCCCATCGCTTCGCCATCACCTACCATCGGAAACTTCGTGAAGAATCCTCTTTGGCCAGCGTTTTGGACGCTGTCACCGGGTTGGGCGAAAAGCGCAAGACCGCTCTACTCAAGGCTTTCCCGAGCGTGGATGAGATTCGGCTTACCACTCTAGAGAATCTCATCAAGGTGCCCGGTATGAACCGAGTTGTGGCGGAGCGCGTTCTCGTTCATCTCAAAGAGATGGAAGAAGAAGAGTAGCGTTGGGACTTTCTGTCACAGATTTTTCGTCGTAACGCATCGGATTGCTGAAAACTGGACGCCCCCCTCCAAGTGTGTCTATGATTTTTATACCACAACGGAAGTGGCATACGGGGGAGTTAAAAAGATGATCATCCAAGCATTTCGTGAAGGCGGACCGTTCATGTTCGTCATTCTGGCGTTCGGAATCGCGACATTCGCATTCGTCATAGAGAGATACTATTCATTGTATTTGAAAGTGAAGCCGATCCCGGCTCAGTGGTTGAGCGGTGTTCGTGACGCCCTGATGAGAGGCGAATTCTCTCAAGCCGAGAAGCTGGCCGCGCAGAGCGCGAATCCGCTGACTCCGATTCTAGTTAAAGGCTGCCAAGTCATGCAGCGCGGGGGGAGCGAAGAAGAGGTGCAGGCGCGGATGGATGAGGAGCTCAGCAAGGGCATTCATAATATCGATCGCCGGACGGCTTTTCTTTCGATGTTCGGTAACGTGGCCACTCTTGTCGGTCTTCTTGGAACGATCGTGGGGATGATTCACTCTTTTGCGGCCGTCGCCCAAGCGAATCCGATGGATCGAGCCACTCTTTTGAGCCGCGGGATCGCGGAAGCCATGAACTGTACGGCCTTCGGCCTTTTGGTGGCTGTGCCGGCCCTTGTTGCCTATGCGATCTACCAGAATAAGACGGATCATGTCGTGCATGACCTGACGCAAGCAACCTCGGAGATTTACCACGATCTGGTTTTCTTCTTCGATCGCTCTAGCACCTCGTCGCGCAGCCGAAGTTCATCGGTTCGCCCTGAGGCGAACGCTTAACCATGGCGGGAGCAGGCCCACAGGCTCCAGGATCCGGTCGACGCCGCAGCCTGGAAGGGGAAATCAACCTGGTTCCATTTATCGATCTGCTGTCGATGTGCATCTGCTTTTTGCTGATGACCGCCATTTGGATTGAGGTCGGAAGCATTCAGCTGCATCAGCTGTTTGGCACCGAAGGTATGGACAATTCGCATCCGGTAGAAGTGGAAGTCCGTCTGCTTGGCAGCAATGATTACCAAGTCTCGTTGGAGCAGCAAGGCAAAGTGATTTCGGCGATGCAGATCAAGGGCGACGCCCAAATCGATGCCAAAGCGCGAGTCAGCCAGTTCATGGCGCAGGTGCAGAGTCTGATGCTACAGAATGATGCCCAGGTTCAGGTGTCGGCGCGGGTGATTCCCAATGCAGCCGTGCCTTATGGTGAGATGGTGTCGATTCTGGATATTTTAAGGGGATATGGAGTGTCGGCTTTGGCCGTTGTGCCGGTGAGGAATTAAATGATTCAGAATGTACCTCTTAAACCCACGTTATTCACCAAGCGTCTGCTCGCGCAGAAGCACCGCCAGGGCCGGACCAAGCGCGTGATCGTGGCCGGGCTTATGTTGACCTCGATGGTCGACATGTTTTCGCTTCTGGTGATTTTTCTCCTGCAGTCATTTTCGAATTCTCCCGAAGTGATGGCCCTCAGCAATGGGATTGTGCTCCCTGCCGCGGTGAGCGCGTCGGCGCCGATCGACGCCCCACTGCTGACGATCACGGAGAAGGAAATCCTGGTGGACCATCAGGCCGTAGGTGAAATCCAGGCTGTACTCGAAAAACCCGAGTCCCTGGTAAAGAAACTCGTGGACATGAAGACGACCTGGGAGACGACACACAAAGATCAAACCTTTAAAGGTGATGTTCATTTGCAGGCTGATCAAAAACTGTCCAGTTCCCTGGTTTCACAAGTGATTGGGATTTTAAATTCCCAAGGTTACGGTACGGTCCATCTGGCCGTCGTGAACGGAGCTCGGTAATGAGGGGGTTGGCGGCTCTTCTGTCTTTACTAGTTTTTCAGAACGTGGCCGCCTTAGAGGCCCGCGATCTGATTCAAGAAGCCGAAGAAGTATTTCATCAGCTTCCGGCATCGGCGGCGGAGAAAAAGGCCGTGGCTTTGCGACTGGCGGACTTGCTTTTTGACGCGGCCATTGAAGTGGATAGCGATTCCAAGGCCGGTCCGGCTGAAAGCCGCAAGGCCGACACTTATCGCGAAAAGTCGGAACGTCTTTATAAACAGGTCTTGCCCTCCCTGACTCCTGAGCAAGCTCAGCGGGTGCGCTTTCAATTGGCCCGTCTATATAGCTTCAAAGCCCAGATGGGTGAGGCCACGCGCCTGTGGAAGCAGATTTTTGAAAGTCCCGGAAATCCACGGTTGAAGCGAGAAGCCGCCCTCCACTGGGCGGAGCAATTGGAACTGGCCAATGACAATTCGTCGATTCGCCGGGCGGCCGAACTTTATCAGAAGGTTTTACCATTGGCCGATAAAGACAGTCTGCGCTCTTATATATTGTACCGCTCGTCTTGGACTCATCATCGGTTGGGAGATGCTGGACAAGCGGTGGACCTTTTAGATCAGAGTATTGCCTTGGCCGTCGACAAAGAGCGGGATGACCTGCTTCGGGACCTCGTGCTGTTTATGTCCCGTGATATGAAGCCCGTAAAACAACAATTGGGCCGAATCGAATCAATTCAAGGTCGGTACCAGCGTACCGGATATCCGCAGTCGCTTGCCGATGCCTATTTGGCCGCTGACCGTAAAGCCGACTATGCTTATGTGCTGGGTTACTTAAATGAAGCGGATCCGAATCTGGAGCGTGCCGTCAGCATTTTGGATGCCGCCCACGACGGTTTATCACAGCCTGAGGTTTTGGCTCAGCTGGATGAAATCAATCGACTGAGAACGAATGGCATTCGCTTTAAAAACGCGGACATAGAGAAAAAGAGTAAGGAAAAGCTTTTCCGTCTCGTGCATCTTTGGGACGGCAATCGCCGCGCTAAAAAGATCGGAGCCGATCCGCTTCTCGTGAAAGGGATTAGCACTCTGATCTTGTTATTTCCGGCGAGCAATGAAACCTCGCAGGCCATCAGTGGTTGGCTGGCGGCCTATACAGATCCTAAGATTCAGCGGCCTCAAGTGGACCAGTGGATTGGCCTGGCTCAGGAAGTGAAGCATACGCCGCTGGAAGTTCGATTGACCCAGAACAAATTGGAGCTGGCCCGACAGAGCAAAGACTGGGGCGTGGTGGTGGAGGTCTCGAAGAAGCTTGAGATCCTGACTGCGGCCAGCGCGCGTCCGGTTCGGTACCAAAAGGCCAAAGCCCTCTATGAGTTGAAGAATTACGAAGAGGCCTTGCCGGTCTTCTTAAGCCTGGCTGAGGAAAAATCCGACGGCAAAGATGAGTTCAAGAAACTCAGCCAGGATTTGGTGCTCGATATTCTGGCCCTGCAAAAACGCTTTGACGACATTGCGATATACACAGGCAAGTGGAAAGGCGAGGGCGGAGAGCGCGGAGTTGAACTCGCGGCCATTGGCGAAAAGTCGAAGTTTGAAGCCGCCGTGGCGGCTCAAGACGGCGGGGCCTTACAGGTTTTCACGCAGTTTTGCCTCGAAAAGAAGTTTACTCCGAAGTCATGCGATAACGCCCGCTCACTGGCCAGCAAGCTGCGGAACCAGGGCACTTTGATCGCGGTTTTAAAAGCTCAGGGTGACGAAAAAGAACTCGCGCGCCAACTGGAAGTCGCGGGCCGCTTTGGTGAGAGCGCGCGTCTAGTGGAAAAAGGCTTAAAGCCCGAAGATCGATTGCCATGGCTTAAGGTCGCGCTCCTATATGAATTGCAAGGCGAGTTGAAGGAGCGGGATCGCATCCTTAAAAAATTCACCGGCATTCTAGCCAAGCAAAAGATGACCAACGATGAGCAGATGCTCATCTTTGCCACTCTAAATGAGGCCGGTCTGATCGACGAGTCCAGTCTGAATCTGCCGTGGAGCGAGGGCTTAAAGGCCCGAATCGCCTCTGACCTATTTGACCGTAAACCCACTCCGGCCACTCAGGCGTTGCTGAGCAAGCACTGCGGCCCTGCCGGCGCGGGTTGGCAAAAGGTGCATTTGAAACTTATGCGGGATACGAACGAGAAACAGTCTCGGATTCAGTTTACGGGCGCGAAGAGTAAACGCCTGTTTGAGGATCGTGTGGCCCTGCTCAAAACTCTCGGCCACCAAGCCAATTGCTTCAAAGAAGGCGCCCCCGGTGATCTAGCCAAAGCGGCCTCTGTAAAATTGAGCGAGGCCTATGCGGATTTCGCCAAGGCGATTCACGCGACCCCCATGCCCGAGGGATTGGACGAAGAAACAGAAAACGAAGTTCGGGCTCAAATCGCGGCCATGGCGACTCCGTTCGAAAAGCAATCCGAGCAATGGTTGGACGTCGCGGCGCAGATTACCGACGCCTCCGACATGCCGTCGGGATGGAACTTTGATATGCCCAGCGCGCCCGAAGAGGGCCGGGCTCAAGTCATCGCCTTCGACTGGCAGAATTATCTGAGCGACATCCAGAAAGAACCCTTCGCTCGAACGCATTTCGAGCAGCTGCAAACGCATTTTGAAAGTCAGGGCCGCGCGCGCCTGGCGGCGTACGTGAAGGGGCGTCTTCAGGATATGGAGGTGGCCCAGTGATTCGTATTCTGATTTTAGCTATCTTTCTTGGCTCTGTTTCAGTTGCCGGGGCGGCGGTGAGTAAAACTAAGAAAGAAGCCAAACCGAACACGCGTTCGCATGCCTTTGATTCGCAAGTGGTGGAGGGCGAGGTGTATCGTCCCGATTATAGCGTGGTGACCGGTGAAGCACCTGGAGAAGGTTGGGGAGTTCTACGGCTTAGAGCCGATTTTGACGACCATTCGCTGACCGATAAAGAGGAGAGTAAACGTTGATACGCATAAGCAGTGAGCAAGGACAGCCACTACGGGCGTTTTCCGAAGAACCGGAACAGGTGATAGCGTTTCATGACCGATTCGGTTTCGTGGGTGAAAACTCTTTAGAGAAGCGCAAAAAAATGCGCAAAGCCGCTGGTGGCTTCGTTCCTCTCGAAGAACCACGGTTTGAATTTGCGCTCCAGTTTCAAAACGGCGAAGTCGACGTCCGGGCTCTTAAGGACTGCCGGCTCAAACGGGAAGGGTCCCGCTATC
>JALHOQ010000141.1 GCA_022842925.1 Bdellovibrionales bacterium
TACCTACAGCTCCTCAAGCGGTCGCAAGGCGCGGTCCGGTTCGGGCTTCCTACTCTCCTCAGGAAACGAACGTGAACCAAGAGTTCGTCCTCGGCAAGTTGAGCGAACTCCTGGGCTGGGACGACGACACGTCCCGCCGCGAGTTTGCGTGGCTGCGCCTGATGTCGCGGATGAAATACGACGGGTATCAAGAGTTCCTGGCTGGGATGCGGTTCATCGAGAGCCTGACCGACTGGCTCCAGCAATTCGACAAGCCGGAGCAACGGCAGACTGCGTACACGTTCGTCCGGCAGAACCTGGTGTTCATCAGCCTTGCGGAGTTGCGGCACTTGGTCGAACTCTTCTACCCGGAGACCGTTCAGCCCAGGCTCATCCGCGAGGTCGCCGGGCAGTGCGGCATCCCAGCGTACCGCGTGTGGGCAGACCCCAAGGCCACCGAAGCGTACAAGACTCTGTTGAGGAAGACTCTGTTCATCGAACTGAGCGACGGCGGCCGGATCGACATTTTCCGGCGGGTGAACGCCGGAGTGATCGGGAACGAGCAGATCGTGACCGCGCCGAGAATCAAGGTCGCGCGGTCGAGCTCACCTGGATTAGCGAAGATGCCGTCGACAAAAATTCCCAGATAGTCGGCAATAATCACCTTTTTAACCAACCCGAGTCCGATCAGAAACAAACCCTCCACCACTTGATCCAGTTTGGGTGAGGGGAGATTGCGCAAAAAGGTCCACATATCGCCCGCGCGCACAATCGGACCCGCGATAAGCTGGGGAAAAAACGATTTAAAAAGCACGAACTCCCGAAAGCTCATCTTTTCGGATTGTCCGCGGTAGTAGTCGACCAGATAGCCGATCCCTTGCAGGGTGAAGAAGCTGATGCCTAGCGGAAGTGGAAGCCAGATTTCAACGCCCGCGCCGCGCCCGGCCCAGGGCAAGTACTTCCAAAACAAAAGATGACCAGCTAAGACCACGATACCGGTGCCAATAAATATTAGTTTTCTTCGGGGAAAGAGATGCGCCAGAACCGTGGTGCTGTAGGCGAACACGATCACCGCTAAAAAAACACCGAGATCAAACGCTCCGGCCCAGCCGTAAAAAAATAGACTGGCCGCGATCAGCAGATGGATGCGGCCCGAGCGCCCCCGCCACAGCATATAAATCACCCACGTGAGCAGAAGCAGAATCGCATACTCGAGGCGGGTGTAAATCATGGTTGAAAGTGCTCCCCGATGGCTTGAGTCAGAAAGGCCGTGAATTTTTCGGCCCCGCTGAGATTGGGGTGCGCCACATCGAAGGTGAGACGTCCGCCGCGCTTGCGGCTATCGCGAAATGCAAAATCGAGAATGTTTAGGCCATAGTCTTTCATCTCGCGATCGAGAGCGAGGGTTCGCTCTCCATTCAGATTCAAAATTTCGCGGTTGTACATTGTGATGTAGCAGCTCGGTGCTTGGCGAAGCTCATCGCCCATGGTCGGTGTGGTGAATATCACAGATCTCCGCGCGAGCTTGAGCGCGCGTTCATTGACGGTTTGAAGCAGCTCGGGAAGGCGCTGCATCTTTTTGCATTCTGTTTCATTTTCCGCATTGAGAAAGATCGAAGACTCCTGCTTGTTCAGTCGGCGCCGCTCGTCAAAAACCGTGGGGTCGGCTTGGTATTCTTCCGGCGAAATTTGCAGGTCGAGTATGGACCAGCGCTCGGGGTGGGAGATGCGATTTACGAGGGGCAAATGATTGGCGTCTCGGCGCACGGGGTAGAGGACATTCCAAGTGAAGGGAAAGCGGTAGGCCTGATTTAGATAGGCGTAGGGTCCGAGAAAATCGGCCTGCTTGTAGCGGTTGATCAATTCTTGCTTGGTCCAATCAAGTGCGGTGTAAAACGGCGAGGCCAAATAGGCCATCGTTCGGCTCACGCCGACGAAAATGTATTCGGGGCGCTTGTGGTTGGGCGGATAGAGCTGAGCGATCAACTCCAGACTGGCGGCGGCGGTGTCGAGCGTGAACGTGGGCGCGGCGCACATCAGAATTTTGTGATTCGGATAGGATCGGGCCAGCACGTCGGGTGGGACCGCTTGCGCCAGGTCGGAGGCACCGAGGATTATAATGTCGGCCCCGTAGCGGCGGACAATATCGAAGCAACCGGTGAATGACTGATAGACGACCACGCCACCATAGTTCTTGTCGTCACTGAATGCGGTCGAGGTGACCTTGGTGTCGTAGTCGCGAATAAAATAATTGTTCCACAGGCCGCGATCCTGCCATAAAGCTTCGCCGCCGTAGCCGGGGAAAAGGGAATCGAGAATGGCTGGCCTCTCAGCCGGGTCGATATAGAATTTGCGGTCATTGCGGCCGAGGCGGGCTCCGAGGAAAACTTGTCTGAACTGAGCGCCGGCGGCATCGATTCGAGAGAAAGCGCTTCCGCGTTTCCCCGGGCGCTCCGCGAGTATGCCGGTTACGACAACGGCCGCGATTAGAAACGCGGCTGAGAACGACAAGACCTTCCCCATCCAGAAACGCTACGCGAGGTCCGATAGGGAAGGCAAGCTTTTAGCGGCGGCGATTCGATCGCTTTTTCGGAGGACTGTCGCTCGTGCTCGACGAGCTAAGATCGTCGGCTACGGCGTTGCGCATTCCCTCTTTGGTTGCAACCATAAGTGCGTCGCGCTCTAGCTCGGCCTTGATATTCGCATCGCGAATGCTGGCCGTAACAAGTCTCAGTTTAGCGGGACGGAAATCGATGCGGGTGCTGGCTTCGGGAACGCGCTTCCATTTGCCATTGCTTGGATTCTTGGCATCGGTTGCTTCCCATTCGAAACCTAAGAACACTTTTAGCAAAGCAAGCTTACCTTCATCGGACGCGAGCTCATCCACCAGGAATTTTAGCTGTTCAAATGAAATCGTCTTTTCAGAAGATCCCATCATCGGCTTGATGGCAGCGCGATCTTGAGTGGCCTGTAAACCCCAGGCAAAGTAGGCCGCGTAGTAGCGGGTCCACATGAGCTCGGAGTCGCGAAGGAACTTGCGTTTGCTTTCTTCGGCCATGTTCGCCAGGCGAGTGTCTTTGTCTAGTGTGGCTTTCAAGGTGGCGTTCATCTTTTGCAACTGGTGCACCATATCGCCGACCGTTTTGGCCGTGATCAGGTTCGGGTAAGCATAGGTGTTGTCGAGACCTTTGGGGGTCGGAGCCGGTACATCGACGCTGACCTGCGGAGTGGAGCGGGGAGCGGTGTCGGCGGCTGGAGCGTTCGCTTCGGCTTGAAAGACCTCGCCCGCGTTCGCCAAAGTCCAGGTTCCATTTTCCATACAAACGTTGCCGCGGCCATTGTAAATCTCAGTCGCATTGCCGGCTAAGTTTAGTTTGTGGGTATAGCGTAAGCAGGGAATGTTTGGATTTACTACTTTCTGAAATCGGCCCTTTGATCCATTTTTAAACTGCTCAGAATCCATCGAGAATGTGCCCGTGAATCGACCGGCTTGCCAGGTCACAGGGTTCGAAAAGGGGTACTGGGTTCCAATATGCGTGTTTAAGAAATGAAGGCGTTTCATTTCCATTTCCTTGGTCTCTTCCGCTTCAAACGGGGGTACGGCGAACTTAGCGTTGCCGACGCCAGTCAGGGTGCCGCGTAAGGCCTCGGCATTGGATGCCGAAGCGCCAGGTGCAAAAGAAAGAGCCAAACCAAATAAGATAGACTTACGTACGGACAACACGGGGTCCTCCAAAAATTTTAATCTGCCTGGGTAGTTTCAAGATCAGTACCAAGGTCAGAATCAATAGGTTGGCTGTCTGGGCTGGCCGGACCTGGGTCGGGTGCCGAAAAATGGCAACTTCGACAGCTTAAGCTAGGTGGGGCGCGGTCCGAAAAGAAGGTATGAGCTCATTGTTGAGATATAAGAAATCGGGCGGTTTTATCCAGCTCTTGTCGCTGATCGAAACCTTTGGCCCCCAGAAAAAAGACAAATTCCTCGAGATGATTGAGCAGGAAAGCCCTACTTGGGAGCGAGCCCTGCGCGAGAAGATGCTCACCTTTGAGCGCATCTTTAGCTGGCCCGAGGAGGTCATTGTAGACGTCTTTAAACAGCTGCAGCCCAAAACTCTTGCGTTTGCTTTACAAGGCATTAAGCCGGAACAGCGAGAGAAAATTCTGACCTATTTTTCTCACTCCGAGAGGCGCCGCTTAGACGACATTCTGACGGAGAGTAAACCCAAGCCCGAAGAGATCGCTTCGACGTTGGTCAAAGTGGTGGAGCAGACGCGCAAGATGTTAAAGGAGCGCACTCTTCACGCTGAGAAATTCGATTCCGCTCTTTCGATTCCAGAAGACTATGAAGCGAAGTTGGAAGAGAGGGCGGCGCATGACACTTTCGCCACCATGTCCGCGGCTCCGGCCGCGCCCGCAGCATCAGCCGTGAAACCCCAGGTCAAAGCGGCGGCAGCCGCCACCCACAAGCCCGAAGTCAACGTAGACGGCACTCCTGTGGACGCCGTTCGCGCCGGCATAGACGTGATTCAGTTGCAAAAAAAGGTTCAAGAACTCGTCCGCGAGAACAAAACTCTCAAAGATGAGAATCATGCTCTTCGCGGCAAACTCGAAACCATTAAGAAGATCGCCTAGTTTTAAGTGGCTAGCGCTGCCACACCGGCCGGGTCGTTTGATCCGGGCCCGCGGCGGTGAAATCAATTTGAATCTTTTCGTTGGGATACTTCGCCCAGTCGATATTCTGCGCATGGATAATGATCACTTCGTTCTGCACGTCGTGCGTCCAATGTCCCGGGCGACCTGGTACCGACTGAACTAGCACGTCACCGCCCAGCTTGACTCGCAGTTTATTTTTCTGCTCTTCCGTGATCTGGGTGAAAGCCCCAAGCGGAACACGGATATCGCGTAGCGCTTCTTGTTTGATCTGAGTTCCGAATCTCGCCAAAGCTTCGCCATAGTTAGAATCGCAGATGGAGAGCACATTTCCGGGCTGGGAACTGGGCGAATCTTGGCTGAGACGCGCCAGATTCACGAGCGGGTTGTCGTTTTCGCCGACCACGGTCTCCTGCGGCCAGCGGACGCGGTCGCCGTCCATTCCCAGTGACCAGGCCGGGTCAGGCTTACAGGTGCCATTGGCGTGCGAGGGAACCGACGTGCCATAGCGGGTGCCGGGCTTAAAGCCCACGGTAAAGACGCGGGGACGCTTTTGTGTGCGCTCAGTCCCCACGGCCGTGGTGAGGCGGCTGATCACTTCCTCGGGACTGATGCCAGACTGGTCTTTGGCATCGGAGAGCAAGACGGCTACAAAGAGCGCGCCAGGGCGACGAAAGCCTTTATTCGGTCCGTTAAGGACGATCGGATTGTCGACTGCGCCGAGCAGCGGGGTGAAGAGTTCTTCTTCTTCCGGTCCCATGGCGCAGGGATTCTTATCGGACTTCTGCACGAACGCTTTGATCAGGTCCGGATTCTTGGCCGGATCTAAATTTTCGCGTAGAATTGTGCGGAAGTCGTCCTTCGAAGTCACAAAACGACGGCCATCCATGGCCGGTTTACCTGTTGAATCCTTCAACATCTTCAAAGTTCCAGGATCTTCCCAATTTAATTTTCCGCCGCACTCGCGGTCGACCACCACGCCGTAGCGAGAGCTATCATGGGCCACGGTGTAGCCGATATGAAAGTCGATCGCTTTGACCTTCGCGAGCTCATCGACAAAGCGGTGAATGTTGCGGCTTAGATTCACCTGGTGATTGCGCATGGAGGCCGAGTCGTCGATGACGATCAGAATATCGACGCGGGAATCGATTTCGACCGTGAGGCCAGAGGCCGAGGTCTGCGAAATCGGGCGGTCGAGTTTTTTCGGCGGCTGGGCGGCGGGGCCGGTGAGAGGCGGGTTGTCGGACTTGCAGGCCGTGAGAATAAAGGGCAGCGCGACTATTGCCGCGATGCTTCGAAAAAAAGAACCTGGTACCTTCATAAACTGGCCTCTTTCATTATGGGGCAGTCTTTTACTCGGGCTTTGTAGTTGTCGAGTTCGTCGAGCCACACTTCGTCGGTGTTGGTGGAGAACACGAGGACGTCGCCCTTGTCTTCGGCTTTGCTGAGTTTGGAGCGTTTGCCCTTCAAGCTGTCGTCGACCGCGAGACGGTGCACGACTTCGGCTTCTACGATATGCATTTTATTTAAGATGGTGCGGAATTCTTTGAGTTCATCGTGGGCGAGGATGCGCAAGCGTTGGGCGGCGAGTTGGCGAAAGCGGTCCGCCTTGAATTTGGCTTCACCCATGGCTTTGGCGAGAAGAGTGTCCTGACCGAGCACTTGACCCAGCTCCGACACTTCCTGAGCCTGTTCCAGCTCTTTTAAAATTTGCTTTCGCTGTTCCATGTACTTGATGAAGTTCCGGTCTTTAAATGAGGCGCGAGGAATCGATTCGACCAACGGACCTGCAGCTTCGATGCTGACGCCGCTTTGTTCAAACCGGGCCAGTAAGCCGTTTAGATTCTTATTGGCGCCTTTTTCATTTAAGGTTTGCAGTTCGACCAGGCGATTCTTAAGGCGTTTCTTAAAATTCTCGCTGTTTTTAAAGATGCGTGGGTAATCGCAAACTTTTAGCGCTAAGAGATTCGCAAGAAAGTAGCTTTCAGGGCCGACGAGCGGTGCCAGGGCTGGTGAGAGCAGAGTCATCGATTCGCCGAGGGCCTTATCGTAATCGTCTTTGCGCAGATAGGACCACGCCCGCTCTTCAACCGATTCAATATAAAGAGGCGACGACTTGGGAATCTGCGCGAAGGCATTCAAGGCCGCATCGAGTTCGCCTTTTTGATAGAGCACGCGGGCGGTTGCCGAGGCGATCTGATCCTGGCCGACCACGGTTTGGCCGGATTCCTTTAAGAGTTTTAATGCTTTCAAGGCGGGGTCGATTTGGTTGATCTGCGGGGCGAGGGTCGCGATTTGCCACCAGATGCGGGCTTTGAAGTTCGGCTGATCTTGAGGAGCGCGATCGGCTTTGCTAAAGGCTTTGTTAATATCGGTTTTATTTTTAATGCGAACTTGGACGTTCTCATTGTTCACAATCGAGCGCCAGCCGCCGGTCGTGGCGATATAACCCTTGATCACAAAGGGAGAGCGTTTCACCTCTGGCTCCCACACTTGAAGGAGCTGCTTGTCGATACGTGCGGGCTGAGTCTCTTGTAGGAGTATATTCAGACCCAAATAGGGCAGACCGTTTTGCAGAAGAAGGTAAGCGTAGGTGGCTTTGCCGGTGGTCGATTCGCCAAAACGCGAGTTCTGATGAGCCGTGGGCCAGGTCATAAGCGCCTGCTTGAAGTTGCCCGAGTTCATAAGCTGGCGGAATTCCTGCTCGGGTCCCGAACCTGCGGGCAGATAGTCGAATGAGCCCGCGGTGGCGGCTTGAGCCGAGAAACTTAGAATCAGAAATGTGGCAATCGCGCGTAACATAACCCTTCCCTTATTCTCTTACAGCAAAAAGCTGATCGACATATTCAATACGGTTTGATCGATGCTGCGCTTATGAACGTCGACACCGTCAAAAATTCTGGCCTGATACCCTTGCCAGCGTGCTTCAAATCGAGTTGCGAAGTGCTGGGTCAACCAGAATCCGACCCCGGCACCGGCTGTATAGAGAGGGACCATTCCACTCGACTGAAGATTGATTTGGCCGGCACCGCCGAGCATGTAGATGTCAAACTGCGAGATGCCTGCGTCGAAGAGGTTGAGCTTTCCATAGATGGGATACCAGTTCACGACCGCCACCCAACTCTCTTTGCCCCAATCGAGGCCAGGCTGTCGAAAGCCAGGAGTCTCTTTAATGCGACCGTTTTCTGCGGAGTCGAGAACCTTTTTGCCTTCTGCGGAGGGATCATTGGCAATATTGTGATATCGAGCTCCCACCGACCAGCGGGGCGTAATGTGAAAATCCAGATTGCCGCCGAGTATATTGGAGTTCGTATAGGGATCGCCGCCAAGGACTGGTCCGCCATTAAACCCGAGTTCGATTCGCGTGTAACGATCCACATCGCGATTCTGCACCACGCGCACACGGTTCTCGGGATCGATGGCGCGGGCTTTTTTCATCAGTTCTTTATTGGCGCCGAGCGAGTCCATGTTCTTGGTCAGATCGGCCGCGAGGGCCTGTCCGGTGAACACAGCCAGAATGAGAAGTTGGAGGAGTTTCATTAGTTAGCTCCTTTCGGAGAAGCTGCGGGGCCGGCTTGAATTACTTTTTCGAACTTCACCTTGATGTTGACCTGGTGGGAGGCGCTGGAGACCTGGTTGTTCCCGCTGCTGGCCGAGACAAAGAAAACGGCGGTGGCCGTGCGGTTGCTGTTGATTAGGGATTGGACTTCAACCAAGGCCGACGAAATAAATTTGCAGGCGAATTTCCACTTTGAGGTGCCTTCGACTTTCTGCGGGATCTGCTGGCAGTCGACGCCCTTTACACCGTTGATCACGGTGCGCTCGCCCGAGGAGGCTTGGCGCTTGAATTCGATTTCGTTGAGAACAGGGGCTGTATTGGCGCCGGTTTTATCGTCGACTTCGATCGCGAAATCGGCATTGCCCTCCGGTCCGAATACGACCGGTGTTTGCGGTAGACCAATTACGCTGACCGTGGGGCGTTGACCGGATTTTTCAATTAACAGGTCGAGGTAGACAAAGGCATAGCCGCGGCAGTTACGGGTGAGGGCCGGCGAGCTGATTTCGATAC
>JALHOQ010000142.1 GCA_022842925.1 Bdellovibrionales bacterium
CGGATTGTTGAGCTCGTGCGCAATCGACGAACCTATGGTCCCGAGCTCGGCGAGTTTCGAAATCTCAAACAACCGTCGTTCGAAGCGGACTTCTTCCGTGATGGGTCTGAGCAGAGTCATGCGGACGGGCTGGTTGTCGTGAGTGAGGCCAAGAACATCGCCTGAAACTTCAAAATGCTCGGCCCCACGTTGAGCGCGAAAGGCGATTGCACCCTCACTGGTCATCGATGGTTTGAAGTCGGAACCGAAAAAGATCTGAAAGCAGTTCTTCCCGATCAGTTCCCGAAAGGTGAGATGTCGGCACGCCTGTTGGAAGGCGAGATTGAGCTTGAGAATTTCATGGTCGGCGGTAGTCAGACACAGTGGGTGCGGGATCGAATCAAACGTGGCCTGCCACTGCGTCTTTAAAGTCGCGGCCTGTTCAAACTTATTCATGCGAGTGAGCGCCAGCGCAAGGGCCTCGGTCAATTCATGCAGAAAGTCCGACTCGTCCGCGCTGAAATGCCGGTTGAGCTCGCTTGAGAACAGAGCCTCGCCCCTCAGGCTCCTATCTTGAAACGGGATCTCGATGGCCAAGAGATGATGCTTTGGATTCTGCGCGAGATTCGACTGCTGGGCGAAGCGCACGCGTATGGAAACTCCCGGCATGGCCGATTTCAAGGCCTCGTTGAGTGTTTGCTCCATTTGCAAAACGGTGCGGGCGCGGTGGATTCCGACCAGCGCGCGATGAAAAGCTTCGAGGCGCAGTTTGGTGGCGTCCAGCGTTTCCTTGGACTTGCGCAACGTCTTGTGGCGGCGCTCGATCCGCGCCTCGAGTTCCTGTTTGAGGCGCGCGAGATTGCGGGTTTGATCGGCGAACATTTCGGCTAAGGTCACTTGCTGCGCGTCTTGAGCGCTGGCCTCGTCGGCGGCTTGGATCTTGGCGAGCAGTTGCGGATCTTCAAAGCCGTCGATCAGATCGAAAAGGTGGCCGTGGCACGTCAGTTCCATGATTTGCTTGGGCGCAAGTGATTCGCCGTCGATCAGCCAGCGCGAGTCGGGTGAATTCTTAAGCAGGAACTGACAAAAATCCCTTAGGTCTTTTTGTTTATCGGCGCGGAATACAACCACGGAGGGTTTTCTCTGGTCGATCTGTTTTTTGGCTTCAGCAAAATCGGCGGCTTGCGCTGCGCCGATGTCGGCGCGCAGGGGGGCCTTGTTGCCAATGATTAGAACGCTTGAAGCCATTTCTTAAATGTTAACCGTGAATCAGCGGACTGAGGGGTCCAGGAAAATCTCGCGCATTCCATTCTCGAAGCGCGGCCACACATCTTTGGGCGAGGCTTCGTCGGCCTCTTCAATACAAATGACTGGGATGCGATTATCGAACCAGCCGAATTGGCTCAGTGAGCCCGGCGTCGGGTAGCCGATTTCGGCTTGCACTTCGTAACCACTGGACTTGGCCAGTCGGTGGGCGTCTTTCATGCCGGGCTCGCCCGCGCACACGACCATAGGCTTCCAGGAGTGGCAATGAATCAGGAGCCGGGGTTGAAACTCGGCGATAAATTTCACCACAGCCTGAACTTCAGGCTCGGACCCCGGATGGGGCCCCGGATAATACCGTTCCTTTTCATGTTCAGGGCTCCAGGACTGGGCGGGATAATTGCGGTTTAAATCGACGCCGCGGCCGTTCACGCGGGTGTTTTTTTTGTAACCGTCTACGTTTAGTATCGGTACCAAAGCCCACGGGTGTGCCTTTTTGTCCTCGCTTTTGAGAAGCTCCAAGGTCCGTTGCGCCAAGAGCACACCCAGGGGCTCGTCACCGTGGACTCCGCCCAGCAAAAAAATAGGTTTAAGCTTCTTCAGCTCGTCGAGCGGGTGGGAGGCGTAGAGTTCGATGGGTGTGCCAAGGGACGATTGGGCCCATTGCGGCTCGTAAATCATAGGTTTTAAGAGGATAACCCAGAAGGACAAGGCTTGCAAAACCTTGAGGGCGACCGCTAATTTCGGAGGGATGTTGGGATTTTCAGTTATCATCATGGCAGCGGGTAAAGGCACTCGAATGAATTCGCCTTTGCCAAAAGTACTTCACCCCGTGGCCGGCCGGCCCATGATCGAGCGGATCATTCGCGCCGTAAAGGAGGCCAAAGCCGAGGAAGTGCGGGTGGTGGTCGGGTTCGGTGAGGAGCTGATCCGTCCCATCGTCGAGCCGCTTGGAGCGATCTGCCACAAGCAGGAGCGGCAGCTCGGCACCGCCGACGCCATACGCTCGGCCTCGCCGGAGTCGATGCGCGGAGAAATTCTGATTCTGAATGGGGATCATCCGCTGCTCGAGACCGAAGACGTTCTCGCTTTTCGAAAAAAATTTAAAGAATCGAAAGCGGCGTTAGCCGTGGTGACTTGTGAGTTGCCGGAACCCGGGCCGTTCGGCCGTGTGGTTCGCAGTGGCGGCAGCGTACGCGCGATCGTGGAAGCCAAAGATGCGTCGCACGAAACTTTAAAAATCAAAGAGGTGAACACCGGCATTTACATTCTGCGCGCCGATGTTCTGCAAAAACTTTTGCCCCAGGTGAAGAGCCATAACGCCCAGGGCGAATATTATCTCACGGACATTGTCAGTCTGGCGGTGGAACAAGGTTTGACGGTGGATGGATTCGTCGCGGATTCACGCGTGGCTTTGGGTGTGAATACACAAAGTGAGTTGGCCAATGCCACCCAGCTGGCGTTTCAGCGCAAGGCCCAGCGCCTGATGGAAGCGGGTGTGATGTTTCTCGATCCCGCCAGTGCCTATATCGAAGAGTCAGTGAGTATCACCGCCGGGACAGTGATTTATCCCAATGTGTTTATCAAGGGCCGCACTAAGATCGGCGCGATGTCGGTGGTGGAGCCGGGAACGTTTATCAGCGATAGCGAAATCGGCGAGAACGTACACGTCAAAGCCGGCTGTTACTTCGATGGCGCCAAAGTCAGCGCCAATGTCGATGTGGGGCCCTACGCCCATCTGCGCCCGGGCACCGAAGTGGGCGAGGATTGCAAAATCGGAAATTTTGTTGAGATGAAAAAGGTCAAGTTCGCCCGAGGCGCCAAGGCCTCGCACCTCACGTATCTGGGCGATGCTGAAATCGGCGAGAATACAAATATCGGCTGCGGCACCATCACCTGCAACTACGCCGCTGACCGCCAGAAGTACGTGACCAAAATCGGGGCCGATTGTTTTATCGGCAGCGACACGCAGTTTGTGGCACCGGTCACGGTGGGAGATGGAGCCATTATCGGTTCGGGTTCCACCATCACCAAGGATGTGCCGGCCAAGGCTTTGGCGGTGGCGCGAGGCAAGCAGGTGATTATCGAGAACTATCAACCGCGACCCAAAGGGGAGCGGGGCGGGGATTCATAAAACCATGTGCGGAATTGTCGGTTATCTTGGACCCAAAAATCCGAAGGACGTAATATTAACCGGGCTAAAATCGCTGGAGTATCGCGGTTATGATAGCGCCGGCGTTTCTATTTTGCATGAGGGGAAGTTTAAGCGCGTACGCGCCGAGGGCAAACTTGGGAACTTGAGCGCGAAGCTCGACGGCGAAGCCTTTAGTGGGCACCTCGGCATCGGCCACACTCGCTGGGCCACGCATGGTAAGCCGTCCGAGCGCAATGCTCACCCCCACTGCGTGGGTGGGATTTCACTCGTTCATAATGGCATTATCGAAAACTACATGGAGCTGCGTGAAGAGTTAGTCCGCGATGGCGCGGTTCTCGAGTCCGAAACGGATTCGGAGTTGGTCGCGCATTTGATTGAGCGGGAAGTTCGCGCGGGTGGAGACCGGGCTGCGGCGGGAAATGGGGCTGCGGCCGGGGTGTCGTCGGCGTTGTTAGCGGCGGTCTTGCGCATTTTACCGCGACTGCATGGGGCCTATGCAATTTTGGTGGTGAGCGAGCGCGAGCCGGACACCATGGTGGCCTTTAAAAATGGCCCGCCTCTGATTTTAGGTGTCGGACCTGACGCGATGTACGTCGGCAGCGACGTGATGGCCCTGGTGCCCTATACAAAAAAAGTGGTTTATCTCGACGACGGCGAAGTGGTCGAAGTCAAAGGCCGCTCGTACCGGGTGTTGGATCACTCGGGCGCCACGATTCAAAAGAAGTTAGTGGAAGTAAATTGGACGGCCGACGTGGCCAGCAAGGGCGGCTTCCCGCACTTTATGGTGAAAGAAATTTTTGAACAGCCGCGCGCGGTGGCTCAGGCCATTCAGCCGCATGTGAATCTGCAAAAGAGTTCGGTCGAGCTCAGCGGTGTCGGCTTTGACGTGGATCAGGTTTTAGCTGGGATCGAGCGGGTATTTATCGTCGCGTGCGGTAGTTCGTATTATACCGGCTTGGTCGGCGAATACATGATCGAGCGGCTGGCGAAGGTGCCGGTCGAGTGCGACATCGCCTCTGAGTTCCGTTACCGGCATCCCGTATTGCCAAAGAATTCATTGTTTATCTCCATTTCGCAAAGTGGCGAGACCGCAGACACTCTGGCTGCCGTTCGTATGGCCAAACAGGCCGGCGCCAAAATCTTAAGTATTTGCAATGTGAAGAATTCGTCAATCGACCGCGAAGCTGATGGGCATTTGTACATGAACGCGGGCACGGAGATCGGTGTGGCCTCGACCAAGGCTTTCTCCGCCACTCTGGCGTTGTTAAATTTGTTATCGTTGGCTGTGGCGAAGGCCAAGGGAGTTTTGTCGGCCGAGGACGAGGCCAAATATGTTCGCGAGGTTTTAGCTGCGCCGGCGCAGATCGAAACCGTTTTGAATTTGGATAAATTCTTTAAACAGGCCGCGGACAAACTGAAATCTTATAAAGGCTTTTTGTATTTAGGCCGAGGCGTTCATTATCCCATCGCGATGGAAGGGGCTTTGAAACTGAAGGAACTCGCCTATATGCACGCCGAAGGCTACGCGGCGGGAGAGATGAAGCATGGCCCGTTGGCTTTGATCGACGATAAAATGGCCGTTGTAACACTCGTCCCGCACGACGATCTCTATGAGAAGACGTTAAGCAATTTAGAAGAAGCCAAGGCTCGCGGCGGTCAGATTATCTCGATCGGCACCGGCGAGTCGGAGCGGCTGGAGAAAATTAGTCAGTACTATTTGGCCTTGCCTGAAGTCGGTTGGTTCACGCTGCCTTTGTTGGAAGTCGTGCCGGTGCAGCTCCTAGCGTATCACGTAGCGTGTTCTTTGGGTCACGACGTGGATCAGCCGCGGAATCTTGCGAAGTCGGTGACAGTGGAGTAGTTGCGCGGGCTCGAAATTAGCTACAACTCGGCAGGAGAGAATTCATAAATTCGTTTTTAAATCCAAGCTAGGACTTCGCCCCAGGTCTTGCCGGCACATCTCACCGTCCGAGGTTTTGGAAGAACTGCATCGTCACGGGGGCCCGAATACAAATGGCATCCACTAACTTCAAATGAATTCCTACAGCTTAGAACGAATGGTTTGGCAGTACCTTTCGCTATCTTCAGGTGTTAAACTCATCTTGTTTTCAAGTCCCGCATGATTTTCAACCAACTGGAAAAACCGTTTCAATCCCGATTCGCGAAAAGTGGCCACTCGGCGCATATTCGTTGCATATAGCCCGAGTTCCACGCCTAACCCTTTCGCAATGTACGCGAGTTGGGCCTCAGCGAGCAGGCCATCGCTCTCGGCATCGACCAATAGGCTTAACTGGCTTGAAACTTTAGGATTCAGTGAACGATAAAAACTGGATGAGGGACGCCCCCCAGAAAACCCCTTCATATCCTTTGTCAGTACTCGACGGTATGTCTTGCTCATGTTTTGAGGCCCGATGGTGACCACGCTTCGGGCTACTTTTTCGAGTTCCATATTCAGTTCGTCCACCAGAAAGCGTTTGAAAAACACATCCCAGGGGCCAGCCTGCCTGCGAATGCTTGCGATTTCAACGGGCGTCAGTCCGCTGTCCTTGATTAAAAGGGGATCCATAGTGGCAAGGCTATCGAGGCTCCATTTGCGCAGCTCAATCTCCAGGCGGGTCACACATCTGTTGACCACATATAGTTTCGCCGGCAGTTTGGCGGTCTCGGGAAGGCGAATGAGATCCTCGAAAAGGCGCTGGCCCGCGAGGTCGTAAAGTAACTCCATCAAGTTCAGGTTTGGGCGCTCTGGAAAAGGGCCATTGCGTAAGCGCTCCTTCTCGGCCACCGCCGCCGCCGAGATATCGATCTGTTCTGGTTTTTTTCCTTCCGCGAGTTGTACAAACCCTTGGTCGATCGCCCGCATTGGCAAGCGGCGATAGCGTGGATGGTCGGGCTTTTTAAGAATAAACTGGCGAAAGCCATCGACCTCACGATCAGGCGCCCCCGGTTTGAGCTTAAGTTGTCGGCCAATGCTGGTTAGATATTTTTTATCAAGGCCGAAGGCCGCGTAGTTCGGATTGTTTTCAACTTCTCGCCGATTAAACAAGCTGGTCAAAATATCGTCTTCGCTGCCGTAGGCCCCCGGCCAAAGGAAATAAGTTTCCCAAATGGGATTGGGGTTTTCACCATGGCATTGCGTGCAGCGAGTGGGATTCGATTTCGTGACGCGAACGAATTCGTTTGAAAGCCGCACGTCCACATCTTGGATCGGAACCTCCTTTAGATCGGATCCGGACATTTCCTTTTTGAATGCGATCTCGCGAAACAAAAATCGATGGGACTGGGAATCGAACTCCATAGTTTCGAGCGCGTAACCGCCGCGCTGAGACTTGTCGCCATTGAAAGTAAAAATGAAGGAGGCATCGGGCCCATACACCAGGCTTCGCGGTTGCAAAAAGGTGCCTTCTTGCAATGAAAGACTGTCGTACATGTAGGTGTGCGAGGTCAGAAACTCTGAGTAGTCTCGAGACAAGAGCTCCAGTGCTTGCTCGACCGATTCGGCTTTATGTACCGTGCGGTAGAGCCTTTCAAAATTCAAAGTGGGATAGGAAACGGTGGGCGCTGAAGCGGGCGCGCGGCCTCTTGGAAGTGTCGAACAGCCACCAACGATGAAGAAGAACAGAAGCAATGTGGTTTTCATAGATTTAATTGCAGCACGGGAGTGAGGTCGGATCAATCTAGGTTTTGGATCAATCCACGGAGAGGTTTTTAGAGAGCGAGCGGCTTGAGAAAATCAGCCAATACTATTTGGCGCTGCCGGTGCAGCTGCTCGCGTACCATGTGGCCTGTTCACTGGGCCACGATGTGGATCAGCCGCGCAATTTAGCCAAGTGGGTGACTGCGGAGTGAGGCGGGCCCTTTCGGGGTGAGAGCCCCCAGGATAAGCCCGTCAAAAACTAGACTCTGGTCAGCGAATCAATATTTCAAACTGGACCCATAACCACAAAATTTGAAGGAGAACTAAGTTCACTTTCAAAAGTGTTAAGTAGTGGGCCCAGGTTTGCCGACAAGAACAATATCTGTATTGTTTCATGTCAACCTCCCCTTTGTTTGATCGTTAACCCACAGACAAAGGGGGCCCTCACGGGCTCTCGGCAAGTGCATTCGAGATGCCAGGTTCGTTTGTCTCTTTATAGCAACTGACGTTCGGTTTTCGGATTTTAAATCAGGATGCGTAATGCCATACGGATGTTTGCCAAGCGCCCAAACTTCTTCAACTTCAATATTTCGGATTCATCAATTTCAGGACATTCCCGTCCGGATCTTCGAAGACAAGCATATGGCCCCACGGAGCATCGTTTTCACCGAGGATTTTTCCACCCATATTTTCAATTCGCTTGCGATGTTCAGGCACATTGTCACTCTTAAGAGTTAAGGTGCCTTGGCCATGAGCTCCGTGCGAATCGCGGGGGACTTTGAAAATCTCCTCGCCTGGTTCGGTAGGATGAAGTCCCACTTGAACTCCGCCACAGTCCAGTGCGGTCCATCCCTCATCCTCATACCGAAGCTTCATTTGCAGGGCTTCCGTGTAAAAGGCAATGGAGCGCTTTATGTCCGAAACGGTATAGTAGATGTCCTGAACTCCGTTGATCATAGTTTCCTCGTTAAATTATTGGCCGAGGGTGAAAGACTTTCTTCAATCACTCGCGAGCACACGCCATTTCCGCATTTTCGAATTGGGAAGTGCCAAATCTGGGCCAAGCCAATCTAGGTGCCGCGAAGATATCGATCCTGCGCCCAAGGGGCGGGGCGATGTCTTGTATTGATTTTCAGATCAAGCCTATGACTTCGCCCCGATCCCTTGACCAAATCACCGCTCGCATGCCAGTTTTTATCACGGATTGTCTGACCACAGTTAAAAGGGGGAACCATGCGAATTGTCTTGGCCGCGTTAATTCTTTTGTTTTCTGCATCTGTCTACGCAACCGAATGCCGCGTGATGAGCTGTTGGGATAGCTGCACGTCCTCGTGGAAGAACGTCTACGGCGACAGATGCACCAGCGAATGGAACTCGAGTCAGAGCTGCTGGCAGGCGGCGGGCGAGTGCAATGGTTCCGGCGGTTCCCAAATTTGCCAAGGGCGCACCTCGTCCTGTTGGGACAGCTGTACATCGGGTTGGGTGACAGTAAATGGAACTCGCTGTGAGTCCGCCTGGGACAGTTCGCGCGGGTGTTGGGAAGCGATCGGCTCGTGCAATTGAGCCTGGCTATTCAGGCGGTGTTGGATTTGCCGAGCGGGGCGAT
>JALHOQ010000143.1 GCA_022842925.1 Bdellovibrionales bacterium
GTTCTTCCAACTGCTCGGTGCGCTCTTTGACTTTCTGATCGAGTTCTCGGTTCATGGTTTCCAGCGCATCGCGAGATTCTTTTAGATCGTGAATCATCTGGTTAAAGGTGTTAGCCAAGGTGATCGTCTCGTCGCGGCCATGGAGTTTGATTCGTGTGGAAAGGTCTCCGCGCGCCACAGACTCCATGCGCTCGGTCAGGAGCAGAATGTTCTCCGTCAACGATCGGGAAACAAAAAAGGATGCCAGAATCACAAGTGTCAAAACCAGAGTGCCAAAAAGCAGAGTGCGGACGGAAAGGTCGCGCACGACCTTAAATACTTGATGCTCCGACGCGCGCGCCATTACGTAAAGCTGTTCGTTAAAACCCTTCGCTACCGCCGCGAGAACGCCACCGCCCTCACCCTCACGATGGACGACGCTGACTTTGGTTTTCGACGCCAGCGCCTCGATGAAAAGCGGATCGTCATTGATGCGTTTGCGAGCGAGCACCTGTTTGGCATCTGGGTGGACAAGCACCTCGCCGCGCCGGTTGGCCACGACCACTTCACTCAAGCGCACGATCGAGACCGATTTTAAAAAGCGATCCAGCTTCACGTAACCGACCACGACCCATTGCTCAACCGGCACGCCGTTCTGATCCTGCAGAACGACGAGCCGGCCGTAGCCGATCAGGGGCGGGCCTTTTTCTAGCGATGCATTCCACAGATCTTCGCCGTTCTTCATAATCTCGCGGACCGGCACCGGCATCTCGGTTAAGGTTGCGGTAAAGGCGGCCGATTCAAGGCCGTAGGTTTCGATAAAACGATCTTGGGTATAGAGGCGATCGGGCTTCGCGTCTTCACGCACGGTGCGGTAGATCGCGATTGCCACAACCGATGACCCCTCGGATAAAAGATCGCCGGCGACCTTGTTTTGCAGGCCGACTGGCAGCAGCGCGAACACTTTCAGTTTTTCAGATACGCCGTTGAACTGGGTCTCCAGTTCCGAGGTGAGGTTGGTGACCTGTGAGCGGTTTAGATCAAAAACAAGCTGGGTTTTGTCGGACTTAAAAACGGTCACGGCCATAAAAAGGTAGACGCCGAGGCCCAGACCGAGCAGCCCGCACATCACAACCAGAAATTTACCGCGTATGGACCATTTCAAAGCGCATTACCCCTTCCTTATTATGTCGGAGTAAAAGACCGCTGCCTTAATATGGGAATGAGAGAAAACGTACCGCTTAGCGCGGAGTCCGGAATGCGCGCTCGTCGCTGATCGAGCTTTTCACACCGGGAACCGCAGAAATCCCGCGAACGGCATAAAGAGTGTTGGCCGTAAGTCCAGGAACCGTGACCTGATGGTGGGTGACCAACGCTGGATCTTCGGCCGTCTCGACTATCACGCCGGTCGAAACATTTTTGATCGAAACTTTCGAGGTCGCGGGTTCGCTGGTATCCCAGGACACGGTGACTGAGGTGCGGGTGGTGCTTTCAATCACGAAGTTGGTGATAATCAGCGGATCGGCGGGCGCGCAGGGATTCTCGGCCGCCTCGGGAAAGTGGTAGTTCTGGTTCTCGAGCGGCTTCCACCCGCGAGTCATAAGGTCATAATAGGTAGCAGTCGGCGCCGACGGCACGACGCTGTAATTGAAGTAGCGATTATTGCCCGAGCGACCGCACTCCACATCCGTGGCCGCAGCCATCGGATCCACACCTTCTGGCAGCGGACGCATCATCAACACCATTGATATATGGAAGCGCGGGCCCTGATAGTAATTGACCACGAAAGGGACTCGCGAATCCGTATCCAAATAAACCGACCGCATTGAGCAACCCATCCGGGTCGGATGCACGCCATCGTTATCCACGATCGGCGTAAGCACGCCCTCATTGTCACGTAAATCCATAGTTGCGCCGTCATCCGAAAGGATGGCGAATTGATACCAACCCGGCGCTTCACCGGGAGCGAGCATCAGATCGGACTGAAGATGCAGTCCGAAGTACTCGTAAAGGGGTTCATCTTTGTGATTCAAAACCAACTCACCCGCCTGCGTGTAAAAGCCGAGATCCCAGCTGCGGGTGGGCACAAAGAGCTTATCAAAATAGAGAGTCGACTGAATCGGCACGCCATTGTCGACATAGTCTTTGGCGCTGCTGTAGCGAGGCTGATCGTCCGTTAGGTAAACTAGGTTGCCAATCAAACCCTTGTCGCGCGCGGAGCTGCCGGCATTGAACGGATCGCAAATCGTATGTTCTGGGTTGGTCAACGGAGGGCCGGGAACATCATCGGGACCCGCCACGACAGTGGTTCCGCCTTCGGTACCGGAGCCTTCGGTCAAGCAACCGGTAAGAGATAGGGCCAAAGCGCTCATGATGACGACTGTAAAGACTGCGCTTCGGCGATGGATATACAGCTTACGTCCCATGATCTTCCTGCCTACCTTTAGGTTACTCCTGTTCAAGAGAGGTGGCGGAATATTTGAAAAAGCGTATTTTTTCAAAACAGAAAACGGAAGATTTCAAGACAGGCTGTTTCAGTACGGGAAAAAGTCCTGAAGGATGATTCGATTTGGGTCGTCGTAGTCGATCCAGCCCCGAATGCAGTACTGGCCGCCATCCTGGGCCTGCGATCGCAACTCCTCCAACGGCATGACTGGCCCCGATTCAACCCGATAAATCCGGCCCTCTCCCGGCAGGGTGACCGTCACTACGGATTCCGCAAAGGCCAGGCGACCACAGTAATCGGCGAGGCTGGTGTCTTTCGCATGAGTTAGGGGTGAGAAAGCTATAATAAAGGCGGAAACCAGAATTTTCATTTATCAACTCCTCGAAAACCCTAACTTAGCAGACCCTTGCTTTAGCCTGAAATCATCCCTGAGCCTTGAAAAAACTCCACTGACTCTAGACATCTACACTTCTAACCACTATCTAGAGGCACCCCCAAGCCGAGGTTTCGAATGTTGCGAATGATTTTGCCGTTTTGTTTAATGTTGATGGCCGCCCCACCCACCCATGCATTTGACCTGCTTGGGCTGCAACCCGCCGACATTCAGTTCCCTCCGGATTACCCCCCAAATCCGAAGTGCCATTACTCTTTTTATATCGGTCGTAACTGGATTCAGATTCGCGATAACTACGGTACTTTACGTGATTGCCGTTATGCCGGCTCGACCGATAATTTCACTTACATTTATGATTGTATCGACGACAAAAAAGAATCGAATGGCGAGCACGTAGAGGTCATACACAATGGCTGGGGCTCAGTCCGCTGGGTCCGCTTGAACAGCACAGAGGACCTTACCGCCTACTGTCGGTGAGGCACCTTGTACCGAGCGACTACTCGGATGGGCCATTCTGTCTCAATGGAAGCGGATTTGTTGGCTTAGATCCCGGTACCAGCCTTGCAGTGCTCAGATCGTATGTCCACAAATGCCAAAACCCGATCTAAGAAGCGAACCGATATTATTCCTGTGCAAGGTCGGCGCCTGCCGGCGCCCCAGGCCGTTGAAAGGATCCACGTCGACGACCGCTCTGAAGCCTCATTAGATGAGCAGGCGTCCTACATCAATTCCTACCTCCGAAATTATTCGATTCCCGAGCTAAAGAGTCTCTTTAAGGGCATTGTCCGCTACAGGCGAGACCTTGAGCCCCATCCGCGACAGAATCCGGATGAGGTTCTCTCGGACAACTGGCGCAAGGGCGGTTATCCCTATAAAAATCGACTTTCGCGCAACACTTATGAAGGGCAAAAATACCGGCTGCAGGTGGAGCTTTTAAAGCTTCAAAACTATGTCAAAGACAGCCGAGCTCGCGTCGTTATCCTGTTCGAAGGACGAGATGCCGCTGGCAAGGGCGGCACGATCAAACGCTTTATGGAGCACCTGAATCCTCGCGGCGCGCGGGTGGTCGCTTTGGAAAAGCCATCCGAGGTGGAGCGCGGGCAATGGTATTTCCAGCGTTACGTGGAGCACCTCCCCTCCCACGGCGAAATCGTACTCTTTGACCGCTCTTGGTATAACCGCGCCGGAGTTGAGCGCGTAATGGGATTTTGTTCAGATGAAGAGTACATCGAGTTCATGCGCCAGGCGCCGGAGTTCGAACGTATGCTGGTGAAGAGCGGTGTGCATCTTTTTAAGTTCTGGTTCTCGGTCAGTCGCGAGGAGCAACGCTTGCGCTTTAAAGAGCGCGAAAATCATCCGTTAAAAAGATGGAAGCTGAGTCCAGTTGACCTGGCGTCGCTTGATAAATGGCCCGAATACACCAAGGCGAAAGAGGCTATGTTTTTTCATACGGACACAGCGGACGCTCCGTGGACGGTCATTAAGTCCGACTGTAAAAAACGCGCCCGGTTGAATGCCATGAGGTACGTGCTCCACCGTATGAGCTATAAAGGCAAGAAGCTTGCGAATATCGGACCGGTTGATCCGCTGATCGCGGGCCGAGCCAATGCGGTTTTCGAAAAGAATGAGAATCCAGCGCCATAAAAATTTATGGTGTTTCGGCCTTCTGCCGAAGGGTCTTGATTTCGTTCGATAGACGTTCGGCCGCTGAGTGCAGACGGTTCTCCACTTTCATACTCATAAGGAATTCTAAGGCCGCCCGTACGTTCGGATGGTGAAATGTATCCGCCTGAATCAGCCGATTCTCCGCCTGGGCATACCTCTCGACATAACGAGAGTTCAACTCCATCAGCGTTGCGGTCAAATCCGCATACTTCCTACTGAGCTCCTCCAAGAGATGGATGTGATGGACCTTGCGAATCGCGGATTCAAGCGTGGACTTCATTTTTTTTGGGCTGAAGGGTTTTTCGATAAAGCCGACCGCCTCACTCTCGATGGCCTGGATGACGTGATTCTTATTTGCGTAGCCCGACATCATAACGACCGGAATTTCAGGTTTTTTTTCGTGTATCCGTTTAACCATCTCAAAGCCGTCGATATTGGGCATTTTGATGTCGGTTAACAAAAGGTCAGGCCGATACTCTCCCTCAAACGCCATGAGCGCCTCTTCAGGGTTGGTAAAAACCCTTACCGAAAACGAATCGGCCAGATAATCTTGGCACAACCTTCCGATGCCATCCTCATCATCAACGACACATACTTCGAAGCTCATCTTCCTCCAGACAATCAGGACGTTTGACAATTCACTCGTCTGACCATGAAATAATAGTACTTTTAGTTGTAAACACTGACTATAAATAAATAAGGATACTAGACTATGCCGATGCAACCTGAAGAGAAGCGTTTGGACGCGTTAAGAAATCTCAATATTCTGGATACGGCGCCAGAAGAAGATTTTGACGAGCTCGCTCGACTGGCAGCCTTGATATGCAAGGCTCCAGTAGCGCTGATTAGCCTGGTGGATGCAAACCGGCAGTGGTTTAAGTCCAAGATTGGCCTAAAAGCCCAGGAAACTGCGCGCGAAGTTTCGTTTTGCACTCACGCCATACAGCATAAAAAAGTTTATTTAGTTGAAGACGCGACCAATGACGTGAGGTTTCGTCATAATCCCCTTGTTACCGAGTCGCCGAACATTCGTTTTTACGCCGGCGCCCCTCTGATTCTAGAGGAAGGGCTGCATCTCGGGACCTTATGCGTGATTGATCAGAAGCCACGCACGCTCGATGCCGAGCAACAGGAAGCCTTAAGCACGCTGGCCAAACAGGTAATTAATCTCATCCGGTCGCGCAATCTCCGCGAGACCCTTGAACTCACTACGGTTCGCTTAAAAAATTTGATCGATAGCCAGCCAGCCGGAATCCTTGTAGAGGACCGTGATCGTCGCGTGCTGCTCGCGAATCGCTCCATATATTTGCTCTTCGATTTTGACCCCGCCAAAGAATCCCTTATCGGCCAAACACATGAACAGTGGTGTCGGCAGGTTCGATCTCGAATGTTAGACCCTGCTGAGTTTGAGCGCCTGACCTTAGACATCCTCCGAAACGGGGCGCCAACCCTCCACCAGCAATTTCAGACCAAGGATGATTGTTGGTTAGAACGCGACTATGTGCCCCTCAGCTTTAACCACACGACAGACTCACATCTGTGGGTGTATCGGGACATCACGGAACGAAAACGAACCGACAGCCTGATCGAGTACCAGCGCGCACAGATGGTTGAATCTCAACGCCTGAGCTCACTAGGGGAAATGGCAGGGGGGCTCGCCCACGAGATCAACAACCCGATGACGGTCATTTATGGCCGGGCGGAACAACTTAAGGAACTCGCGGACGCCAGGCTGCTCGACCAAGACCAGGCCTGTAAATACACTCGGGAGATTGTGGACGTTTCACAACGCGTGATGAAGATCGTTCGAGGCTTAAGGGCCTTTGCCCGCACGGGCGAGGCAGATCCACTTGAAAGAACAGCAGTGACCGCGATAATCAGCGACACACTCGAGTTCTGCCGGCAAAAGATCCGGGAGTGCGGAATTGAGTTACGTTTGCCCGCGATTGATTCAACCATGGAGATCGACTGCCGACCCGTACAGATCTCGCAAATTCTATTGAACTTGATTAACAACGCCTACGATGCAGTAAGTGTTCTGGAGAGGCGTTGGATCGAAATTGACGCGGTTCCGATTTCGAATGAAATTCTAATAAGCGTGACAGACAGCGGCTCAGGAATCTCTGCCGAAATACGGGACCGCTTATTTATGCCGTTTTTTACAACCAAAAATTCGCATCAGGGCACGGGGCTTGGCTTAGCCATTTCTAGACGGATCGCCGAAGACCAAGGCGGCACTCTCCATCTAGACACCAACGCCCGTCATACTCGATTTGTATTGCGATTGCCTCTGAAGGCCTCAACCCCGGCGCGAAACTGATCGCCAAACCCTGTCCAGCAAATGGCCTCACCCTTGATGCCAGAATGCGAAAACTCCGCCTCGAGCAGCATAAAATTCGGCGTTGAGTCCGCATGTACGCGGCGCGGGTTGGTGAAGCGGTCGTGGATGCCCGGAAACGTCAGGCTGTGAATCGAGCTTGAGACCAATTCGAATGTCGGATAGCCGAGTTGCTCCGGCTCAATATTCATGATCTCGGAATAATGAACGTCGCCCGATGCGAAGGCGGCGATGGCGCCGCTGGCGCGGATTCGCTCGCGGAACTCAGCGAAGTTCTGCTGGTACTCCCCTTCAAAGGAATCGAGTCCTTCGGCGTAGGCCCCAAAAAAGAGCGAACCACTCAATAGTATCCCCGGCCTCGGCTGCAGTCGCCCGTAGAGCCAGGCTTCTTGTTCTTCGCCAAAGATTCGTCCGCCTGGGCTAGGAGCATCGCGAAAGCTTCGGCCGTCGAGAAGAAAGAAATCGGCGCCGAAGGCCGCAAAGTGACGGGCGATCCCCGGGCCGGCCGCGAGTGCCGGGCGCGAGCTTTGCGCGAAAAAGGTCTCGAAAATTTCTTTTGAAGCTGCCGAGTGAGGATAGGATTTGTCGACGTTATTGCCGCCGAAATCGTGATCGTCCCAGGTGGCCAACGTCGGTGTCAGCCGCTTTTGAAAATAGAAACTGACCTTGTTGCGGGTTTCAACGTAGCGATTCCACAACAATACGGGATCGACATCTTTGACCTTTTCAAACAGCGACTTGCGGTCGGCGTACACGTTGTCGCCCAGGAAAAAACAAATATCCGGATTTTGGCCGGCGAGCTGATCCCAAACCTCGGCTTTGTGCAAATGGTCCATGGCGCAGGAGATGAAGGCAATCTTGGCCTTCGACCGCGAGATATCGAGGGCACGAAAAACCCTCTCGTCCGCGAGCTCCCCATTCGCCCGAAAAATCTTGAGCGTGAAATCTACGCCCGGTTCAAGATCTGAAACCATAAACTTCCGCACCAGATACTCGGACGTTGTCCGGCTATACGATTGCAACAGGCTTATGGTTTTGCCGCCGACCACCTCCAGAGTGAACTCTTCGGCTCGTGGCAGAACAATGGAGAACTGCGCACTCACCTCATCGGTCATTCCCTGCAAAATCGAAAGTCCGCCGCTTCGAGTGGGCGGGTTCGATTGCGCGTAAGAGAAAGAGCTCTTCGCGGCGGCACCCGCGGCGGCAAGCCAGCCTAAAAATTCGCGCCGTCGGATTCTCATCATAGCTTCTTTAAACGGGTGATTTCGAGCATCGCCTGCTTCAGTTCGGAACGGGCGCTCATCAGTTGCAGTTCCTGTTCACTCAACACCCTTTGCAGCTGCTGCAACCGAACTTCAAAGGCCTGCACCACTTGCGCGTGCCGCTCCACCAATTCCTTCACCACGCCGTCTTCCACCCGCCGTTCGTTCACTCGGGATACGACCTGAGCGATTTTGGCGTGCACGTCGGCGAATCCGTTCTTAAGAAGTTCGGTTTGCCGTTGAAAATGACCTTGCACTGTTTGAAAGCGAGTCTTGTTCTGGGCCATTACATCGTCGACCTTGGCGGTGTTGCTCTCCAGCCGCGACTCCAACTCTTTGACTCGCTTGTTTAGACTTTCGAAATGAAGAAAGAGGATGCGCACGTCTTCGGCTTTCGCCACGGCCACGGGAGCTGGCGTTTTGGCGGCATCCGCCGC
>JALHOQ010000144.1 GCA_022842925.1 Bdellovibrionales bacterium
ATGAAGGCCAAATTCTTGGAGATGATCCGGCAGGAACTTGAAAATGCCCGGCACGGACTGCCAGCAGGAATCGTCGGTAAGTGCAACAGCCTCGAGGACAAAAATATCATCGAGGCCCATTACGAGGCCTCCCAGGCGGGTGTGAAAATCGAATTGATCATTCGCGGCTTTTGCTGCTTGCGACCGGGAGTTCCCGGATTAAGTGAGAATATCCGTGTGGTCTCCATTATCGGCCCATTTCTTGAGCACTCCCGACTGTTTTATTTTCGTTCGGGAAAAGCGGCCGAGTTGGATGGACGATTTTTTGTCGGCTCGGCCGACTGGATGGGACGCAATCTCCTCGGCCGGGTAGAAGTCATGGCCCCGGTGAATGATAAAGTGGCCAAAGAAAAAATCTGGGAGGCCCTTCAGGTCATGTTGGCCGACCAACGCCAGACATGGGACATGAGTGGCGACGGAAGCTACAGTCTCCGTCAACCCCAAAACCCCGCTCAGGAGATCGGCTGCCACGATTTGCTGGCCGAAAAGGCGCGCCTCAAGGCACTCGCCTTCAAACTCGAAGAAGTAAAGAATTGACGGATTGAAAAAGCGCCAGCCAGAATCATTGGATGAGGCTTGCATCCATAGATATTGGCTCAAATGCCATCCGGCTCTTTATCGGGCAAACATCCAAGAGTGGACGGGTTCGAGTTCTCGAAGATCAGCGCGCCAGCGTTCGTCTCGGTAAGGATGCATTCACGGCCGGCTATATCCGACCTCTGACTCAAGTCGAACTTGAGAAGGTGTTGCGAGGCTTTCGCGCCATCTGCGACGAGCTTCATGTCGATCGTATTCGCGCCGTCGGCACCTCGGCCCTGCGTGATTCGAGCAATAGTCAGAAAGTCATTCAGAGGCTGAAAGACCGAACCGGCATCGCGGTGGAGCTGATCAATGGTCGGCGTGAAGCAGCACTGCTGCACAAGGCGTGAGCCACTCCCTGAACATCAGCGATAAGAACGCGCTCCTGATGGACATGGGCGGCGGTAGCCTAGAGATCGTGCTGAGCCGCAAGGGTCGCCTGGTGACCAAGGAGAGTCTGCCTCTCGGCAGCGTGCGCCTGCTCTCGCGAGTCGGTGCCCGCCCTCGTTATGAGGACATCGCGCACTGGGTTCGCACTCCACTCTATCGCCTGCGTTTTCAACTCCTCGGGCGCCAGCAAGTTCCGCTCGAGCTCCTGGTCGGCACGGGCGGCAATCTTCGCGCCCTCGGAAAACTTTGTTTTCGCTTGGGCCTGAGCCGTTCCCGCAGTCGCTTTCACCGCTCGCATCTCGAGTCTCTGGTCGATCGCCTATTTCGCTTAGGCTTAAATCAGCGCATGAAACGCTTTCAGCTCAAGAAGGATCGGGCCGACGTAATTTTGCCCGCTGCCGTAGTCACTCTGGAACTGATGCGGATTTTTGAGATCAATGAGATTACCGTGCCGAATGTGGGTCTGAAAAACGGTCTGTTCTGGGAGTCACTGGATCGGAATCGGTCTAAGCCTCTAAATGGCAAAGCTCGCGCACGGCGCGCGTCAGTTCGTCGCCCTTAGGTCCGCCTTCCGGAAAGAACAAAGTCTTATCGAAAAGTCCTGGCACCAGCAGCTGCGCCTCGGCCACCAACTCTACCGCATCATCAAAGGCCACGACTCGCACTGAGGTCAAAGACAAGGTTTGCAGCAGCTTCACAAAATCTTCGGTCACCCGTTTATCGTCCAAGGCCTGGTCGGCCCAATCGCAGGTCAGCAAGCGACCGCCGGAGTTCGTCCGCTTTTCCATATCTTGAAGAACGGGGCGCCAAAAGTCGCCTGTGAACTTCGAGCCCTGAAGCAGCACCAAGTCAAAAGCGAAAGGCGCCAGCTGAATTTTGTAAGGGATGATTCGACCATTGAACTGAAACAGTGCCATGACTACTCAAGCTTCCCTTGAACCATCCCGTGGGTCAATGTAAGGTTCTTCCCATGCGTTTTACCCCATCCAATTTTCAGCCGCCCCTAGACAAAAACAAATTTATTGTCGCCCATAAGCCAGAAGGCGATGACGTCGTTCCGATGGACGTGGTCTTTGTCGGCGCCGGGCCCGCGGGCTTGAGCGGCGCCATCGAATTGGCGCGATTGGTTAAAGCCGACGGCAGCTTACAGGTCGAGATCGGAGTTCTTGAGAAGGCCGGGGCCTTGGGTGGTCACTCGCTCTCGGGCGCCGTTATCAATCCCGTTTCCTTCAAGGAACTCTTTCCGGACGTGCCGGAATCGGAACTTCCATTTCGGCGCAAGGTCGCCGGTGAAAAAGTGTATCTGATGACGGGATCGAGCGCGATTCCCATTCCGACGCCACCGACAATGAATAACCATGGCTTCCACATCGCCTCGCTTTGCGAAGTCGTACGCTGGCTCGGCGCCAAAGCCGAAGGCCTGGGCGTAAATATCATGACCGGCTTCCCGGTCGACTCGCTTTTAACCGACGGCAACCGCGTGCTCGGCGTTCGCACCACACCGGCCGGATTGAAACGCGATGGAACACCGGGACCGAATGCGATGCCGGCCACTGATGTCTCGGCGCAAGTGACCGTGCTGTGCGATGGAACCCGCAGTCCCCTGGCGCAGAGCTATATAGGGTGGCAGAATTTAAAGGGCGCGTCGGATCCCATCTTCGCACTTGGAGTTAAAGAAATTTGGAAAGTGAAGAAAGCGCCCGAGTACGTGTTGCACACGCTCGGCTATCCGCTGCCGAAGGACTGCTTCGGCGGCAGCTTTATGTATCCCATGGCCGACGATCAAATCGCGATCGGCCTGGTGGCGGGACTCGATTACAAAAATCCGAAACTCGATGTTCACCTTCTGCTCCAACATATGAAGCTGCATCCGTTTTACAAATCGATTCTCGAGGGCGGTCAGTGCATCGAATGGGGCGCGAAGACGATTCCCGAAGGGGGATTTCATGCGTTGCCGACATCCTTCTCCGGCGACGGCTTGTTGATGACCGGCGATACAGTGGGCTTAGTGAACGTGCCGGCCTTGAAAGGCATTCATTACGCCATGATGTCGGGAATTCTTGCGGCGCGCGCGATCTTTAAAGCTCTGAAGAGCGGCGACACTTCCAAAGCGGCCTTAAGTTCCTATGATCAAAGTTTAAAAGAGAGCTTTGTGTGGAGTGACTTAAGAAAAGTGCGAAACATGCGCCACGCCTTTAAAAGCGGATTTTACTCCGGCGGTATAAAAGCGGCTCTGATGACCGTAACCGGTGGTGCCTTTCCCGGCGATCAGGCGCACACGCATGAGGACGCCGCGGAAGAAAAAATCTGGGGCACTCCCGACTTCCCGACCGACAAAGTCGGACTTAGCAAAGTCGACGCCGTTTATTTAACGGCGAACAAAACACGAGACGATATTCCACAACACCTGATTGTCGGAAAAGATATCACGCCCGAACTCGCCGAATTTTACTCGGCCGTTTGCCCTGCCGGCGTTTACGAAAAACAAGGCGATAAACTCGTAGTCAACGCACCCAACTGCGTAGACTGCAAAGCCACAGACGTACTCGGCCCCCGCTGGACCCCCCGCGAAGGCGGCGCCGGCCCCGACTACAAGCAGATGTGAGAGGTACCTTTTCCGAATGTCTATCTTTACTAAAATTATCAGCGGCGAAATCAAAGGTACGATCATTCATCAGGATGACCTGTGTGCCGTCCTTGTCGACATCCAACCGCAGGCGCCAAAACACTTCTTGGTCGTGCCGAAAAAAGAGATCGTGTCGGTTCATCACGCGAGCGAGGCTGACAAAAATCTACTCGGTCACCTGCTCTGGGCGGCGGCGGAAGTCGCCCGCAAGCTCGGCTTTGCCGAGGACGGTTATCGCCTCGTGATCAATACCGGCCGTGATGGCGGGCAGACGGTGCCCCATATTCACGTTCATCTTATGGGTGGTCGGCCCATGACCTGGCCCCCGGGCTAGTTCTCATCTCAGATTGAGTCACGGCCAAGGCTCGCACTCCCCACGCTCAAGCAACGCTGATACGATAGAGTCTGGGGGTCTTGGTGTTCAAACGCGGGTTCCTGATTGCGTGTTTGGGTTTTGCCACGGTGATGCTCTTTCAAAACTGCGGCGGCGGTGGCACCTCTGTTCGGCATATCATCACCTCCTCGCCTGAGCTCGCCAAACTCTCACCTGAAAACTGCTCCCTAGCCAATCTTCATTGCAGCAAACGTCAGTATGCGCCCGGGCTAGAGAGCGCCCAGTACCAGGTGCGGGAGTGTTTTGCGCTTCGAGATCAAGAAATTTGTTTACCGCTCCCTCTCTTCGCCTACGACTCCAGCGCCTCTTCGACCGAGACTTCGGAACGCATCGAATACTCTTGTTGGCTGGGGCCTGTCGAGCAATCGGCGGCCTTCGCCCTACGATCCAGCTTAGCTCAAGCCGCCACCGCGGCGCTTGCCATCTGTGAGACGGAAGTGAATCCATGACCCTGAATCGACTTTGCACTTTTATGCTGATTTTGCTTTTTCTGGCTTTAGTCGCGGAACGAAGCTTCGCCCATATTCGGATTACTCCCGCTGGGCGCATGGGCACCAGTGATCAAATCAAGTTTATTCAAAACAACGCCAACAATCCGACCGTGCCCGATAACCCGGGCCCCTGCGCGAACTTCACCACTCGCTCGGCCACACCGATGCAACTGACGCCGGGTCAGAGCATGACCATTACGGTTCAAGAGACAATCAATCACCCGGGCCGATTCTACGTGCAGTTTTCGCCGGCCAACGATCAGAACTTCTGGGCGGCCGCCAACCGCCTCGCGCTCGTGCAAGACACACAGAACAACGGCACCACCAACGTCACCTTCACCATTCCCAACACGACCTGCGACGCCTGCACGCTGCGGGTGCTGCAGGAGATGGACGAGCAACCGGGCGAGTTCTACGTACACTGCATTGATGTTCGCATTGGCACCGCCACCACAACGCCGACCCCAACCCCTCAGCCGACACCTTCACCAAACGTGACCGCGGCTTCATCCACTACGGCTGAGAATCGCCCCGCCTTCGGAGGCTGCGGTATGAGCGGGTCGAAAAAGGCGCGCAATCGAACGGAAAACGGCGCTCACTTCGCGCTGGCCGCACTTCCGCTACTGCTCCTACTCGGCCTGCGCCGACGCCCGTAAAAGCATGAAAAGACCACCCCGGTTTTAAAAGCCCCTCTGATCGATCCCATAAGCCCTTGAAATCGCGTTAGATTTTCTAAATATGAATTTGATACGTGTGACCAGCAAATTTTGTCCCTCCCGCTTCCCCATGCTACTTCTCATCCAGTGATTCCGACGAGTTAGCCGGATTTTCGGTGGCATAGCTTTCGCTTTTGGTGAATGGCTTGAGGAGATACCTATGACGAATTTACTTAGGCTGCGTTTAATCGCACGGGCTTGGTTTGCCATGAACCTAATAATGGCGCTGCTGCTTATTTTTTCGACCTTTCAGGCCAACGCCCAAAGCGAGCCGCGAACACAACCGCAGACCGGTGGCCCCGCAGGCCCTGGCGGCCAACCCCCCAATTCGATTGTCGACCAGTCGGTCCGGGCCCAAGGCTCAATCTCCATCAATATCGGCCAACAGGTCGCTGCCCGCGCCGAGAACGAAGGCCAATGGGTGCAAGGTCGTGGAATCGAAGTCGAAAACCTCGAAGACGGTCTGGTGATTTCGGACTCGCGCACGGTAATTCTCGAAGGCGATGGCAAGACTTCGGTGTTTGAAGAGTACTTACGTCTTAATCCCCAAGACATAGCCTTTTCCCTCAACAACGACTTCCTCGTGAATCTGAACGAAGCCGATAGCGTCACCCAGCTCAAAGCCGAATTAAATCGGCTCGCTCAGCTTGCGGGCGAAGCTCAAGCCAAGGGCGCCAAGGTGATCTTTCACATTCCTGACCTCAAGCTTTTGATGAAGGGATCGATTATCACACCGCTCGACGCGGTTTGGGACCGGATCGGTGCCAACAAAAATCTGCACTTTGTAATTGAATCCACTTCCGCCATTACCGAAGAGGCCTTAAAACGGGCCAAACTTCCCGAAATCAAAAACCGCGTGGTCCGCCAAAGCGTTCTCCCCGGCTCGCTTGAAGCCGTGACCGACTACGCTTTTCGCGTGGCTCAAGAGATTGAGCGCCAACGCGGCATCGAGTTCACCGCAGAAGCTGTCGAAACTGCGGCCCGCTTAAGCGTGCGCAAGCTCGGCGAAACCGCGAACCTCAATCTCAATACCACTGGCACCTTTCAACGCGTAGCTAAGCTCCTCAACCAGGCCGCCACCGTACTGCAACGTCGCCAGCGCACCAACACAGTCGGCACCGCCGAAACCAAGGCGGAGGTTCGTCGCCTCGAGACTTTGGAAAAATCCCTCGCCCGCGATTCAGCCGAAGCCCCCAACAATTCCGAACTCGCTCGTCGCCTCGAAGCCACCCGCGCCAAACTTAAAGCTGCGCAATTAGCTGCGAGCAATGCCACGGCACCGAGCAATCTATCGCAGCGCCTGGCGGGCATTGAACTTCGACTCACCCAAGCCAACCTTCTCGTCGAGAGCGAACAGCGGCAGCGCGGACGCCTGTCCATGAGCAAATCGGCCACCCAGAAAGAAGCCGAATCCGACGTGCGCCGCTTGACTGAAGAGAAGCTGCGCCTCGAGCAGGAGGACGCCCTCGGCCAAGAGAAGGGCCCAAAGCCTGCGAAACGCGTGGGCGGTTCGCTTGTGCTTGAAACTGCGGCCGGTTGGCTCGGCACCAGCGTGGCCGCACTCGAAAACAATTTTGAGTCCGGCATTCGCAACCTGGAAAACATCAAGAAAACCGTTTTCGGCCAAGACCACGTGGTCGAAGCGATTCGCCGCGCTCTCGTGTTGCGCGCGACCAACTTACAAGAGGGCAAACCGGTGCGCTCGCAGGAGCAGGCTGATGCCATTCGCCAAGGCCTCGCCGACGATCACGCCCGCCCTCTCGGCAGCTTCTGGTTCGGCGGTGAAACCGGTGTCGGCAAAACCGAAACCACGGTTCAACTCGCACAAGAGATTGGCTTTCATTACCACCGCTTCGATATGTCGGAATTTATGCACGATCATATGGTGGCCCAGTTTATTGGCTCACCTCAAGGTTACGTCGGCTACGGCGAGGACGCCGGCCTAATTGATCTGCTTGAAAAGTTCCCAGAGTCTGTGATCGTATTTGACGAAATCGAGAAAGCTCACCCGAAAGTGCAAACTATTTTATTGCAGCTATTGGAGTACGGAGAAATCACTTCTGGTGATGGCAAAAAGCGCGTCAGCGCTAAGCGCGCCGTGATCGTGATGACATCCAACGCCGGCCAAAAGATTTCGGGCTGGGATCGTGAGATGCTGGTCAAATTCTTAGCAGAAAAGGGCGAAGGACGCCCCGGTTGGTCGATCGAAGAAATCAAAGATAAAACGCAGATGGATGTGAATCGCCTGCGTTCTGAAGTTTACAAGCTGTACGTCAAGAATCCCGCTCTGATGGCGGCGGAAGGTCTGCAGGCTCTGCGGCCTGAACTCGTGGGCCGTATGGACGAGGTGACCGTGTTCAACCGCCTCTCTCCGGATATCGTTATGAAAATCACGCAGAAGTCGATTCGCGACCTCGCGCTCCGGCTGAAGTACTTCCATAAAATTCAGCTGCGTATGACGGGCAAAGCCTTCGCCGCGCTGGCTGGCCTATATAATGACACCGAAGGCGCGCGTTCCATGCGCCGGGGCGTGGATCGCATGTTGCGCATGCCGATCGCCGAAGGCATTGTGGCTCAGGGAATTGGTCCCGGTGACTCGATCGTGGTGGATGTGGATGAAAAAGGCCAATACAGCGCCAAGGTTAACTCGGCCGCTGAGCTCGAATCGGCACTTGGCACTCAGCCCGCACAGCCGACCGCCGCCGACGAAATGCGCGCCAAGATCGACGCCCGCAAGCGCCCCGCCTTTGCGCAGACGATGGAACTGGTCCGACGCGTAGTTTCGCCCGAACTTATAATCGGCGAGCACGCCTTCACAAGATTTAAGAAACGGTAGACGCAATGAAACTGAGCGGACGTATATTTAGACTGGCTTTGGCGATCGTGATCGCCGTGCCGTCGTCCGCTTTCGCCGGTGAACCCGCGCTGCGAATTGAAGTAAATGGCGACCTGACTGCGAAGGCCAGCGAAGCCCGCTCGACTGAGCGCGCTCCACTCGCTCGTTTAAAATTGACTCCCGCCAATATTGGCTCGCGCGCCTTGGATGTCACCAAAACAACAGGCCGCTTAACCGGTCAGTTCGTGAATGAAGTCGTGCAGTTTCAAGCGCTTTTAATCATGATGGGTGTGGCCCATTACCAAATGGTGCAGCAGCGCTACGAGATGGAACGCTTATCGCAAGGCTTGCGCAACCCTCCCGTCACCGCGCCCAATCATAACGTGGCCGCCCTTTGTGCCGCCTC
>JALHOQ010000145.1 GCA_022842925.1 Bdellovibrionales bacterium
ACCTGCTTGGCCACGGTGCGGACCTGGGCTTCGAGTTGCGAACGTTCGCCCAGCTTTTCTTCGACGATCGCTCCGACTATACGACCGATGTCTTGCATTGATTTACGCAATTGGCTCAATTCCATTTCTACCCCCACACGTCCATTAGTTTTAAAGCCTGAGCCGGCTCCAGATCTCCCATAACCATAAGGGAGGCCTGATCCAAATCAAAGTACTTGCGCACATAATCAGTGAGCGATCGTCGGCTCACTTTTTCGATATCGCGGATCACTTCGTCCACCGGCCGGTAATTATTAAACACCATTTCGTTGATCCCGAGGGAGTTCATGCGATTCTCCATATCCTCGGCGCCGAGCAAAATCTGACCCTTGAGCTGGGTTTTAAACATATTCAGCTCGCGATCTTTAACTCCGCCCGCAATAAATTTTTCGAGCTCCGAGCGAAAGGCCTTCATCACAGCCAAAGTATTCTCGGGCCCACTGCTCGCGTAGAGCAGAAACAAGCCAGAGTCGACGAACGACTGCAGGAATGAGTACGTGCTGTATACCAGCCCCTTATCTTCACGAATTTTTTGATACAGTTTGGAGGTCACTCCCCCACCCAGAATCTCGTTGACCACCATGGCATCAAACCGAGCCGGAGATCGGTACGAGCAGGACGGAAACCCGACCAGCATATGGACCTGTTCACTGTTGCGCGGAATAAACTCCTCGAAGCGCTTAATTCGAGGTGCCTTCCGTTTGAGCGCCATCGTGCGCTTAGGCAATTTGCCGAGCTTCTTCTCAACCAAGGCCACGACCTGATCGTGTTCCACGGGGCCGGCGGCACTGACAATGATTCGAGGCCCACGAAAAGCTGACTGGTAATGATGGACTACATCCGCCCGTCTCATCGCCGCCAAGGTCTCTTCTGTACCCAAAATCGGCGTTCCGAGCGGATGGCCAGAAAAAACTCGCTCAAGATAAAAATCGAGAACATATTCCTCCAGATTGTCTTTCGACATCTGGATCTCTTGCATGATGACTTCACGTTCTTTGACAAAGTCCTCGCGCGCAAGCGACGCGGCTTGAACTAAATCGGCGCAAACATCCACCCCAAGTGAAAGATGTTCCTTCAACGATGTGGCGTGAAAACAGGTGTACTCGCGCGTGGTGTAGGCATTTAGATCTCCGCCCACGGCATCCAGCGCTTTGGCGATATCGAGAGACGATCGCTTACGTGTTCCCTTAAAAACTAAATGTTCCAGGAAGTGAGTGAGGCCGGCTTTTTTCACCGGCTCATCTCGGGTGCCGATTTCCACAAAGACGCCGACACAAGCGGCGCGGACAAACGGGTGGCTTTCTGTAACCACCCGCACTCCGTTGTCGAGTACCGTCTTTTGGAAAATAGGCTTGTAACTGTACGCTTTCAAACTAGTTCGGCTGGGCTGGCCGTTCCAGCAAGGCCTTGCGCGAGAGTTTTATCCGTCCAGAACGATCGATATCGAGAACTTTAACGTCAATCGAATCGCCTTCGTTCAGCACATCGGTCACATTGCGGATCCGCTCATGGGCGATTTCCGAAATATGCAGCAGACCGCTATTATTGGGGAAGATCTCAACAAAGGCGCCGAAGTCCATGATCTTGACCACTTTGCCCTTATAGACTTTGCCGACTTCCGCCTCGGCGCAGATCGAGTTGATGATCTCAATCGCACGTTTAGCGGCCTTCGGATCCACCGACGCGATATGAATCGTGCCGTCGTCTTCGATGTCGATTTTCACGCCGGTCTCTTCGATGATTCCCTTGATGACTTTACCGCCGGCACCGATCACTTCGCGCACCTTATCGGGCTTGATCTTGATGGTTTCAATGCGAGGCGCGTACTGGGAAATTTCCCCGCGCGGCTGCGACATCACTTTTTCCATCTCATTCAAAATGTGGTTGCGGCCATCGTAGGCCTGCTTCAAGGCCTGTTCCATCACTTCGAAACTGATGCTGTCGATCTTGATATCCATTTGCAGCGACGTCACACCCTTGCGAGTGCCAGCCACTTTAAAGTCCATATCACCCAAGTGATCTTCATCACCCAAGATATCCGACAAGACGGCGACACGATCGCCCTCTTTGATTAGGCCCATGGCAATACCCGCCACATTGCCTTTAATCGGAACGCCGGCATCAAGGAGCGCGAGAGTGCCCGAGCACACCGTACCCATCGAGCTCGAGCCGTTCGATTCGAGAACTTCGCTTACGATACGGATGGTGTAAGGGAACTTTTCGAAATCGGGCAAGATCGCTTTAATCGCGCGCTCGGCCAAGAAACCGTGTCCGATTTCGCGGCGGCTCTGACCACCGAGACGGCCCACTTCACCGACCGAGAAGGGCGGGAAGTTGTAATGCAGCATAAATTTCTTTTTTGTCAGTCCGGCGAGATCGTCGATCATTTGCTCATCATCGCCCGTCCCTAAGGTGACCGTGCCCAACACCTGGGTTTCACCGCGGGTAAACAGGCCGGAACCGTGAGCGCGCGGGAGCAAACCCACTTCGCACCAGATATTGCGAATATCCGTGGTCGAGCGACCGTCAATACGGGACTTGGTCGTCAAAACCAAATCGCGACTAATGCGGTATTTAAGATCTTCGACGATCGAGCCGAGCTCTTTGTCTCGCTTGGCCTTTAAGGCATCATCAGTGATGACGGCGATGAACTTTTCTTTGGCGGCCGACTTGGCGGCGTCATAAGCGTCATAGCGCTGGCCTTTGTCTCGGGTTTGCAGCGCCTTGGTGATCAAGGGCGTGAGAAACTCGCGAACGGGCTTGTCGAATTCCGCGTCAATCGTCTTGGGTACAAACTCGCGCTTGGCCTTAACGCCGAACTTATTGCGCAGCTCATCTTGCAGATCAAAGATCGGCATCATGGCAGCATGGCCGAATTTGAGCGCCGCAAGAACATCCGCTTCGCTCACAAACTGCGTTTCGCCTTCCACCATCAAAAGTCCATTGCGAGTACCGGCCACAATAATGTCCAGATCGGAGCGTTCGAGATCGGCAATAGAAGGATTCGCAACCAGCTTGCCATCAATGCGAGCGACCTGCACCGAAGCGGTGGGACCATTGAACGGAACATCGCTTAAGTGAAGCGCCGCCGAGGCGCCGACAGAGGCGAGAACGTCGATGGGAAAAGTGCCGTCGTAGCTCAGGGTGGTGGCCACGACTTGAGTTTCATACCGGTAACCTTCAGGAAACGAAGGCCGGATCGGACGATCGATCAGACGCGCGGTTAAGGTCGCGTTATTGGTCGGACGGCCTTCACGCTTGAAATAGCCACCAGGGATTTTGCCCGTGGCGTAGAACTTTTCTTGATACTCAACCGTTAAGGGAAAGAAATCCTTATCGGATTCTCTCTTGCTGGAAACCGCAGTCACCAGAACCATGTTGTTGCCAGATGTGACCAATACAGACCCATCGGCCTGTTTAGCCAGGCGTCCGGTCTCGAGCGTGACGGTGCTTTCACCAAACCGTCCGGAAACTGTAACTTTATTCATTTGTGTTCTTTCTTTTTCTTAAAGGGTCGCATTCATCACGACCCCGGTTGTCTTTTTACTTTCTCAATCCTAAATCGTTGATCAGCTTTACGTAGCGGTCGTTGTTGGTCTTCTTAAGATAAGCCAACAGTTGACGGCGCTGATTTACGAGGTGCACGAGACCGCGCTGAGAGTGGACATCATTTTTATGATCTTTAAAGTGTTTGCTCAGATCTTGGATGCGGTTGGTGAGCAGAGCCACCTGCACTTCGCACGAGCCGGTGTCGAGCTCGCTCTGGCGGAATTTTTTAACGATCGCTTCTTTATGTTCTTTCTGTAATGCCATGGGAGAAACCTCCAAAAATGCGGCGATTTCGCAAACGAAATCGCCAATGTTAAGTACCCTCGGGCCGTCTGGCGGTCGCACCCTCGAGTCGGTTCAAAGAATCCCTCGATTTAGAAGCAGAGAGGCTAAAAGGTCAAGGCTTAAGAAAGCCGGAAAACCCGCCGGATTTTAAGACCTTGCCCTGGCTCCGCGGCCAAAATGGCGAGCAATTCGCCGTGGGCGCCGATCACCTTCACATAAACCGGACGGCCGGTTTCAAAGGCGTGTTTTTGTTCGGGGATCAAGCGACCCATCATGTCCCGAGGGACCTGGCCGTTTTCCACCAGCCGGGCCTCGCGAGCATCGGCCACGACCGAGCGGTAACCCGGTAAAGCCGCTCCCAACGAAATAAAGGCCTCGCCGTTCTCTTCGGCTTCGGCCGCTTCAAGAGCAGACAAGGGGATAGAGTCGGCTACAGTCCACCCACCCACACGCGTTCGGCGCAGTTCTTCAACGATCGCGCCCGTCCCGAGGCGTTCCCCGAGCTGTTGCACCCAGGTGCGAATATAACTGCCCTTGGAGCAGCTCAGCGACACCGTCAAAGCGTCCCCTGAAAACTCCTCAAGCCGGACGTCCCAAAATTTCATTTCTTTGAGCGGCGTGGCGAAGTCTTCGGCCTCGCGGCGGGCCCTTTTGTGCAGGGCCTCCCCATCGACTTTCACGGCCGAGAACTTCGGCACCGGCCACTCAAATTCACCTTCAAGGGCCATTACGGCATCTTGAACCTGTGGCAGGTCCACGTTCACCGGTCGGCGCTCGAGCACTTGGCCCGCACGGTCCAGAGTGTCGGTGTTCAGCCCCAGCCGAATCCGCACCGAGTACGCCTTGTCCTCCGCCACCAAATAATCCGAAAGCTTCGTGCCCTCACCCAAGACCACCACCATCAGCCCGGTTGCAATCGGATCGAGAGTCCCCGTATGGCCAATGCGCTTCTGGCGCAGGCTTCGGCGCAAAGACGCCACCACGTCGTGGCTGGTCATGTCTTGGGGCTTATCGATCAAAAGAAGTCCGTGACGGTCCAAGTTTAATCCTCGAATTTCAAAATTGTTTCGGCCGACGCAAGTTCGCTAACATCTGGTCGATTTCATCCATATGCGGGGCCACGCCAAATTCAAACCGCAGAACGGGGCAAAACTTGGTTTTCAGTTCCGCCGCCACCTGTTTTTGAAAGTCCGAGCGTTCCTCTAAAAGAATATTACGGGCCTCGTCGACTACACCCTGCCCGCCGACCAAGCGAAAGAAGACCTTCGCCGTACGCAGATCAGGATGCACTTCGACCGCCGTGATGGAAGCGTAACAAGGTAGAGGCTGTTTTAAGCCATTTTGGAGATGGGAACCCAGGATCCGGAGCATTTCGCTCTGGATCCGTTCCACCCGTTTTGAGTCTGACATCCGCTTAGAGCTCCCGAGTTTGCTCTTCTTTAACGTATGCCTCGATGACGTCGCCTGCTTTGATGTCGTTAAAGTTCTCAATGCCCACACCGCACTCAAAACCCTGCGCCACTTCTTTGGCGTCGTCTTTGAAGCGTTTTAGGCTGGAGATTTTGCCTTCATAAATAATTTTTCCGTCACGGACCAGACGCAACATATTGTTGCGCACAATCTTTCCTTCGGTCACGAAACAGCCCGCGATCGTTCCCAGTTTCGGAACCACGAAGATGTTGCGCACTTCGGCTCGACCCACGGATTTTTCGATAACCGTTGGCGCCAAAAGACCCGACATCGATTTTTTCAGATCGTCGACCAACTCATAAATGATCGAGTACGACTTGATTTCGACACCCTTCTCTTTGGCCATACGAGCGGCGTTGCCGTCGGGCCGCACATTGAAGCCGACAATCACACCCTTGGATGTCGATGCCAGAAGCACGTCACTCTCGGTAATACCGCCTACCGCGCAGTGAATGATCTTCACCTTCACTTCATCGGTGGCGACTTTGTCGACCATTCCCTTAATTGCTTCCATCGATCCCGCGACGTCGACCTTCAGGATCAACGACAGCTCTTTTACATCTCCGGTCTTCACCCGCGAGAAAAGCTGCTCGAGTGTCATTTTCGAATGAGGAGTTTCCTCCTGCTTCACCTGGGCGAGTCGCTGACCGGCGATATTGCGCGCGCTCTCATCGTCTCTGGCGATGTCAAAACGGTCTCCCGCCATCGGCGGCTCCGGCAGACCTAGAACCTCAACCGGCATGCCGGGAGTGGCCTCGATCACGCTCTGACCTTTATAATCGCTCATATTGCGCACGCGACCGACTACGGACCCGGCCACGATAATCTGGCCGAGTTTAACTGTTCCGTCCTGCACCAAAATGCTGGCCACGGTACCGCGGCCTTTTTCCATTCGGCTCTCAATCACGATACCCGTACCCGAGCGCTTCGGATTAGCTCTAAGTTCTTGAACTTCGGCCACCACATGAATCTGTTCCAGCAACTCCTTAATGCCCGTGCCCTTTAGGGCCGAGACCGGACAGTAAATCGTTGTGCCGCCCCACTCTTCGGGGACGAGTTCGAATTCGGTCAGCTGCTGCTTCACTCGTTCGGGATTCGCACCCGGCTTGTCCATCTTGTTTACGGCCACGATAATCGGCACTTTTGCAGCCTTGGCGTGGTTGATGGCCTCCGCCGTCTGCGGCATCATTCCGTCATCGGCCGCGACCACGATGATCGCGATATCGGTGACGTTGGCGCCCCGGGCGCGCATGGCTGTAAAGGCCTCGTGACCGGGCGTATCGATAAATGTGATTTTATGTCCGGTATCCAAAGTCACCGAGTACGCGCCGATATGCTGGGTGATTCCACCGGCCTCGCCCTCGGCCACTTTCGCCTTGCGAATGGCATCGAGCAGTGAGGTTTTACCATGATCGACGTGACCCATAACGGTCACGACGGGCGGGCGCTCGATTTTGTCGGCCTCAAGTTCGCCAAAGGCGCTGGCTTCAATTAATTGCGCTTCGGATTTCAGCGTGTTCTGCGCCTCCCAACCAAACTCGGGCACGATCAACGCGACCGTGTCGAAATCCAGATCGGAGTTCATCGACGACTGCACGCCCTCGGCCATTAGCTTTTTCATCAAAAGCGGCGCTTTAACGCCGATTTCCATGGCCAAGTTGTTGAGTGAGATCACTCCGTTCACTTTGACAATTCGCTTATGCGCGGCTGGAGTTGTGATTTGCGTTTTTTTACCCTCGCGGCCCATGGATGATTTCTTTTTCTTCGGCTGAAAAATGACTTCGCGTTTACGAAATTCGGTGGCCGTAAAGACCTTGACCACTTCTTCGCGACCCGTTCCGCCGCCGCCGGCCTTTTTCTTCTTCTCGTCCCGAGCTTGCTGCTCTTTAAACGTATCGACCGGTGGCTCGGGCGTGGCCATGCTGTCGGCAGAGAAAAATCCTGTGCGGATATTACGAGGCGCCGTGCGCGATACGCGCGGTTCGCCTGCGGCCCCACCAGTTCCACCCCGCTGCGGCGCTACAGTGGCCACGCGGCGCAGATCCATGCGACCGACAATGTTTCGTCGTTTGATGGGCTCAGCAGTAGGACCCGCCGCACTGACCGGTCCACCGACAGCACCTTCCGGCGCAACGGTTGCGGCCAATTGTTGGGCTTCGGGGTCCCCTTGTATTTCGCCGGGATCGATACCTTCTGTTTCGCTAGCCGCGCGAGCCGCTTCGGCCTGAGCCAAGAGCTGCGCCTGAGCTTCCGCTTCGGCTTCGGCGGCCCGTTCGGCCTCACCGGCTTTGCGGCGAATCACCATCGACTTCGCGGTTTTCGCTTTCGGTTCAGCTTTTGCGGCCGCAGGGGTCGCTTTCTTTTTTGCAGGAGCTTTTTTGGCCGGAGCGGGAGCGGGCTCAGCCACTACCGGAGCGGCCGCCTTCTTCACGGCCGGAGCCGCGGGGGCCGCTGCGGCATCCGCCGCTTTCTTACGAATCGCGGGCTTCTTTTTCGACCGGGTGTCCGCCTTCGCAGTCGCTTCCTCGAGGCGGGTCTTGATCTCCGCCATCATGGCCTCGTCGAGCGTGGCCATGTGACTTCGAACCGGCAGCTTCCACTCCCGAATCTTGTCCATCAACACCAATGTTTCAACGCCGATCTCTTTGGCGAATTCAAATACCTTCAATTGAGTCACTCATTCTCCTTCTTATCCAGCTTGGCCAGTTCCTCGCGAAGCCGTACATCCGCCTGCGACTTGGCGTCGTGGGACGCTTGTACTTCTTTGCCGGCGCCCTCGGCGCCCTTGCCGGATACCGTCGGCAACTCTTTGCCTTCGGCTTTATATTGCGCGACCAACGCCACAGCGTCATCGACCAGTTTCTGCGCCTTCGCTTCGTCTTCGTAACCCGGAATATTCTTAATCTGATCCGCATCCGCTCCGGACAACATCTGCACCGAAGAGAAACCGGACTGATAAATATTCTGCGCCATCGTCTCATTCATGCCCGGGATCAAGCACAAGTTGAGAATGGCCTGCGCGGTCTTTTGCGCCATATTCGACTCGGACATGATGTCGAGCTTGTAACCCGTGAGTTTGGCCGCAAGTCTCACGTTCTGGCCTTTTTTGCCGATCGCCAGGCTCAAC